>NZ_JBITCT010000026.1:98245-144585 GCF_044453465.1 Streptomyces sp. NPDC051677
CGGGGGCCCGCCCGACAGCACCGGAGACCCGGTGGGCGAGGCCGGAGGACCGGTGGGCGGCGTCGGAGGCACGGCGGACGACGCCGGAGAACCGGTGCGCGGGGCCGGAGACCCGGCGGACGGCACCGGAGGGTCGGTGGGTGGGGTCGGAGGGTTGGTGGGGGGCGGTGGGGATTTGGGGGGAGGGCGGCCGACCCCCGTGCGGCCGCCCTCGGGTGCGTCGGCGGTCACGCCGGTCGGGCGAACCGGAGCCGACGCAGGAGGTGGGTATGCGACTCGCTCTCGGCGCCGCCTTCCGACCGTTCTACGGCGGCGCGTTCCGCCGCTTCCCGGCGGGCGGCGCGACGGCCGCGGACGGCCTCGCGGGCCAGCCGCTCGTGTGCGGCCCGGCGGAGCAGTTCGGCGGAACGGGCCTGGTGGAGTTCGTGCTCGTACATGGTGGAAGTCCCCTTGGAAGGTGGTTTTCGGCTTCGCTTGTTGCGATGCCTCCACCTTCGTCTCCCAGAGGGGTGCGCCACATCGGGAGAGTTCCGCATCTTCGGCGGCGGGGGGCGCCTTAGACGCGCCTGAGGGGCCTCAGGTCGGCCGTAAGGTGCTTACGGTCGGCCTAAGACCCCTCGTGACGTGCGGGGACTCAGCCTGCGGAGGGCAGGCCGAGCAGTGCGTCGGTGTACTTCAGGACGGCCAGGAGCAGGCCGATGACGCCGAGCGCGACGCCGGCCCAGGAGACCGACTTGATCCAGGCCGCCTGCGGACGGGCGGGGCTGCCGAAGGCCGGGCGGGCCAGCACGACGACGCCGACGACCAGCGCGGTCAGCGCGAACAGGCCGGCCCACAGGGCGGTGGTCTGCCAAGGGTCGCCGTAGGTGTCCTTGAGCTGAACGGCGACGCTGGGGGTCCCGCTCGACGAGCTCTCCATCTGGCCCAAAATGGATTCGCGTTGGGCGGCGACCGTGCCGATCCAGCTGCCGGTGAGGGAGACGAAGCCGAGCGCGGCGGAGACGACGGCGCCCGCGCCCTGGCCGACGCCGACGGAGGCGTCCGCGGCTGCCGCACCGTCCTCGGCGAGGAACTCCTCGGCGTCGTCGGCGTCCTCCTCGGCGCCCGGCGCCTCTGCGGTCACCTCGTCCGTGGCGTCGGTCTTGGTGACGTCCACCTTCTCCTCGTCGGTCTTCGTCTCGGCGCCGGTCTCGGCACCGGTCTCGGCGCCGGCCTCGTCAGCAGTCTTGGTTCCCATACCTCGCACCGTACGGACGCTCTCTGAGAGGTCCCTTAATGATCGTTGTGAGCGCCGCGCGCGCGTGCGTCGCGCCACTCCTGGGCCAGCACGGACCACACTTCGAGGTCGTGCCGCACCCCACGATAGGGGTAGGCCTGCCGGCGCACGCCGTCGCGGGTCATCCCCAGCCGCCGGGCGACGTTCAGGCTGGGGGTGTTCCCCGCGGACGCGACCCACTCGATCCGCTCGACGCCGCGCTGGTCCACGGCGAAGTCGATCAGCACCCGGATGCCCCGGGTGATCAGTCCGCGCCCGGTGGCGGCGGGCTCCAGCCAGCAGCCGACCTCGCAGTTCGCGGCCTCGGCGTCGAAGTTGAGGAAGAGCACCCCGCCGACGAGCGTGCCGTCCAGCCAGATGCCGTGCAGGGAGCCGGTGTCGGCGGCGCGCATGTCGGCGTACCGCTGGAGCACCTCGCGCGCGCCGGCCACGTCCTCGGCCTTCGAGCCGAAGGGGACGTACTGGTTGATGAACTCCCGGCCGCGCTCCAGGTGCGCCAGGAACTCCTCGGCGTGCCAGAGCTCCAGGGGGCGCAGTTCGGCTCCGTCGTCACCCAGCGATATCGCGTACATCCGGCCGCGGCTCCTTCTCCAGTTCCTCCATTGCCTCCGCGAGCCTCTCATGGGCCGCGCGGCACTCGGGCGGTTCGATGCTGATCCGCGGCAGCCGGTCGTCGAGCCAGCGGGGCAGCCACCAGTTGGCGCCGCCGAGCAGGTGCATGAGGGCGGGCACGAGCAGGGTCCGCAGGACGAAGGCGTCGAGGGCGACGGCGGCGGCGAGCGCGATGCCGAACATGGCGATCACCCGGTCGCCGCTGAGGACGAAGGCGAGGAAGACCGAGATCATGATGACCGCGGCGGAGTTGATCACCCGACTGGTCTCGGCCAGGCCCACGCGGACGGCGCGCCGGTTGTCGCCGGTCTCCAGCCACTCCTCGTACATCCGGCTGACCAGGAAGACCTGGTAGTCCATGGAGAGGCCGAAGAGGACCGACACCATGATGACCGGCAGGAAGGGCTCGATGGGGCCCGCGCGGCCGAGGCCCAGCAGCTCGCTCCCCCAGCCCCACTGGAACACGGCCACGACGATCCCGAACGCGGCGGCGACGGCGGCCACGTTCATCGCGGCGGCCTTCAGCGGGATGCCGACGGACCGGAAGGCCAGCAGAAGCAGCAGACAGCCCAGGCCTATGACGACGCCCACGAACAGCGGCAGTTTGCCGACGATGACGTCCGCGAAGTCGTCGTAGCCCGCCGTCACGCCCCCCACCTGCACGTCGAGGGAGGTGCCGGCCTCGGCCCGGGGCAGCACCTCGGTGCGCAGCCGGTCGACGAGCTCGCTGGTGTGCTGCGACTGCGGGGAGGACTCCGGCACGACCGTGAGGTAGGCGGTGTGTCCGCCCGAGTCGTAGGTCACCGGCGTCACCGACGCGACGCCCTCGGTGGTGCGCAGGGCGGCGTCGAGGTTGTCCAGGGCGAGCTTGTCCTCGGCGCCGTCGACACGGGTCACCAGGGTCAGCGGGCCGTTGACGCCCGCCCCGAAGCCGTCGGCGAGGAGGTCGTAGGCCTGGCGGGTGGTGGCCGACTTCGGGGCGTTGCCCTGGTCGGAGGTGCCCAGGCGGAGGGCGAAGGCGGGCAGGGCGAGGACGGCGATGACGACGAGGGCGAGCGTGCCGAGCAGCTTGGGGCACCTCTCCACGAACGCCGACCAGCGGGCGGCGAGCCCGGTCGGCAGCTCGGGTTGCGGCCCGTGCTCGGCGAGGCGGCGGCGTTCGCGTCGGCTGAGGGCGCGCATGCCGATCCAGGCCAGCAGGGAGGGCAGCAGGGTCACGGAGGCGGCGACGGTGAGCACGACGGTGAGGGAGGCGGCGATCGCCACGCCGTTGAGGAAGCTCAGTCGCAGGATCAGCATGCCGAGCAGGGCGATGCACACGGTGGCGCCCGCGAAGACGACGGCGCGCCCGGTCGTCGCCACGGCGTTGGCGGCGGCCTCGGTGACCGTGAGCCCCCGCTTCAGCCCGCGCCGGTGCCGGGTCACGATGAACAGCGCGTAGTCGATGCCGACGCCGAGCCCGATGAGCATGCCGAGCATGGGCGCGAAGTCGGCGACGGTCATGGCGTGTCCGAGGAGCACGATCCCGGCGTACGCGGTGCCGACGCCGACCAGGGCGGTGGCGATGGGCAGCAGCGAGGCGGCGAGCGAGCCGAAGGCCAGGAACAGCACGGCCGCGGCGACGACCACGCCGACGACCTCGGCGAGATGCCCGCCGGAGGACTCGGTCAGCGCGATCGCGCTGCCGCCCAGCTCGACCTGGAGCCCGTCGTTCCCGGCGGCCTCGGCGGTGTCGACGACGGCCTGCGCCTCGCCGCGGTCGATGTCCTCGGCGCGGTCCTCGAAGACGACGGTGGCGTACGCCGTGTGCCCGTCCTTGCTGATCTGTGCCCTGCCCTGGTCGTCGTAGGGGCCGGCGACGGAGGCCACGCCGGGCAGGTCGGCGATCTGCTCCAGCGTGCGGGTCATGGTCTGCTCGACGTCGGCGGCGCGGACGGTGCCCGAGTCGGTGCGCCAGACGACGGTGTCGCTGTCCCCGCCGAGATCCGGGAAGCCCTCCGCGAGCAGCTGTGTGGCGCGGCCCGACTCGGTGCCGGGGACCTCGTAGTCGTTGGAGTAGGCGGAGCCGGTGAGGACGGCGGCGGTGGCCGTGCCGCCGAGGACGAGGAGCCAGAGCAGGGTCGTGACGAGGCGGTTGCGTACACACCAACGTGCAAGGGCTGCCACCGACGCGCTCCCGGGGGTGAATTGTGGATCTTTGACCGGGAACAGTCGTGAACAGTCGTGCTTGACCTGAACAGCCCGCAAAGAACGTATGAGCAATGCGTGGACACTCTCGCAGGCGATGAAGATCGTTTGAGGCGTTCGTGCGTCATTTCACCGGAGTGGGAGGCAGATCACAGGACAATAACGGCCGCGGTGTCAGGGCACGTCGGGCACGTGTCACCGTCGGGCGGGTCCGCGCCGGGCGAGTCAGTCCGACTGGTCGCCGAACGCCATCACCATCACCCCGGCGATCAGCAGCCACAGCGCGCGCCGGGTACGGCCGCGGGAGCCCAGGAGGGCCGCGAGGGCGCAGACGGCGGCGCCGAGGGCGTAGGCCGCCGGGACGAGGGCCGGGGCGGAGCCGGTGAGACGCAGGAGGGACGCGGCGAGGCCGGCGAGGGTGAGCAGTGCTCCGGCGCCGGTCGCCGTCCAGCGGGCCCGGCGGGCGTCCTCGGTGCCGTACTCCTCGTCCGGGTCCTCTATGTCGCTGTGGGGTTCGGAGTCGGTTCGTGCACTCATGGCGGGGGAGCGTAGCGCGTCGGACCGAGAACGCGAGCAGGGGTGCACCGTTTTGCGGTGCACCCCTGGGGGAATCTCGCGCGACTCGGGCGGGAGTCGGCGGGACTCAGCCCTCGCTGACGCCCAGCTGCTGAAGGATCAGCTCCTTGACGCGGGCCGCGTCGGCCTGACCGCGCGTGGCCTTCATCACCGCGCCGACCAGGGCGCCGACCGCGGCCACCTTGCCGCCGCGGATCTTGTCGGCGATGCCCGGGTTGCCGGCGATGGCCTCCTCGACGGCGGCGGTGAGCGCGCCCTCGTCGGAGACGACCTTCAGACCGCGCTTCTCGACGACCTCGTCCGGGGCGCCCTCGCCCGCGAGGACGCCCTCGATGACCTGACGGGCCAGCTTGTCGTTCAGGTCGCCGGACGACACGAGCTGGGCGACCCGCGCGACCTGGTCGGGCGTGATGGCCAGCTCGTCCAGGGACTTCGCGGACTCGTTGGCGCTGCGCGCCAGTTCGCCCATCCACCACTTGCGGGCGGAGGCCGAGTCGGCGCCGGCGTCGATCGTGGCGACGATCAGGTCCAGCGCACCGGCGTTGAGGATCGACTGCATGTCGGTGGCGGAGATGCCCCACTCGGCGAGCAGCCGGCCCCGGCGGACCAGCGGCAGCTCCGGCAGCCCGGCGCGGATCTCCTCGACCCACTCACGGGACGGGGCGACCGGGACGAGGTCGGGCTCCGGGAAGTACCGGTAGTCCTCGGCCTCCTCCTTCACGCGGCCCGAGGTCGTCGACCCGGTGTCCTCGTGGAAGTGGCGGGTCTCCTGGATGATCGTGCCGCCGGACGACAGCACGGCCGCGTGCCGCTGGATCTCGAAGCGGGCCGCACGCTCCACGGACCGCAGCGAGTTGACGTTCTTCGTCTCCGAGCGCGTACCGAACTTCTCGGTGCCGTTCGGGCGCAGCGACAGGTTCACGTCGCAGCGCATCTGGCCCATCTCCATGCGGGCCTCGGAGACGCCGAGCGCCTTGATGAGCTCGCGCAGCTCACGGACGTAGGCCTTGGCGACCTCGGGAGCACGCTCGCCCGCGCCCTCGATCGGCTTGGTGACGATCTCGATGAGCGGGATGCCGGCGCGGTTGTAGTCCAGCAGGGAGTGGGACGCGCCGTGGATGCGGCCGGTGGCGCCGCCGACGTGCGTCGACTTGCCGGTGTCCTCCTCCATGTGGGCGCGCTCGATCTCCACGCGGAAGGTCTCGCCGTCCTCCAGCTGGACGTCGAGGTAGCCGTTGAAGGCGATCGGCTCGTCGTACTGGGAGGTCTGGAAGTTTTTCGGCATGTCCGGATAGAAGTAGTTCTTCCGGGCGAAACGGCACCACTCGGCGATCTCGCAGTTCAGTGCGAGACCGATCTTGATCGCGGACTCGACGCCGATCGCGTTGACGACCGGGAGCGCGCCGGGCAGGCCGAGGCAGGTGGGGCAGGTCTGCGTGTTGGCGTCCTGACCGAGTTCGGTCGAACAGCCGCAGAACATCTTCGTCTTGGTGCCGAGTTCGACATGGACCTCAAGGCCCATGACGGGGTCGTACGACGCCAGCGCGTCCTCGTACGACACCAGGTCGATCGTGGTGGTCACGGTGAAACTTCCCTCTCAGCCCAGCAGGACGTCGTCGTCGCCCAGCCGCTTCAGCTCGCGGTACAGGATGGCCAGGCCGGTGATGATCGCGACCCCGGTCACGGTGGCGTCGATCAGCCGCAGCGTGTCGTTCTCGGCGCGGGCCTTCTTGATCTGCTTGGCCACGCCGAACGCGCCGAAGGCCGTGCCGGCCATGGACAGGTACGTACCGGACTTGGACTTCTTGAAGCCCTTGGCCTTGTTCAGTGCACTCACAGCGACGGAGCCTCCTCGAGGAGCGGGTGACCCCACCTTTCCACGAACGCTGCCTCGACGGCGGCGCCGACCTTGTAAAGCCGGTCGTCCTTCAGCGCCGGGGCGATGATCTGAAGGCCCACCGGGAGGTTGTCCTCCGGGGCGAGACCGCAGGGCAGCGACATGGCGGCGTTGCCCGCCAGGTTGGTCGGGATGGTGCACAGGTCGGCCAGGTACATCGCCATCGGGTCGTCGGCACGCTCGCCGATCGCGAAGGCGGTGGTGGGGGTCGTCGGCGAGACGATGACGTCCACCTGCTCGAAGGCCTTCTCGAAGTCCCGCGTGATGAGCGTGCGGACCTTCTGGGCGGAGCCGTAGTAGGCGTCGTAGTAGCCCGAGCTGAGCGCGTACGTGCCGAGCATGATGCGGCGCTTCACCTCGGGGCCGAAGCCCGCCTCACGGGTGAGGGAGGTGACGGCCTCGGCCGAGTGGCTGCCGTCGTCGCCGCTGCGCAGGCCGTAGCGCAGGCCGTCGAAGCGGGCCAGGTTGGACGAGCACTCGGACGGCGCGATCAGGTAGTACGCCGACAGGGCCAGGTCGAAGGACGGACAGTCCAGCTCGACGATCTCGGCGCCCAGTTCCTTCAGCAGCGCGACGGACTCGTCGAACCGCTGGATGACGCCGGCCTGGTAGCCCTCACCGCGGAACTGCTTGACGACGCCGACGCGCATGCCCTCGACGCTGCCGTTGCGGGCGGCCTCGACGACCGGCGGGACGGGCGCGTCGATGGAGGTGGAGTCCAGCGGGTCGTGCCCGGCGATGACCTCGTGCAGCAGCGCCGCGTCCAGGACCGTACGCGCGCAGGGCCCGCCCTGGTCGAGGGAGGAGGAGAAGGCGACCATGCCGTAGCGCGAGACCGCACCGTACGTCGGCTTCACGCCGACCGTGCCGGTGACGGCGGCCGGCTGGCGGATGGAGCCGCCGGTGTCGGTGCCGATGGCGAGGGGCGCCTGGTAGGAGGCGAGGGCGGCGGAGGAGCCGCCGCCGGAGCCGCCGGGGATCTTGGTGAGGTCCCACGGGTTGCCGGTCGGGCCGTAGGCGCTGTTCTCGGTGGAGGACCCCATGGCGAACTCGTCCATGTTGGTCTTGCCGAGGATGACGACGTCGGCGGCCTTCAGCCGCTTGGTGAGCGTCGCGTCGTACGGCGGGATCCAGCCCTCGAGGATCTTCGAGCCGACGGTCGTCGGGATGCCCTCGGTGGTGAAGATGTCCTTGAGTGCGAGCGGGACGCCGGCGAGGGGCCCGAGCTTCTCGCCGCGCTCACGCTTCTCGTCGACGGCGCGGGCCTGCGCGAGCGCGCCCTCGCGGTCGACGTGCAGGAAGGCGTGGACCTTCTCGTCGACGGCCTCGATGCGCGCCAGGTGGGCCTCGGCGACCTGGACGGCCGTGAGCTCGCCGGAGGCGATCTTCGCGGCGGTCTCGGCGGCCGTGAGCTTGATGATGTTGACGTTGTCCGTCATGGCGGTTAGTCCTCCCCCAGGATCTGCGGCACCTTGAAACGCTGCTGCTCCTGGGCCGGGGCGCCGGAGAGCGCCTGCTCGGGGGTGAGCGACGGACGGACCTCGTCCGCCCGCATGACGTTCGTCAGCGGGAGCGGGTGCGAGGTCGGCGGTACGTCTTGGTCGGCGACCTCACTGACGCGGGCGACCGCGCCGATGATGTCGTCCAGCTGTCCCGCGAAGTGTTCGAGCTCTTCGGGCTTCAGCTCCAGACGCGCCAGCCGGGCGAGGTGGGCGACCTCCTCGCGCGTGATGCCAGGCATGCAGCGTTCCTCTGGGGTGGAGTGAGTGTGTGGTTTGGGCCCAATCCTAGGGGGCGGTGCGACATGCCCGTGAAACGGTTTGCCCCGCGGACGATCGTGAGACCGGCCGGGTCCCGTCAAACGGCGAAGAGCAGTGCGGCGGTGACGAGCACGACACGGCCGTGGCGAAGTGGATTTTGAAGGCGACGGCCTTGGCTCCGCCGTGGCGCAGGACTGTCAGGATGTCGCCGACCGGCACGATCGCCAAGCACACCGTGTACCAGGTCTCGGCGGTGGCGCCGGCGTCGCCCTCCGGCCGGGCCGGGACGCCGTGACCGGCGGCGGAGACGGGCTGGGCAAGGACGCGACCACGGCGGCGGCCGCGGCGGCGGGCCGCGCGAAACCGGCGCCGGACCTACGGGCGACACGGACGTGGGCCACGGCGGCGGGGCCCGGGGCGACGGGGCCCGGGACAGCGGAGTCCGCGGCAACAGGGCCCGGGACAACGGAGTCCGCGGCAACAGGGCCCGGGACAACGGAGTCCGCGGCAACAGGGCCCGCGGCAACAGGGCCCGGAACAACAGGGTCCGCGGCAGCGGGGCCCGGGACAACGGAGTCCGCGGCAACAGGGCCCGCGGCAACGGAGCCCGGAACAACAGGGCCCGCGGCAACAGGGCCCGGGACAGCCGAGTCCGGGACAACAGGGCCCGCGGCAACAGGGTCCGGGGCGGCGGGGTCCGGGGCGGCGTGTGCTGGGCTGGGGGGCGGTGGGCGAGGGGTACATCGCCTTCGGGCGACGCCGGCCCGCCCTGTGCGACGTGATGTTCACGCACGCCGTGGACTTCCCGTGCGCGACGCCGGAGGCCCGGCGGCGCTGCGGGAGGCCTTCGGCGACATCGCGGCGGCCGTGGCGCCGATCGCGGCGGAGGGCGACGACGTGGCTCTCCTCACGGAGACGTACTGGGCGCGCCTGTACGGGCGCGGCGGCCGCCTCCCGGAGGCCGCGCACGCCCCAGGCCCGCAGCTGCTGATCGGCCACTTCGCGGCGCAGGTGACGTGAGACCGCTGTCCGCCTGGGGCGGTCAGTCGTCGGAGGCCGCTGCCGGGAGGGCTGCCGCGGGGCGTTGCCAGCCGCGTGAGCCCCGGGCCCGCAGCCACGCCGTCGTCTCCTCGGGAGGCATCGCCGCGGCCACCAGCCAGCCCTGCACCGCGTCGCAGCCCAGGTCACGCAGGCGTTCCCAGGTCTCGTCGTCCTCGACGCCCTCGGCGACCACCAGCAGCCCCAGGGAATGCGCGAGGTCGACCGTGCAGCGCACGATCTCCGCGTCCTCGGTGTCGACGGCCAGCCGGGCCACGAAGGAGCGGTCGATCTTCAGCTCGCTGACCGGCAGTCGGCGCAGGTGCACCAGGGAGGAGTAGCCGGTGCCGAAGTCGTCCAGGGACATCTTCACGCCGTGCCCGGTCAGCCCGTTGAGGGTGGCGGCGGCGCGCTGCGGGTCCTCCAGGAGGACGTGTTCCGTTATCTCCAGTTGGAGCGCTCCCGCGGGCACTCCGTGCCGGGCCAGCCGGGCCGCCACCGAACCGGCGAAGCCCGGCGTGTGGACGTCGCGCGGGGAGACGTTGACCGCGACCGGCACGAACAGCCCCTGGGCCCGCCACCGCGCGACCTGCCCGAGCGCCGTCTCCAGCACGTACTCCGTCAGATGCGGCATCAGGCCCGACGACTCGGCGATCGCTATGAACTCGTCCGGCGGCACCTTCCCCCGCTCCGGGTGCACCCACCGGACCAGGGCCTCCAGCCCCGCCACCTGCCCGTCGAAGCGGACCTTCGGCTGGTAGTGCAGCTGCACCTCGTGCGCGTCGAGCGCGCGCCGCAGGTCGCCCAGCAGACCGAGCCGGTCGGGGGTGTTGGAGTCGCGCTTGGACTCGTACACCTCCACGCCCGTGCGGTCCCGCTTGGCCTGGTACATCGCCACGTCGGCCCGGCGCAGCAGGCCCTCCGCGTCGAGTGCGTGGTCGGGGAAGACGGCGACGCCGGCGCTGGCCTCCAGGACGAGGGTGAGCCCGTCGAGGTCGAGGGGCGAGCTGAGGTCGGAGACCAGGGCGCGGGCGATCCGCGACGCCGAGGTGGTGGAGTCGGCGACGGGCAGTAAGACGGCGAACTCGTCCCCGCCGAGCCGCGCGACCTCCGCTCCGCGCGGCAGGGCGACCCGCAGCCGCTCGGCTATCTGGAGCAGCAGCCGGTCACCGGCGAGATGCCCGAGGGTGTCGTTGACGGAACGGAAACGATCGAGGTCGATCAGCATCAGGGCGGCCCGGGCGCCGATGCGCTCGGCGTCGTCCAGCGCGGTCCAGATGCGCTCCAGGAGCCACTGGCGGTTGGGCAGCCCGGTGAGCGGGTCGCGCAGTTGCTCCTCGGCGCGGGCGCGGGCTATCCACAGGGTGGAGTCGAGGGCGAAGAGAGGGATGGCGAACAGCGGCAGCAGGATCGGCTTGGCCACGGCCACCACGCAGATCAGCGGGGCGATGCCCAGCAGGGCGACCGCGACCAGGCCCTGTCTGACCAGGGCCGTCCGGGCGACGGTGGGCAGCCCGCCGGAGCGCGGGGCGTGCAGGTACCAGAGCAGGACGCGGGTGACGGCGAGGTAGGCGACGGCCGCCAAGGCCACCTGGGGGCCGGTGTAGACCGTCCAGCTGTCGGGGGTCCAGGGGCGCTCCACGGACGGTATCCGCCCGCAGGCGGCCAGCAGCAGCGCGCCCACGCCGATGCCGAGGATGTCCACCGCGCCGTGCAGAACACCCTGCCGCCAGCGGTGGCGCCGGGCTATGCCGACCAGGACGACGACGGTGAGGCTGACCATGCCGGCGGGCAGCCAGCCGTACAGCAGAAGGACGGCGAGGGTGAGGGCGGCGCCGGAGCCGGTGCCGCCCCACCAGCGGGCGCGGCCGAGCAGAACCAGGTGGCCGACGATCACGCCGGCCAGCACGGCCAGGGCCCAGCCGACCGTGCCGGACGGGAAGAGCGCATGGTTGTCGGTGAAGGCGCGGTAGAAGCCGGCCCCGAGGGCGAACCCGGCCGCCGCGACGACGGCGGCGGGCAGCGCGGGCCAGGACAGATGCCGGTCCGATTCGGCGTCGGGCAGCCCGGGGTGCGGTGCGGCGGAGCCGCCGTAGTTCAGGGTGGGGTGCGGTGTCGCGTTGAGGGGCGCGCGCAGCGGTGCGGTGTGCGGTACGTACTCCTGCGCGCCCGGATGTCGCCCGGAGCGCGCCGTCCACCTCTCCCACCAGACACCGGCGACCCGGCGTCGGCGCACCGTTGAGTCCGGGGCGGCGCTCTCGGTCGGTTCCATTCCCGTCCCTCTCACAGCCGGCGGTGCCCACGCCACGCGGCCCGTTGCCCGACAACCCCGGGCGGCGCCGCGTTGGAAGACCCTTCCCCTTCGTTCTTCAGGGGCCCATCAGAACAAAGGGGATGCACCGACCGCAGCTGGGCACGGCAGGCGCACATATCAACAGTAGGCCGCAGAAGGCTTCCACGGGCAGCGGTCGTCGACGGTTGCCCGAATGCGCCCCGGCCACCCGTATGCATCTGGTATGCGCCGATCGGGTGGCCTTCAACCGCCACTGTTCGCTACTCCTCGATCGGAAGGGCCGCTTCGGCCGCCGCTTCGGGCCCCTGTTCCAGCAGGACGGTGAAGCCGTCCTCGTTCAGAACCGGCACCTTGAGCTGCATCGCCTTGTCGAACTTCGATCCAGGATTGTCACCCACAACGACGAACGACGTCTTCTTCGAAACAGAACCGGTCACTTTCGCTCCACGGCTCTGCAGGGCGTCCTTGGCGCCGTCACGGGTGAAGTGTTCGAGGGTGCCGGTGACGACGACCGTCAGCCCTTCGAGGGGGCGCGGGCCTTCGTCCTCTCCGGAGCCTTCCTCCTCCATGCGGACGCCCGCGGCCTTCCACTTGCGCAGGATCTCCTGGTGCCACTCCTCGGCGAACCACTCCTTGAGGGAGGCCGCGATGATGGCGCCCACCCCGTCGGTGCCCGCCAGCTCCTCCTCCGTGGCCTGCTCGATGCGCTCGATCGAGCGGAACTCGCGGGCCAGCGCCTCGGCCGCCACCGGTCCGACATGACGGATCGACAGGCCGGTGAGGATGCGCGCCAGCGGCCGCTCCTTGGCCGCCGCGATGTTCTCCAGCATGGCGAGCGCGTTCTTCTTCGGCTCGCCCTGCTGGTTGGCGAAGACCGTGGCGATCTTCTCCTCGCCGGTCTTCGGGTCCCGCTTGGGCAGCCCGCTGTCCTGGTCGAGGACGTAGGCCTTGATGGACAGCAGCCGGTCGATGGTGAGGTCGAAGAGATCGCCCTCGTCGGCCAGCGGCGGGTCCTCCGGCTCCAGCGGCTTGGTGAGGGCTGCCGCGGCCACGTACCCGAAGTGCTCGATGTCCAGCGCCTTGCGGCCTGCCAGGTAGAACAGGCGCTCGCGCAGCTGGGCGGGGCAGGTACGGGCGTTGGGGCAGCGCAGGTCGACGTCGCCCTCTTTCATCGGCCGCAGCGGCGTCTCGCACTCGGGGCACTCGGACGGCATCACGAACTCGCGCTCGCTGCCGTCGCGCAGGTCGACGACCGGGCCGAGGATCTCCGGGATCACGTCACCGGCCTTGCGCAGCACGACCGTGTCGCCGATGAGGACGCCCTTGGCCTTGACGACGTCCTGGTTGTGCAGGGTGGCGAACTCGACCTCGGACCCGGCCACGGTCACCGGCTCGACCTGGGCGTACGGCGTCACCCGGCCCGTACGGCCCACGCCCACCCGGATGTTGACGAGCCGGGTGTTGACCTCCTCCGGCGCGTACTTGTACGCGATCGCCCAGCGCGGCGCACGAGCGGTGGAGCCGAGCCGCCCCTGGAGGCGGATCTCGTCGAGTTTGACGACCACGCCGTCGATCTCGTGCTCCACCGAGTGCCGGTTCTCGCCGTAGTACGCGATGAACTGCCGTACGCCGTCGAGGTCGCCGACCACCTTGTTGTGCCGGGAGGTGGGCAGGCCCCAGGTCTTGAGGAGGTCGTAGGCCTCGGACAGGCGGGTCATGCCCTCGTAGCCCTCCAGGGCGCCGATGCCGTGCACGACCATGTGCAGCGGGCGGGAGGCGGTGACGCGCGGGTCCTTCTGGCGCAGTGAACCGGCCGCCGCGTTGCGCGGGTTGGCGAAGGGCTTGTCGCCGGCCTCGACCAGACGGGCGTTGAGCTCCTCGAACTTCTCCATCGGGAAGTAGACCTCGCCGCGGATCTCCACGAGGGACGGGACGCCGTCGCCTTCGAGGCGGTCCGGGATCTCCGCGATGGTGCGCACGTTGGGCGTGATGTCCTCGCCCGTGCGGCCGTCGCCGCGGGTCGCCGCGCGCGTGAGGCGGCCGTTCTCATACGTGAGGTTGACGGCGAGGCCGTCGACCTTGAGCTCGCACAGGAAGTGGTACGCGGAGGCGCCGACGTCCTTGTGGACGCGCTCGGCCCAGGCGGCGAGCTCCAGGTCGTCGAAGGCGTTGTCGAGCGACAGCATGCGCTCGCGGTGCTGGACGGCCGTGAAATCCGTGGCGTACGCGCCCGAGACCTTCTGGGTCGGCGAGTCGGGCGTGCGCAGCTCGGGATACTCCTCCTCCAGCGCCTCCAGGGCGCGCAGGAGCCTGTCGAACTCCGCGTCGCTGACGACGGGAGCGTCCTTCACGTAGTACCGGAAGCGGTGCTCCTCGATCTGCTCAGCGAGCTGCGCGTGCTGCTCCCGTGCCTCGGTGGGCACCGTCGTCTCCGCTTGCCTGTCGCCGGCCACCGTGTTGTCCTCCCGTTACTCTGGGTTGTCCGCGAGGGATCTCGCCGCCCGGACGCAGTGGGCGAGGGCCTGGCGGGCGTACGCGGGGGAAGCCCCCGCGAGGCCGCAGGTCGGCGTGAGCGTGACCGCCTCCGTGAGAAGCCCCGGTTGCAGCCCCAGCCTGCGCCACAGCGTCCTGACACCCATGACGCTACCGGCAGGGTCTGACAATGCGGAGTCCGTGCCGGGCACGACACCGGCGAACAGCCGGGTACCGGCTTCCACCGCCTCGCCGATCGCGTCGTCGTCACGTTCGGTGAGCAGCGAGAAGTCGAAGGAGACCGCCGCCGCACCGGCCCGGCGCAGCAGGGCGAACGGGACGTCGGGGGCGCACGAGTGGACCACGACGGGGCCGTCGCCGTGCACCCCGACGACGTCCCGGAGCGTGGCCTCCACGATCTGCCGGTCGACGGCGCGGTGGGTGCGGTAGCCGCTGGCGGTCCTGACGTGGCCGCGGAGCACGGCGGTGAGGGACGGCTCGTCGAGCTGGAGCACGAGCCGGCCGCCGGGCACCCGGCGGCGGACCTCGGCGAGGTGGTCGCGCAGGCCTTCGGCGAGGGAGCCGGCCAGGTCGCGGCAGGCGCCGGGGTCGGAGAGCACGGCCTCGCCGTTCCTCAGTTCCAGCGCGGCGGCGAGCGTCCAGGGGCCGACCGCCTGCACCTTCACCTGTCCCTCGTAGCCCTGGGTGAACTCCTCCAGCGCGTCGAGGTCCTCCCCCAGCCAGGACAGGGCCCGCCTGGTGTCCCGTCCCGGCCGGTCGCCGAGCCGCCAGCCGCTGGGCTCCACGCGCGCGTACATCTCGACGAGGAGGCCCGCGGTGCGGCCGATCATGTCGGCGCCGGGTCCTCGGGCGGGCAGTTCGGCGAGGAACGGGAAGTCCTCGAAGGACCCCGTGACGGTCTTGGCGGTCTCACGGGCGTCGCCGCCGGGCATCGAGCCGATGCCGGTGGCTCCGCCGAAGCTGAACTGAGTGCTGTTGCTCACCCCGGAAGCCTACGTAACCCTCCGGGGGCGCCGTCCCTGGAAGTCGCCGTCCCTGGGGGCTGCCGCCCCCGGACCCCCCGCTTCGGCCTGAACGGCCTCGTCCTCAAACGCCGGACGGGCTGACCTGCCCGCCCGTCGCCGTCACGTTCCCGGTCGTACCGTCAGGTCGTTGACCTCCGCGTCGCGGGGCAGGTCGAGGGCCATCAGGATCGTGGTCGCCACCGACTCCGGGTCGATCCACTTCGACGCGTCGTACTCCTTGCCCTCCTGCTGGTGGACCTTGGCCTGCATCGGGCTGGCGGTGCGGCCGGGGTAGACGGAGGTGACCCGGACGCCGTGACTGTGCTCCTCGTGGCGGAGCGAGTCGGCGAGGGCCTTCAGGCCGTGCTTGGACGCCGCGTACGCGGACCAGTCGGCGTGGGCGTTGAGGCCCGCGCCCGAGTTCACGAACACCACGTGTCCGTGTGCGGCCCGGAGTTGGGGCAGGAAGTGCCGGGTCAGCTCGGCCGGGGCGATCAGGTTGACGTTGAGCTGGTGGCGCCAGGACTTCGGGGTGAGCTCGCCGACCGGGCCGAGATCGACCACACCGGCGATGTGCAGCAGGGAGTCGACCCGGTCCGGGAGCGACTGGTGGGAGAAGGCCCAGCTCAGCTTGTCGGGATCGGCCAGGTCGCCGACGAGGGTCCGCGCGCCGGGGAACTCCGCCGCGAGTTCCTTGGCGCGGCCCGCGTCGCGCGCGTGCAGCACGAGCTCGTCCCCGCGCGCGTGCAGAGCGCGGGCGACGGCCGCGCCGATGCCGGAGCCCGCTCCGGTGATCACATGAATAGCCATGACCGCCATGCTCGCATCGGCGAGGGGCTACGCGATGCCCTCGCTCTCCTCCAGGTAGGCCAGCGCGCCCACCGGCTCCTCCGCGAAGAACACCAGGTCGGTGAGCGGGCGGGGCAGGAATCCCTCGTCCTCCATGCGCCGGAACTGCTGCTTGAGGCCGTCGTAGAAGCCCGCGGTGTTCAGCAGGACGACCGGTTTGTCGGTGTGGCCGTGCTTCTTCTGCTCCAGGATCTCGGTGGCCTCGTCGAGCGTGCCCGTGCCACCGACCATGATCACCACCGCGTCGGCCTTCTCCAGCAGCAGCCGCTTGCGCTCCGCGAGGTCCTTCGCCATGACCATCTCGTCGGCGCCCTCCCGCGCCTTGGCCGCGAGGAAGTCCACCGACACCCCGCACAGCCGGCCGCCCGCCTCCTGCACACCGTCGGCGACCACCTTCATCAGGCCGACGTCAGAGCCGCCCCACACCAGCGTGTGGCCGCCCTTGCCCAGCAGTTCGGCGAACTCGCGCGCGGGACGCGTGTAACGGTCGTCGAGGTCGGCGGCGGAGAGGAAGACACAGATACGCATGCGGCCACCGTACGCGGGAAGAACCGGCGGCCGACGGGTGCTTCCCCGGTATGACCGAAGGACACACGATCACGATCGAGCAGGGCGACCAGCACATCAGGGTCGTCCACGGAGACCATGTGCTGGCCGAGACCGAGCGGGCGCTGGTCCTGCGCGAGACCGGCTGTCCGGTGCGGTACTACATCCCCGCCGAGGACGTACGGCTCGACCTCCTGACCCCCTCCGACACCCACACGTACTGCCCCTTCAAGGGAACCGCGTCCTACTGGTCGCTGCCGGACGCGGCGGACCTCGTCTGGGCCTATCCCGATCCCAAGCCCGACGTCGCCGAGATCAAGGACCATCTCTGCTTCTACGAAGCGACCGTCTCCCCGGCCTGATCGCGGGCGCGCGCCCGCCGTCGCCGGGAGAGGCGTGACCGGATCCACCGTTGTCCCGTGCCTCGTCACTGCAACACCATGCATGGATGGGGAACTTGGGAGAGCTGTCGCCGTACGAGGCCCGGGACGCCGCCGACTTCGTCGCGTCGATGCAGCGACTCAAGGAGCATGCCGGGCTGACGTACCGCGACCTGGAGGAGCGGGCCGCCCGCAACGGTGACGTGCTGGCCCGCAGCACCCTGGCCGACATCCTGCGCCGGACGAGCCTTCCGCGCCCCGACGTGCTGGCGGCGTTCGTGCGCGCCTGCGGGGACGGGGAGCGGGTCGACGCCTGGCTGGACGCGAGGGAACGGATCGCCGAGCGTGACGCTTCGGCGCCCGCTCCCGGCCGGGACGCGGACGGCGAGCCCGCGCCGCGGACCGAGGAGGCCGCCGGCGCGCGGCCCCGCCGGGCCGACGGCCGCACCGCCTTGCTCGCGGCCGGTCTCGCCGTCCCGCTGCTCGCCCTGGCCGCCTGGGGACTGCTCCCGGAGACCTCCGACGGGGCCGGGGACGCCGACGGTTCCGGGACCAGGGCCTCGGCCGACGCGAGCGGCGCACCGGCCGTCCCGGGCAGAGCCTCCCGGGCCCCGGTCGACGGCTGGGTCACCGTGCGTCCGGCCCGCACACCGGACCTCTGTCTGACGGACGGCCGCGACCGGCGCGGCGCCTACGGGAGCGCCGTCGCCGTCCAGCTGCCCTGTGCCCGGGCGACCGTGCCGCGCACCTACCTCGAACCGTTCGGCGAGGGCTTTTACCGCATCCAGTGGCATCACCCCCAGTTGGGGAAGGGATGCCTGACGGTCATGGACGCCGGCCCGGCGAAGGGCATGCTCGAACCCCGGGACGACTGCGACCAGGGCACCCTGTTCCGCTTGGAGGCCGCCGCCGGCGCCGCGGGGGGCTTCCGGCTTCGTCCGGCCCACCGCACCACGTGCATCGGCATGGCCGGCGACGACCGCGCCGAGGGCGCCGAGGCTGTCGAGGAGCGCTGCACCGGCGGGGCCGACCAGCGGTTCCTCGTCCGCGCGGACTGACGGTCGTTTGCCTCCCGGCCCCGCCACCCCGACAAGTTCCGTCCCGTCTGACAGTCTCGACAGACATGGACAAGAAGACGCTTTCACGCGACGGCACCGCCCTCGCGTACGGCCGCCGGGGGCAGGGCCCCGCGGTCATCCTGGTGAGCGGGGCGATGTCCACGGGCGGCACCATGGCGCCCCTGGCCGGGCTGCTCGCAGACCGCTTCACGGTCCTCTGGTACGACCGCCGGGGCCGCGGCGAGAGCGGCGACACGACGCCGTACGCCGTGCAGCGCGAGGTCGAGGACCTGGCGGCCCTCATCGACGCGGCGGGCGGCGAGGCGGCGCTGTACGGCATCTCGTCGGGCGGCGCGCTGGTGCTGCACGCGGCGGCGGCCGGGCTGCCGGTGAGCCGGGTCGCGGTGTACGAGACGCCGTTCGCCCTCGACGAGGAGGGGGCGAAGGCGCGCGCCGAGTACACGGCGAACCTCACCGAGGCGCTCGCGCAGGGGCGGCGCGGGGACGCCGTCGAGCTGTTCCTGCGGCTGACGGGGCTGGCCGAGGAGATGATCCTGGGCGCCCGTCAGTCACCGATGTGGGCGGCGATGGAGGCCATCGCGCCGACCCTCGCGTACGACGACGCCGTGATGGGCGGCGGCCTGGCGCCCCGGGAGCGGCTGGCGTCGATCGGCGTGCCCGTGCTGGCGGTGGCGGGCGAGGCGAGCCCGCCGTGGCTGCGCGAGGCTGTGCGGGCCGTCGCGGAGGCGGCCCCGGACGGCACGTACCGGACCCTCGAGGGACAGACCCACATGGTCGACCCGAACGTCCTGGCGCCGGTGCTGGCGGAGTTCTTCGCCCGGTAGGTCAGGACACGCCGGCCGTCGCCCGCACCGTCGACGCGATCGTCGCCGAGCCCACCACGCGGGTGTCGTCGTACAGCACGATCGCCTGGCCGGGGGCCACGCCTCGGACGGGCTCGGTGAACGTGACCTCCAGGCGGCCGTCGATCAGTTCGGCGGTCACCTCGGTCTCGCCGCCGTGGGCGCGCAGCTGGGCGGTGTAGGCGCCGGGGCCGCTGGGGGCGGCGCCGCACCAGCGGGGCTTGATCGCCGTCAGGGCCGTCACGTCCAGGGCGGCGGCCGGGCCGACCGTCACCGTGTTGTTCACCGGGGAGATGTCGAGGACGTAGCGCGGCTTGCCGTCGGCGGCCGGGGTGCCGATGCGCAGGCCCTTGCGCTGGCCGATGGTGAAGCCGTACGCGCCCTCGTGGGTGCCGACCTTCGTGCCGGACTCGTCGACGATGTCGCCCTCCGCCTTGCCGAGGCGCCGCGCCAGGAAGCCCTGGGTGTCGCCGTCGGCGATGAAGCAGATGTCGTGCGAGTCGGGCTTCTTGGCGACGGCCAGGCCCCGTCGCTCGGCCTCCGCGCGGATCTCGTCCTTCGTGGTCACCGTGTCGCCGAGGGGGAAGAGCGCGTGGGCGAGCTGCCGGTCGTCGAGGACGCCGAGGACGTACGACTGGTCCTTGGCCATGTCGGAGGCGCGGTGGAGTTCCCGGGCGCCGTCCTCGCGGACGACGACCTGCGCGTAGTGGCCGGTGCAGACCGCGTCGAAGCCCAGCGCGAGCGCCTTGTCGAGCAGGGCGGCGAACTTGATCTTCTCGTTGCAGCGCAGGCAGGGGTTGGGGGTGCGGCCGGCCTCGTACTCGGCGACGAAGTCGTCGACGACGTCCTCGCGGAAGCGGTCGGCGAGGTCCCAGACGTAGAACGGGATGCCGATGACGTCGGCGGCGCGGCGGGCGTCGCGGGAGTCCTCGATGGTGCAACAGCCTCGCGCGCCCGTGCGGAACGACTGCGGGTTCGCGGAGAGCGCGAGGTGGACGCCGGTCACGTCATGGCCGGCTTCCGCGGCGCGGGCGGCGGCGACGGCGGAGTCGACTCCGCCGGACATGGCGGCGAGTACGCGAAGGGGGCGGGGGCGCTGCGAGGTCTCAGTCATAACCCTTCCAGGGTACGGGTCGCCGGGAACCGGAGCCCGCGCATATCCGTTGACGATCACGAGGGGCGAGGAAGGGCGCGGACATGGGGGAGAAGAAGAGCGACTCCGACCGGCGGATCGGGCGGCGCGCGCTGCTGATCGGCGGTGTGGTGGCGGCCGTCGGCACCGGGGTGTTGGCCCGCGCGGAGCTGGCGCGGATGTACTGGCGGCTGCCGGGTGTGCGCAGGAAGCGGGTGGAGGGGGCCGTCGACTTCGTGGGCGCGCGGTGGGTGGCGGCGTCGGAGGCGAACTTCCGCTGGGCGGACCGGCCGGACGACTACGGGATCGACATGGTCGTCGTCCATGTCACGCAGGGCGATCTCGCGAGCGCGGTGAAGGCGTTCGAGGACCCTGGGCACAAGGCGGCCGCGCACTACATCGTCGCCCAGGACGGGCACGTCACGCAGATGATCCGCGAGCTGGACGTGGCGTACCACGCGGGCAACCGCGCGTACAACGAGCGCAGTGTCGGCATCGAGCACGAGGGCTTCGTGGACCGGCCGGAGGACTTCACCGACGCCATGTACGCCGCCTCCGCGCGGCTGACGGCCGCGGTCTGCCGGCGCTACGACATACCCGTCGACCGCGAGCACATCATCGGGCACGTGGAGGTGCCGGGCACGGACCACACCGACCCCGGCGAGCACTGGGACTGGGACCGGTATCTGCGGCTCGTGCGGGCGGCGCACACCGCCGCCGCCCACCCAGCGGCGACAGCGTGACGCAGGTCACATGCACCCGATATCGCGAACAACTGTGAGCGTCGGCCGTCCGATGTGTCCCGCGCCCCGAAGGTGACCTGCACACCACCAACTAGACTTTTCTTCAAGGGAGTTGGCGGGCACGGCGGCCGCACAGCCTCCTCGGCTCGCTCCTAATTTCGCCTCAGTCCTTACATAGGCCTTAGGTCGAAGCTCCACGGCCATGACCCACATCACAGACCCCTCCTCAGATCCGGCCTCCGAGGCGGGACGGCAGAGCAAGGGCGCCCACGCGAGAAGCGACCGGGGCGCCAAGGACGAGCGGCACACCAAGAGCGGCGAGGGCGGGCGCGGCAAGGGCCTGCACCGCAGGAAGTTCCTGGGCGGGATGGCCGGGGCGGCCGGGCTGGCCGCCGTCGGAGCCGCCGGGGCGACCTTCTCCCTGCTGACCGGCGGCGCCGGCAACAAGGCGGCCGCCGCCGACGCCACCGGCACGCTCACCATCCCCGACCTGCTGGAGGGCACCACGACCGACGGCGCCACCACCTACACGCTCACCGCGAAGACCGGCACGAGCGAGGTGATCAGCGGCGTCAGCAGCACCACCGCCGGCTACAACGGGGCGTACCTCGGCCCGACCATGAAGTGGACCAAAGGCGACACGGTCCTGCTGAACATCACCAACACCCTGGGCGCCGACACGTCCGTCCACTTCCACGGCGCCCACATCCCGCCCAAGATGGACGGCGGCCCGCAGAACGCCTTCGCGGACGGCGTGACCTGGTCGCCCACCTTCGAGGTCAAGGACGAGGCCAAGACCCTCTGGTACCACCCGCACGCCCTGGGCACCACGGCCGAGCAGGTCGTCCACGGGCTGGCGGGCATGATCATCGTCGAGGACGACTCGACCGCCTCGGCCGCGCTGCCGAGCGAGTACGGCGTCGACGACATCCCGATCATCCTGCAGTGTCTGGCCGCCGACAGCTCCGGCGACATCAAGTACAACGCCACCGGCTACCTCAGCTCCGGGCTCAGCTACCCGGTGCTGGTCAACGGCGCCAACGTCGACTCGACCACCCTCGGGTTCACGGCCACCAAGAAGCGCACGCGCTTCCGGGTGCTGAACGCCTCGCCGGCCGACATCATGACCGTCCAGCGCGGGGACGGCGGCACGCTCACCCAGATCGCCACCGACCAGGGTTATCTCGCCGCGCCCACCGAGGTGACCTCGATCCGGCTGGTGGCCGGCGCCCGCGCCGAGTTCGTCCTCGACCTCGAGGACGCGGTCACGCTCCAGGCCGTCGTCACGACCGGCTGGATCCGCGGCGGAAGCGGCACGTACGACTTCCTGACCGTGACTCCGAACGCCACCGACACACCCGCCGACCTGCCGAGCGCGCTCAACACGATCACCCGGTACGACACGAGCGACTTCACCGCGCGGACGATCACCCTCGGTCAGGGCACGGGCGGGACCATGACGATCAACGGCTCGGCGGGCACCACCATGGCCGGGATGGCGATGATCAGCACCACCTTGGACGCCGAGGAGGTCTGGACGATCAAGAACGGCACGCAGCTGGAGCACTCCTTCCATCTGCACGACGTGCCGTACCAGCTGATCGAGATCAACGGCGAGGAGCCGACGGGCGTCGACCTCGGCTGGTTCGACACCTTCGAGGTGGTCGGCGGCGGCTCCATCAAGATCGCGATGAAGTTCACCGACTTCACCGACGACACCTACATGTACATGCTCCATTGCCATCTGCTCCAGCACGAGGACGAGGGCATGATGGCGGCCCTCATGGTGACGGACAGCTAGCCGCTCCGCTGCCGGCGGCCCTGGCCCGGCGGCCCGCTCGTCAGGGGCGTGGGTTACGTCAGCCCCGCTGCACGGGCGCGTTCCACCGCCGGGCCGATGGCCTTGGCGACGGCTTCGACGTCGGCCTCGGTGGAGGTGTGGCCGAGGGAGAAGCGCAGGGTGCCGCGGGCCAGGTCGGGGTCGGTCCCGGTGGCGAGCAGGACGTGGCTGGGCTGGGCGACGCCGGCGGTGCAGGCGGAGCCGGTGGAGCACTCGATGCCCTGGGCGTCGAGCAGGAGCAGCAGGGAGTCGCCCTCGCAGCCGGGGAAGGTGAAGTGGGCGTTGGCCGGCAGCCGGTCCACGGGGTCGCCGCCGAGGATCGCGTCCGGGACGGCCGTACGGACCGCGTCGATCAGGGCGTCGCGCAGGGCGCCGATCTCGCCGGCGAACCACTCGCGCTGCTCGGCGGCGAGGCGTCCGGCGACCGCGAAGGAGGCGATCGCGGGGACGTCGAGGGTGCCGGAGCGGACGTGGCGCTCCTGGCCGCCGCCGTGCAGGACGGGGACGGGGGTGTACTCGCGGCCCAGGAGGAGGGCGCCGATGCCGTACGGGCCGCCGATCTTGTGACCGGAGACCGTCATCGCGGCGAGGCCGGAGTCGGCGAAGGAGACGGGGACCTGGCCGAAGGCCTGGACGGCGTCGGCGTGCAACGGGACGTCGAACTCGGCGGCCACGTCAGCGAGTTCGCGGACCGGCATCAGGGTGCCGATCTCGTTGTTCGCCCACATGACGGTGGCCAGGGCGACGTCGTCAGGGTCGCGGGCGATCGCTTCGCGGAGCGCTTCCGGGTGGACCCGGCCGTAGGAGTCGACCGGCAGGTACTCGACCGTGGCGCCCTCGTGTTCACCGAGCCAGTGCACGGCGTCGAGGACCGCGTGGTGCTCGACGGGGCTGGCCAGGACTCGGGTGCGGGCCGGGTCTGCATCGCGGCGGGACCAGTACAGGCCCTTGACCGCGAGGTTGTCGGCCTCGGTGCCGCCGGAGGTGAGGACGACCTCGCTGGGGCGGGCGCCGAGCGCTTCCGCGAGGGTCTCACGGGCTTCCTCGACCGTACGGCGGGCCTGTCGGCCGGCCGCGTGGAGGGAGGAGGCGTTGCCGGTGATGCTCAGGTGCGCGGTGAGTGCCTCGACCGCCTCGGGGAGCATCGGGGTGGTCGCGGCGTGGTCGAGGTATGCCATGGTGGCCCCGATTCTACGGGCCCGAACAGTCGGCCTCGCTGCGAGGTGCACCGAATCACCCGGCGCCGTCGACTGTGCCCGCCCCTCCCCTGTCGCCCCGGTGGAACGACTGCGCACAGCAGGGGCAGCCGGAAGCAGTCGGCGGCGGTCAGAAGCTCCAGGAGATCGTCGAGTCCGCCTGCATGAAGGCCACCAGGACCACGAGGTCGGCGATGCCCAGGGTCAGGCCGAGGTAGGCGCGGCCGCGACGGGCAGTGCCCCGCCAGAGGGCGACCGCCGCCAGGACGATGGCGACCGGGCCGAGGAAGACGTTGAGGACGAGCAGGCCCAGGAGGCCCAGGATGAAGGACGCGACGGCCATGCCGTCGGCGTCCCGGACACCGGTGCGGCTCGTGTCCGGGGCGGTGAGTTGCATGGTTGTTCAGAGCTCCTGTGGGTCAGTGGGTCGAGGTCTGCCGGCGGCGGCCGTGGCGCTCGCGGAGCGCGAAGATGCCGAGCCAGGCGGCGATCACGGTGGCGGCGACGAGGGTGAAGGCGAACGGCGCGTGGGCGATGGCGCCCATGACGACGCCGAACAGCAGCAGTGCGGCGACCAGGAACAGCATGGGATCGGATCCCCCTCCGTAAAATTTGGGTGAACAGTTGTAGTAACAGTTGTTCACTGACTTGGAGTCTAGCGCGTCCCACGACTTTCCAATTCCAGAGAACAGTTGTTAACTGGATGACATGAGTCACACCGTCGGCATCAGGCAGGCCCAGAAGCAGAAGACCCGGCAGGCGCTGCTGGACGCGGCGTTGGCGCTGCTGGAGGAGCAGAGCCTGAGCAGCCTGGGCCTGCGCGAGGTCACCCGCGCCGTCGGCGTCGCCCCCACCGCCTTCTACCGGCACTTCCGCTCCACCGAGGACCTGGGCGTCGCCCTCGTCGAGGAGGCGCTGGGCAGCCTGCACCCGATGATCCGGACCACCGTGACCAGCGCAGACAGCAGCGAGGAACGCATCACGCGCGCTGTCGAGTTGATCGCCGGTCATGTGAGCGCGTACCCCGCGCACGTCCGTTTCATCGCCCGTGAGCGGCACGGCGGGGTCCAGCCGGTGCGGGAGGCGATCCGGGACCAACTGGGCCGGTTCGCCGAGGAGGTGAGGGCCGAGCTGGCCAAGGACGCCGAGGCCGAGGGCTGGAGCGACGACGATCTGCTGATGCTCTCGCACCTCTACGTCGACCAGATGCTCATCACGGCCTCGCTGTTCCTGGAGGCGCTGGAGGCCTCGCCGGAGGACCGGGAGCGGGTCAGCCGGCTCGCGACCCGCCAGATGCGGCTCATCAGCATCGGCCGCCACCACTGGCTGGACTGAGGCGACAGTCACTGCGGCAGTCACCCCCACAGCCACAGGGGCGGCGCACTCGTTGCCGTAGCTCCCGAGTGCGCCGCCCCTTGTGGGTGAACCGGCGATCAGCCCTGCTGCTGGGCCTGCTGAGCCTGCTGCCCCTGACCGCCGCCGCCCGGCCCGCCGCACCCGCCGCCCTGGCCGCCGCCGGGGCCGCCCTGACCGCCCCCGCCGGGGCCGCCGCTCGGAGCGCCGGACGGGACACCGGTCGGCGTGCCGGTCGGGGCGCCCGAAGGCTGTCCCGAAGGAGCGCCGCTGGCCGCACCGCTCGGGGCGCCCGAAGGAGCTCCCGAGGGGGCGCCGCTCGGCATGCCCGCGGGGTCGCCGGACGGCGCCTGGCAGGACTGCCCGCCGGACGTGCCGCTGTTCGAGGAGGAGTCGCCCGAGCCGCAGGCCACCAGCGCGAGGGGCGAGAGCGCCAGCAGCGCCACCGCGGGGACGAGACGGACGGGCATCAGCGCACGCTTCATGAGAGACAGCTCCAGGGAAGATGAGGAGAACCTGAGGCGGGAACTCAACCAACGGCGCTTAGGGCTTCCTTGAGCCCCCTCTGTCCCCCGCCTGTCAATCAGGTAAAGCACCTCTCAAGTAACCGCTCTGACCTGGGAGTTCACCGCTACGCCCGGCGCGTGCGCTGGTACAGCTCCGTGACAGAGGCGGGCCCCGCGGCGCTCAGCCGAGCCTGACCCGCGCCAACTGCCGGGACTGGGCGACCAGTCGGTCCGTGCTGTCCCAGACCTCGGCGTCCTCCTCCAGGAAGCCGCCCGCGAGGTTGCGGGTGGTGATGGAGACGCGCAGCGGGCCGGGGGCCGGCCGGCAGCGGACGTGGACCGTCAGCTCGACCGTGGGGACCCAGCCGCGCAGGCCGATCTCGAACGCGGTGGGCGGCAGGGCGTCCACGGCGAGGAGGAGGGAGAGCGGGTCGGGGTCGCGGCCGTCCTTGAGGCCGAACCAGGCCCGCATCTCGCCCTTGCCGGAGGGCGCTCCGAGCGCCCAGCCGAGGGTGGACGGGTCGAGCTTGAGCATCAGCCGGTCGGCGATGGCGGAGCTGCCGTCGACGGGGGCCGGTCCGTCCTCGGGGCCGAAGCACTGCTCCATCGGCGGGATCGCGGGCGGCTTCGCCGTCGTGCGGACGTCGTCCGGGAGGGTGTCCAGGTCGCCGTAGGAGGCGAGGACGCGGATCCGCTCGACCTCGGCGCCGTCCTCGTCGTACTGGAAGAGCGAGGCCTGGCCGGTGGACAGGGTGCGGCCGGTGCGGACGACGTCCGTGCGGACGACCGCGGGGCCGGGACGGGAGGCGGTGAGGTAGTGCGCCGAGATCGTGAACGGGTCGCGGTGCGGCAGGGCGTCCGCGAGGGCGCGGCCGAGGACGGCGAGGAGGTAGCCGCCGTTGACGGCGCTGATGATCGTCCAGCCGGCCGAGAGGTCGATGTCGTAGACGCCGGGCGCACGCGGCGTGAGCGCGGTGTCGCGGTCGAACTCACTGTCGCCGATGGCGGCCCGCCGGGCGGCCGCGGTAGCTGCTTCTGGCATGGCTGAACGGTACAACAGGTAATTACTAAGCGGTAGCTTTCCATGGTCGTAGGGTGGCCGTAGGGCCATCGGAGGGACATCGCAGGACGAGACTCCCTTGTGAGTTCCGCAATTTCTTGGTAAGTGTCCGAACTCGTCCGTAACCTCGACGCGGTTTTTTCCCTCTGCTAGGACATGAGCCTCACCGGGACTCCGTTCCTCTTCACCTTGATCGCGCTGTCCGTCGTCGCCGTCGCAGTGCCGCTGCTGCTGTGGTCGCGGATGCGCGGGCCGCTGATCCTGCGGGCCTTCGCCCGGGTGCTGATGCTGCTGTTCGCCCAGACCACGGCCGTCGCCCTGGTCTTCGTCCTGGTCAACAACAGCAACAACCTGTACGACACCTGGGACGACCTCCTGGGCACGGGCAACCATGTGGCGGAGGCCGCCGACCTGGGCGCCGACGGCACCGGCGGCATCGCGCTGGACAAGCTGCCCAAGGTCGCGCAGAAGTTCAGCGAGGCCCAGGGTCCGGGTCTGCACGGGGTGCGCGTCACCCAGCTCAAGGGCCGCGTCTCCGGCATCAACGCCGAGGTCTACGTCTGGCTGCCCCCGCAGTACAACCAGCCCGCGTACGCGAAGAAGGCCTTCCCCGTCGTGGAGTTGCTGCCGGGCTACCCGGGCTCGGCGAAGTCGTGGTTCGGGTCGATGCACGTGGCCTCGCAGCTGGAGCCGCTGATGCGCAAGGGCAAGGTCGCGCCGTTCATCCTGATCGCGCCGCGCACCACGCTGCTGCCCGGCGTCGACACCGGCTGCGCCAACGTGGCGGGCACCGTCAACGCCGACAGCTGGCTGAGCATCGACGTGCCGAAGATGGTCACGGACAACTTCCGGGCCCAGCCGGCGCCCAAGGGCTGGGCGGTCGCCGGCTATTCGGCCGGCGCGCACTGCGCGGTCAAGCTGGCCATCGCCCACCCCAACCGCTACCGGGCCGCGGTCAGCCTGTCGGGCTACAACGACCCCATCGGCGAGCCCAACTCGCTCACCGCGCAGGACCCGGCGCTGCGCAAGTCCACCAACCCGTATCTGATGCTCCGCAAGGCGACCGCCCCGCCGGCCGTGGCACTCTACGTCTCCGGCGAGCCGAACGACGGCTACCAGGCGGGCCTCGCCCTGCAGCACGTGGCGAAGGCGCCGACCACCGTGAAGGTGATCTACATCCCGAAGAACGCGGGCGGCCACACCATGGCGCTGTGGCGGCCGCAGGTGGTGCCGGCGTTCAAGTGGCTGACGACGCAGCTCAACCAGCACGGGCTCGCCGCCGGGGCTACTCCTCACGCACCGTCGAGCGCCGATTCCAAGCGCGAGGCGCTCGCCAGTGGTAACGCATCGCGAGAAGCCGCAGGACGAAAGCGGTGACGGCGGCCACCCCGCTGGCCAGCGGGGTGAGCACGTCGTACCGGATGCAGAGCACCACCATGGCGGCGCCGACGATCGCCGGGACCGCGTAGAGATCGCGGTCCCAGCGCAGCAGTGACGGCACCTCGTTGGCCAGCACGTCGCGCAGCACGCCGCCGCCGACGGCGGTCGCGAGCCCCAGGGCGGCCGAGGCGGTGAGGCCGAGCCCGTAGGCGTGCGCCTTCGTCGTGCCGGTGACGCAGAACAGGCCGAGGCCGGCCGCGTCGAAAACGTTCACGCCGGTCTGGATGCGCTCCACCTGCGGGTGGAGGAAGACGACCAGCAGGGCGGCGAACAGCGGCGTGAGGAAGTACCCCAGGTCGGTGAAGGCCGCCGGGGGCACGGCCCCGATGACCAGGTCCCGGAACAGCCCCCCGCCCAGCGCGGTGACCTCGGCGAGCATGGCGATGCCGAACACGTCGAAGTTCTTGCGGACGGCCAGCAGCGCGCCGGAGATGGCGAACACGAAGATGCCGACGAGGTCGAGCGTGTGCTGGACGGAGGGACTGAAGATCTGCTGGATCACCCTTATATTGTCACCCAGCGGCGACGGTGGACCTTACAAAGCCAGGCAGTACGGCGTCACAGGGAAGGTTTCCCTGTGGTGAAGAGCCAGGTCTGGAAGAGGTCGTCGAGCTGCTGCCCGGAGATCCGCTCGGCGAGGCGGACGAAGTCGGCCGTGGCCGCGTTGCCGTAGCGGTGCAGCTTGGTCCAGGCGGGGAGCAGTTTGAAGAAGGCGGCGTCGCCGATGCGCTCGCGCAGCACCTGAAGGGTCATCGCGCCGCGCTGGTAGACGGCGGAGGCGAACATGGTGTCGCGCTGCGGGTCGCCGACGGTGATCTGCCAGAAGGCGTTGTCGGCGGGGCGGGCGTTGTAGCCGGCCAGGAAGGAGTCGTGCGCCGAGCGGGTGCCCTGGTGCTCGGCCCACAGCCACTGGGCGTAGGTGGCGAAGCCCTCGTTGAGCCAGATGTCCTTCCAGTGCGCCACCGAGACCGAGTCGCCGAACCACTGGTGGGCCAGCTCGTGCACGATCGTCGACTCGTTGCGGACGGCCGAGTACACCGGCTTGGACTGCACCTCCAGCGAGAACCCGGCCTGCGGCATGTCGTCGACGATCGCGCCGGTCTCCTCGAAGGGATACGGGCCGAAGACCTGCGACCAGTAGTCGGTGGCGGCCGCGGTGACGCCGTACACGTCGACGTTGTTGCTGTTCGCGAGCACCGGGTCGATCGCGACGTAGATCGGGGTGCCGCCGGGCGTCGTCCCGGTCTTCACGTCGAACTTCCCGATCGTGGCGGTCGCGAGATAGCTCGCCATCGGCTTCGTCTCGCGCCAGTGCGTGTACGTCGAGCCGCCCTTGTCGTACGTGGAGACCAGCCGGCCGTTGGAGACGGCGGTCAGGCCCTTCGGCGCCTTGATGCGGATGTCGTAGGCAGCCTTGTCGGCGGGGTGGTCGCTGGACGGGAACCAGGTGGAGGCGGCGTTGGGCTCGCAGGCGACGAAGACGCCGTCGGCGGTCTTCATCCAGCCGTAGTCGGAGCCGAAGACGATGGGGCCGCCGAGGGGTTCGGGGACGCCGCCGTAGGTGACGGCCACCTCGAAGGTGCGTCCCTTGCGGATCGCTGCGCGCGGGGTGATCCTGATCTCGTCGCCGTCGCGGGTGAACTGCGCCCGTCTGCCGTCCACTTCGACCCGGGTGACCTCCAGTTTCTGCAGGTCCAGATCGAAGGACGAGAGGTTCTGGCCGGCCCGCGCCGTGATCGTCGTACGGCCGTCGAGGCGGTCGGTGTCGGGGTTGTAGGCGAGGGCGAGGTCGTAGTGGCGGGCGTCGAAGCCGCCGTTGCCGAGCTGGGGGAAGTACGAGTCGCCGATGCCGGCCGCTCCGGGGGTGGGAGCGGAGGACGCGGCGATGGCGAAGAAAGAAGCCGCCGCGGTGGCGACGGCGACTAAGCGTGACGAACGGGAGAGTCTCATGGGTCATCCCTTTCGAACGTGTACCGATAAGTCGGACACGGATGACTCTGGACTCTCCCGTTCAATCATGTACATGACTTTGCCAACTCGTCATGCATTACTTGTCGGTTGACTCCTGACCTTCGGCCTTCGCGGTCTCGGCCGGCTCGGAAGCCTCCTCGGCAGCAGTCGGCTCTTCGGCGACCTCCTCGGTGGCAGACGTCGCCTCGGGAGCGGACGCCTCCTCGGCAGCCGCCTCCGTCTCCGCGATCTCCGCGACCTCCGCCGCCACCGCCGCCGACGTCTCCGCGGACTCCGCGAGGACCTCGTCGGCCACCAGCTCCGCCGCCTCCTTCGCGACCGTCAGCAGGACGGTGTCCTGCGGCGCCTGGTCCGTGAAGTTCTCCGGGTGGTGGCAGGCCACCTGCTGGCCGGGCCGCAGCTCGACGAGCGCCGGCTCCTTGGTCTTGCAGACCTCCGTCGCCTTCCAGCACCGGGTGTGGAAGCGGCAGCCGCTCGGCGGCGAGATCGGCGAGGGCACGTCGCCCTTGAGCAGGATCCGCTCGCTCTTGGCGTTCTTGCGCCGAGGGTCCGGGATCGGCACCGCCGACATCAGCGCCTTGGTGTACGGGTGCATCGGCGACTTGTAGAGCAGGTCGCGGTCGGCCAGCTCCACGATCTTGCCGAGGTACATCACCGCGATGCGGTCCGAGACGTGCCGGACCACCGACAGGTCGTGCGCGATGATCACGTACGTGAGGCCGAGCTCCTCCTGGAGGTCGTCCAGCAGGTTCACGACCTGGGCCTGGATCGACACGTCCAGGGCCGAGACCGGCTCGTCCGCCACGACCAGCCTCGGGTTCAGCGCGAGCGCGCGGGCGATGCCGATGCGCTGGCGCTGACCGCCGGAGAACTCGTGCGGGTAGCGGTTGTAGTGCTCGGGGTTGAGACCCACGACCGACAGCAGCCGCTGGACTTCCTTCTTGACGCCGCCCTCGGGCGTCACGCCCTGCAGCTTGAAGGGAGCGCCGACGATCGTGCCGATGGTGTGGCGCGGGTTCAGCGACGAGTACGGGTCCTGGAAGATCATCTGCACGTCGCGGCGCAGCGGACGCATGCCGTTCACGCCGAGGTGGGTGATGTCCTTGCCCTGGAACTCGACCTTGCCGCCGGTCGGTTCGAGCAGCCGGGTGATCAGCCGGCCCATCGTCGACTTGCCGCAGCCGGACTCGCCCACGACGCCGAGCGTCTCGCCGGAGCGGACCTCGAAGTCGATGCCGTCGACCGCGTGCACCGCCCCGACCTGCCGCTGGAGCAGGCCCTTCTTGATCGGGAAGTGCTTCTGCAGTCCGCTGACCTTCAGCAGCACCTCGCCGGGGGCCGCGTCCTTGGTGAGGGTCGCGCCCTGCTCCGCGGAGCCGTCGGCCTGTGCGGGAATGGTCACCGCTTTCTCGTCGTCACTCACAGCTTCGGCGCAATCTCTTCGGTCCAGATACGCTCCCGCTGCTCCTTGCCCAGGTGGCAGGCGGCCCAGTGCCGGCTGCCGACCTCGGCCAGCTCGGGCCGGACGGTGCGGGTCACGTTGTCCTTCGGGAGGTCCGCGTACGGGCAGCGCGGGTTGAAGGCGCAGCCGGACGGGATGTTGATCAGCGAGGGCGGGGAGCCCTTGACCGGGATCAGGCGCTCCTGCTGATCACGGTCCAGGCGCGGCATCGAGCCGAGCAGACCCCAGGTGTAGGGGTGCCGGGGCTCGTAGAACACCTTCTCGGCCGGGCCCCGCTCGACGCAGCGGCCGCCGTACATCACCAGGATGTCGTCGGCGAGTTCGGCGACGACGCCCAGGTCGTGGGTGATGACGATGACCGCGGAGCCGAACTCCTTCTGGAGGTCGCGGATGAGGTCGAGGATCTGCGCCTGGACGGTCACGTCCAGAGCGGTCGTCGGCTCGTCCGCGATCAGCAGTTCGGGGTTGTTGACCAGCGACATCGCGATCATCGCGCGCTGGCGCATACCGCCGGAGAACTCGTGCGGGTAGCTGTCCACCCGCTTGTCCGGCTGCGGGATGCCCACCCGGTCGAGCATCTCGACCGCACGGCGCTTGGCGGTCTTCTTGTCGACGTTGTGGTGGATCCGGTACGCCTCCACGATCTGCTGACCGATCGTGTAGTACGGGTGCAGCGCCGACAGCGGGTCCTGGAAGATCATCGCCATCTGACGGCCGCGCAGCTTGCGCACGTGGTCCGGGTCGGCGGACAGCAGCTCGGTGCCGTCCAGCCAGATCTCGCCGGAGATCTGGGCCTTGCGCTTGCCGTACTGGCCGGCGGTGTGCAGGCCCATGATGCCGAGCGACGTCACCGACTTGCCGGAGCCGGACTCGCCCACGATGCCGAGGGTCTTGCCCTTCTCCAGCTGGAAGCTGAGCCCGTCGACGGACTTGACCAGGCCGTCGTCGGTCGGGAAGTGCACCTTGAGGTCGCGCACTTCGAGGAAGGACGTCGGCGCGGGCGTAGCGGGGGTGGGCTCGCCCACGGCCGCTCCGCTCTTGCTGAGTTCGGTCACGTGAGCCTCACTCGGGGGTCGATCACGGCGTACAGGATGTCCACCACGAGGTTGGCGACGAGCACCGCGAGGGAAGTGATCAGGGTCACGCCCACGATGATGGGCAGGTCCTGGTTGCGGATGGCGTCCAGCACGGCCCGGCCGAGACCGGGCAGGTTGAACGTGGACTCGGTCAGGATCGCGCCGCCGATGAGGGCGCCGAGGTCCATGCCGAGCATGGTGAGGATGGGCGTCATCGTCGAGCGCATGGCGTGCTTGCCGATGACGGTCTGCTCCTTGAGGCCCTTCGCCCGGGCGGTGCGGATGTAGTCCTCGCCGAGGATCTCCAGCATGGTGGCGCGGGTGATCCGGGCGTACATCGCCGCGTACAGGAAGGCGAGGGTGATCCACGGCAGGATCATGCCGCCGAGCCAGCCGGAGAAGCTGTCGGCCAACGGCACGTACTGCGCGTCGATCCAGTTGAGCCCGAAGGCGAAGATCGCCAGGCTCAGCATGCCAGTGAAGTAGATGGGCAGCGACACACCCGCCAGGGCGACGACCATCGCGCCGCGGTCCCACAGGGTGCCCCGCTTGAGCGCGGAGAGCACGCCCGCGGCGACGCCGAAGATCAGCCACAGCACGGCGGCGCCGAGCGCGAGCCCCAGGGTCACCGGGAAGCGGTCGGTGAGCACCGGCCAGACGGCCTGCTCGCTGCGGAAGGAGTAGCCGAAGCAGGGCGCGGCGCAGTGGATGGTGTCTCCGCCGCCCGTGTAGGTGCGGCCGGCGAAGATGCCCTTGAAGAACTCCCAGACCTGGGCGTAGATCGGGTCGCCCAGGCCCAGCTTCTGGCGCACGCCCTCGACGGCGGCAGGGTCGGCCTGCTTGCCCACGAAGCTCAATGCGATGTCCACGCCCGCCCACTTGGGGACGAGGAAGAAGATGCCGAAGACCACCATGATGATGGCCACGAGCATCACTGCGGCGGCGAACAACCGCCTGATGAGGTAAGCGAGCACAGCTCTCGGCCCGCCGCGGACCGCGGGCCACCGGAGGTCGTCCGATGGCCCGCGGGTCCGCCGCGCCGGCCTTCACCTGCCTTTCGTGCCGTTCGGCGGGTGTGCCGGGTTTACTTCTGGGGGTTCTTCAGACCGAGGTTCACGAAGTCGTACTGACCGCTGTAGCCGTCGGTCGTGTAGACGTTCGCCAGGTTGTCCCCGCGCCAGTTGACGAACCTCTCAAAGACGAAGGGCAGGTAGTACGCGCCCTCCATCACCTTGTGGTTGATCTCCGTGGCGACCTTGGCCTTGCCCGCGTTGTCCAGGGTGGTGACGTAGGTGTCGAACAGACCGTCGATGGTCTTGTCCTTGATGAGCGCGTAGTTGTTGTTACCGCTCTGCTGGATGTACTTGCTGTTCCACAGCGGCAGACCGAAGCCCTGGACGGACGGGAAGTCCGGACCCCAGCCCATGATGATGATGCCGTAGCCCTTCTTCTGCACGTTCGAGGGGCTGCCGATGATGCCGGTGGTCTGCGAACCGTCGAACTGGTCGATCTCGGCGTTGATGCCGATCTTCTTCAGCGACGCCTGCAGGGACTGGGCGGTGGCCACCTCGACCGGCTTGTTGTTGCGGACCGCGATGGTGGTCTTGAAGCCGTTCGGCTGACCGCAGGCCTTCAGGGCCTCCTTGGCCTTGGCCTCGTTGCCGCTCTTGTTGGCGCCGGCGATCTCGTACGGGTCGTACTTCTGGCCCTCGGAGCCCGGGACGGACGGCGGCAGCATGTTGGTGCCGATGTCGCCGCCGGCGACCGGGCCGCCACGGGCGGTCTGCAGCGACACGTGGTCGGCGCCGTAGATGACGGCCTTGCGGCACTCGATGTTGTCGAACGGCTTCACGCTCTGCGGGAAGACCGCGTAGCGGATGTAGCCGGAGACCGGGTTGTCCAGGTTGGCCTTGTGCTCCTTCAGGGCGGTGGTGCGGCCCTGCGGGGACATGCCGGTCTGGGTCAGGTCGAGGTCCAGGTCACCGCTGAGCAGACGCTGGTCGAGCTGGTTGGCGTCCGAGAAGAACTGGACGGTGATCTTGTCCGGGTAGGCCTTGCGGACCGGGTCCGAAGCCTGCTTCCAGGAGGTGTTGCGGACCAGCGTGAGGTCCTTGCCCGGGCTGTAGGACTGGAACTTGTACGGGCCCGAGGAGAACGGGTGCAGAGCGTACTTGGCCTTGGTGTCCATGTCCTGACGGACGGGCGAGGCCGAGATCAGACCCAGCATCTCCTGGAAGTCCGCGTTGGCCTGCGGCAGCTTGAAGACGATGGTCTTGTCGTCCGGCGTCTCGATGGCCTTCAGACCCAGCTTGTCGGCGGACGTGTCCTTGTAGGGACCCTTGTACTCGTGCTTGGGGTCGAGCACCTCCATGAGGTACGGCGGACCGCCGGACAGCACATCCGTCGCCCACACACGCTCGATGCCGTACTTCACGTCCTTGGACGTGATCGGCTTGCCGTCCTCCCACGTGATGCCGTCGCGCAGCGTGTACGTGTAGGTCTTGCCGTCGGCGGAGACCTTGGCGAGACCCGTGGCGAGGTCCGGGGTGAGCTCCGCGCCGGCCTTGCCCGGCTCCGCCTTGTTCGTGACGAGCTGGCGGCTGTAGTAGCGGGCGAAGTTCCACATCATGCCGTAGTAACCGCGCGTGGTGTCCCACGAGTCGGCGTCCTGGGCACTGCCGAACTTCAGCGTGCCGCCCTTCTTGGCCAGCGAAGCCTGAGCGACCTTGTTGTTCGCGGCGTCGAAGCCGGCGGCGCCGGTGCTCGAGCCCTTGTCGTCGTCTCCGCCACCGCCGCACGCCGCCGTGGTCAGCAGCGCGGCGACCGCGGCGGCAGCGGCAAATGCCTGCTTCCGCCGCCCTGAGGTGCGTTGGGTAGTCACGATCTCGGATCCTCCGGATAGATGAGAGACCCCGTGTGAAGGCCACGGGACGGTTGAGGTGCTGTGCGTCGGCGCGTCAGCGGTTCAGCGGGATGCCTTCGGGTCCAGCGCGTCCCGGACGCCGTCGCCGAAGAGGTTGAAGGCCAGCACGGTGATGAAGATCGCCACACCGGGGACCACCATGTACATGGGGTCCGACTCGTAGTAGTCGATCGCGCTCGAGAGCATCTGTCCCCACGAGGCGGTGGGCGGCTTGACGCCGACGCCCAGGAAGCTGAGCGCCGCCTCGGTGAGGATGTTGGTGGGGATCATCATCGTCGTGTACACGACGATCGGGGCGACCAGGTTGGGCAGCAGCTCCTTGAACAGGATGTACACCCGCCCCGCGCCCAGCGACCGGGCGGCCTCGACGTACTCCCGCTCACGCAGCGAGAGCGTCTGGCCGCGCACCACGCGTCCGATGTAGGGCCAGCCGAAGAAGCCGATGACCAGGATCATCACGAAGACGCGCACGCTGGAGCCGGTCAGGCCCAGCATGTGGTTCGGCATGACGGAGACCAGCGCGATGATGAACAGCAGCTGCGGGAAGGCCAGCAGACCGTCCATCACCCGGCTGATCAGGGAGTCGATCCAGCCGCCGAAGAAACCGGCGAGGATGCCCAGCACCGTTCCGAGGATCACGGCGACCACGGCGGACAGGAAGCCGACCAGCAGCGAGATCCGGGCGCCGTAGAGGATGCGGGCGAAGATGTCGCGGCCGTTGACCGGCTCGACGCCGAGCAGGTGGTCGCCGCTGACACCGCCCAGGGAGCCCGTGGGCGTGCCGAAGAGCGGGTCGATGAGGTTCTCGTGGTACTCGTTCGGGTCCTGGTCCAGGAGCCCGGTGATGACCGGCGCGAGCAGCGCGATCACGACGAGGAAGAGCACCACGATGCCGCCCGTGAGGGCCAGCTTGTCCCGCTTGAGGCGCTCCCAGGCGATCCGGCCCAGGGAACGGCCCTGAACGGCCTTGGCGCCGCTGGTGGCGACCGCCGCTTCCTCGGCCGCGCTCGGGGCCGCTTCCGCGGTCGGCTCGTGCAATGGTGCCGTCATCTGGCAGGGACCCCTCTCAACCGGCGGTAGCCGGCCCGCACTTTGCCGCGGTGGCGGCGTGATCAGTCCGTAATACGCAGGGGATAAGTCCCCTGGAGCGGGAGTCTTCAACGCTTTGGCGATCTGTTGCCAGACTTGGCAGTGAATGGATGCGTAAACGTGATGCGGGTAGAGGGGTTCCGTTATCCGGACGGCGGGTAACGCCCCCCGGACGGGGACTAGTCGGGGCAGATCGGACATAACTGGTACTAATCGCCGCTATCTACGCGCGAAGACGCCGGGTGCCCACTCCGTGACGGGAGTGGAAGGAAGGGTGAAGGCGACACGAGTGACGGCGGACGAGTGGCTGCGGCGGTCAGTAGCGTCCGGTGGGCGGATAGCCGTAACCGCCCGCGGGAGCCTGGGCCGGGGCGGGCGCATGGGCCTCACGGTCGTAGAACGGCCGGGCGTTGGCCCGCATCCACATCACGACGGGGTCGTACTCGTCGGTCATGGCGACCGTCGACACCGGCAGCCCGTCCGGCACCGCCCCGATGGACTGCTGCATCATCGCCCGTACGGCGTCCACGGCCGGCGGCGAGGTCTCGTACACGTCGAGCCCGATGGCCAGGTAGGGCGCGCCCAGCGCCGGCTGCACCCAGGCCCGGCGGAGTGCGCGGACCACCGGGGTGCGGTGGGCGTTCTGCGCGAGCAGGGCGTAGAACTGCGGGATCTCGATGCCGGGCTCGGACAGCCGCAGCGGGCCCGCGGGCTGGCGCTCCAGGCCGGTGGCGATGCGGCGCAGGTCCAGCCAGGGGATGCCGACGCCGCCGCCCGGGGCGTGCGGATTCAGCCAGAGGCCGTAGTGGTCGGGGTAGAGGGTGCGGGCCACGTCCAGCCCGTCGACCACCTCGTACGACCTGTTCCAGCCGCTCGCGCTGAGCTCCTGGGCGGAGGTCACGCACGGCGCGTAGCCGTGGCCGTCGACCTCCATGTTTCCGTACTGGGCGTCCGCGGAGCCGGCCTGGCCGTGCCACAGCAGCATCCAGAGCTGGCCGGAGGAGGGGGTCGCGAGCGCGCGCAGGAGCGCCTCGTAGGCGTCGTAGCGCCCGGGCGTGACCTGGCGCAGCATGTGCTCGACCTGACCGGTCGCGATGCCGCTGGCGCTCACCTGTACCGCCCCTTCTTTTTTGTTGCCCCGCGTTGGAGTCCAGCTTAGGCGCTCTGCTGGTCGAGCCGTTGAGAGCTCGGGGCGTGCTGTGCTCCTCGGGATGCAGATCGTGCGTGGCCGGGCGCGCGGTTCCCCGCACCCCCAAGTCGACTGCACCTGAGGAGTTGTCAGTGGACCCTCGTGTAGAAGGGCCTTACCCGGTCCCTCATCCACTGCCCCACCGGGTCCTGGGCGACGTCCAGGAGGACCAGGTTGACCGGCCAGGGGGACGAGGTGCGGCCCAGGGCCCGGCCGAGGGCCTCCAGGGGGAGTGCGCGCAGGTCGCCCTCCCACTGGGAGAGTTCGACGCCGACGAACATCACCGGGTCCGCCGTCTCGATCGCGGCCAGGCAGCGGCGGGCCGTGCGGACCACGCCTATGGACTCGAACTCCGCCGAGGCCGCGGCCAGGAAGTCCACCGGGTCGTCCTGCCAGTCGGGCTCGTAGAGGCGGACGCGGCCGCCGCTCGCGGGGCCGTCCAGCGGGGTGCGGCCCGCCCGGCACAGCTCGGCGACGGCCGGCGGCGGCAGCGGAACGCCGACCACGCCCTCGGGGTTCACCATGATGCCGACCTGCGGGGGCAGCCCGCGGGCGAACTCCACGGCCGGCGCGATCGTGAACGACATGTGCGAGCCGACGACCTGGCGGAACTGCTCCTCGGAGCTGAAGACCGGCACGTACACCTGGCCGTCGAGCTCCAGGGTGGGCAGGTCGAGGGGGCCGCTGTGCGGGCCGCCGCCGCTGGGGAGCGGCACCCATACGAAGCTGCGGCCGAGCACCTCCACGATGCGGCCGCCGGCTCCGGGCACGCCGAGGGAGACGGAGAGCACCTCCTCCAGCTCGTTGCCGGGCCATCCGCCGTGCGAATGGGGGTGCGCCTGCGCCGGGAAGTCCGTCGGGAAGTCCGCCGGGGGGAAGTCCATCTGCCTACCGCCTGCTGAGAACCGCTCACTCTGTCGTGGCTGAAAGGCTAGCGGGTACCGGGCGTTCAGCCCGAGCCCTCAGCCGGTGAATCCGATCCGGCGCAGCGTGTCGGCCGCGTCGCGGTCGAGCAGGACCGCCGAGCCGCAGCCATCGGGCAGCCGGCCCTTCTCCGCCGAGCGCAGGAGCCGGGCGGCGGCGTGCCGGTGGCGCAGGAACGCGTACCGCGAGACGCCTCGGCCGCGCTCGCGCTGGCCCTCCAGGGCCGTGTCCGCGCCGACGTCGAGCAGGAGCAGGTGGAGGGCGCCGCCGCGGCGGCGGGCCTCGCGGGCCAGCCAGTCACGCACCCAGGCCTGCGTGCCGCAGTCGTGCACGACGACGCCCTGGCCGCCGCGCAGAGCCCGGCGCAGTCCGGCGTAGTGGGCGAGGCGGACGAGGGGGCGGTAGAGGGCGTAGGGCAGGAAGCGGGGCGCGCGGGCGTCCCAGCGGTCGCGGGTGTCCTGGGAGTCGATGCGGACGCCGTTGACGGCCCGCTTCATCAGCGTGGACTTGCCGCTGCCGGGCAGCCCGGTGACCACCACCAGGTCACGCGGGCCGAAGAGCAGGCCGTGCGGGCTGCGGCCGGCCCGCTCGCGCAGGTCGCGGACGACGGGCGCGGGCTGCGGGCCGCACACCTCCCTGGCCCGGGCCAGGGCCCGGGCGCGGGGCTGCGCGGGCAGCGCGATCCCCGACGTGGTCGCGAATGCCGTGGTCCTCGCCGTGGTCGCCTCGTTCACCGTGATCGTCCTCCCCTGGGGTCAGGTAGTCCTCATCCCCGCCAAGCGTAAAGAGAAGGTAATGCGCGGCGCCTCGCGATTTCGTGCGCGTACCGACACAGGCCGGTTACAGATGCGGCCTGCCGCGATCGGGGCGGGCCGTGCAATGATGGCCGCGCCAACTGCATACCGGCCGTTCGAATCCGCGCGGGAGAGTCCTCAGCAGCAGTTTCGCTGGGGCGCCGAAGGAGCAAGTCCCTCCCTTGAATCTCTCAGGTCCCCGTTACCGCGCGGGCGAGGCACATCTGAAAAGCGGGCCGCCCCTTGTCTCGACGGGGTCGGCTCCACCCAAGGTGCAAGCCATGTCCGACCCGTCGTAGCGGGCCGTCATGGCGAACCTCTCAGGTTCCGATGACAGATGGGGAGGAACGACCTCGCCTGTCATGCCCTGGGAGAAGAACGCCCGATGAGCAGTACCGAAGAACTCCGTCACACCGCGCTCGACGCCCTGCATCGCGTCCTCGGTGCGACCATGACCGACTTCGCCGGCTGGGACATGCCCCTGCGCTACGGCTCCGAGCGCGACGAGCACAACGCCGTCCGCACGAAGGCCGGGCTGTTCGACCTCTCCCACATGGGCGAGATCACCGTCACCGGTCCGCAGGCGGGCGCCCTGCTGAACTTCGCGCTCGTCGGCGACCTCGCGGCCGTGGGCGTGGGCCGCGCCCGCTACACCATGATCTGCGGCGCGGACGGCGGCATCCTCGACGACCTGATCGTGTACCGGCTCGCCGACACGGAGTTCATGGTCGTCGCCAACGCCTCCAACGCGCAGGTCGTGCTGGACGCCCTCGTGGAGCGTTCCGCCGGCTTCGACGCCGAGGTCCGTGACGACCGGGACGCCTACGCCCTGATCGCCGTTCAGGGACCGGAGTCCCCCGGCATCCTGGCCTCGCTGTCCCCCAGAGTCTCGACTTCGCTCGATCCGGGAGGTGCCCCCATCGCCGACCTCGACGGCCTGAAGTACTACGCCGGTCTGCCCGGCACCGTCGCGGGCGTCCCCGCGCTCATCGCACGCACCGGCTACACCGGCGAGGACGGCTTCGAGCTGTTCGTGAAGCCGGAGCACGCCGTCGAGCTGTGGCAGGCGCTGACCAAGGCCGGCGAGGGCGTCGGACTGGTCCCGTGCGGCCTGTCCTGCCGGGACACGCTGCGTCTGGAGGCGGGCATGCCGCTGTACGGGCACGAGCTGAGCACCGCGCTCACCCCGTTCGACGCCGGGCTCGGCCGGGTGGTCAAGTTCGGCAAGGAGGGCGACTTCGTGGGGCGCGAGGCGCTCGCCGCGGCGGCCTTGCGGGCGCAGGAGCAGCCCCCGCGCGTCCTCGTCGGCCTGGTCGCCGAGGGCCGTCGCGTCCCGCGCGCCGGGTACGCGGTCGTCGCGGCCGGCGCCGTGATCGGCGAGGTCACCTCCGGCGCCCCCTCCCCCACCCTCGGCAAGCCGATCGCGATGGCGTACGTCGACGCGGTCCACGCGGCGCCGGGGACCCCGGGCGTCGGCGTGGACATCCGGGGCGCCCACGAGCCGTACGAGGTCGTGGCGCTGCCCTTCTACAAGCGCCGGAAGTAGAGACTGAGAGCAGTCCGGGCGCGTGACCCTGCACACATTCGCGCTGGTCACGCACGGTTCCAGCAGTCCCCCATACATCAGCACTCCCCCGCGTACAGGAGAATTCAGGCCATGAGCAACCCCCAGCAGCTGCGCTACAGCAAGGAGCACGAGTGGCTGTCGGGCGCCGAGGACGGCGTCTCGACGGTCGGCATCACGGAGCACGCGGCCAACGCGCTCGGCGACGTGGTGTTCGTGCAGCTCCCGGAGGTCGGCGCCACGGTGACCGCGGGCGAGTCCTGCGGCGAGCTGGAGTCGACCAAGTCGGTCAGCGAGCTGTACTCGCCGGTCGACGGCGAGGTCGTCGAGGTCAACCAGGATGTCGCCGACGACCCGTCGCTGGTGAACTCCGCCCCCTTCGAGGGCGGGTGGCTGTTCAAGGTACGCGTCGCGGGCGAGCAGCAGGAGCTGCTGTCCGCCGACGAGTACACCGCCTTCACCACCGGCTGAGGAGTCGTAGACGCATGTCCGTCCTGAACACGCCCCTGCACGAGCTCGACCCGGAGATCGCCGCCGCCGTCGACGCCGAGCTGGGCCGCCAGCAGTCCACCCTCGAGATGATCGCCTCGGAGAACTTCGCTCCGCTCGCGGTCATGGAGGCGCAGGGCTCGGTCCTGACCAACAAGTACGCCGAGGGCTATCCGGGCCGGCGCTACTACGGCGGCTGCGAGCACGTCGACGTCGCCGAGCAGATCGCCATCGACCGGATCAAGGACCTGTTCGGCGCCGAGTACGCCAACGTCCAGCCGCACTCGGGCGCCTCCGCCAACCAGGCCGCCCTGTTCGCGCTCGCCCAGCCCGGCGACACCATCCTCGGCCTGGACCTCGCCCACGGCGGCCACCTCACCCACGGGATGCGGCTGAACTTCTCCGGCAAGCAGTTCGACGTGGTCGCGTACCACGTGGACGACGCCGGTCTGGTCGACATGGCCGAGGTCGAGCGCCTCGCCAAGGAGCACCGGCCGAAGGTGATCATCGCCGGGTGGTCGGCGTACCCGCGGCAGCTGGACTTCGCGGAGTTCCGCCGGATCGCCGACGAGGTCGAGGCGTACCTGTGGGTCGACATGGCGCACTTCGCGGGCCTGGTCGCGGCCGGGCTGCACCCCAACCCGGTGGAGTTCGCGGACGTCGTCACGTCCACCACCCACAAGACGCTGGGCGGCCCGCGCGGCGGGATCATCCTGGCCAGGCAGGCGTTCGCGAAGAAGCTGAACTCGTCCGTGTTCCCGGGCTTCCAGGGCGGTCCCCTGGAGCATGTGATCGCGGCGAAGGCGGTCTCCTTCAAGGTGGCGGCCTCGGAGGAGTTCAAGGAGCGCCAGCGCCGTACGGTCGAGGGCGCGCGGATCCTCGCCGAGCGGCTGACGGCGCCGGACGCCCGCGAGGCCGGCGTGAACGTGCTGTCCGGCGGCACCGACGTGCACCTGATCCTGGTCGACCTGCGCGAGTCCGAGCTGGACGGGCAGCAGGCCGAGGACCGTCTCCACGAGGTCGGCATCACCGTGAACCGCAACGCCGTCCCCAACGACCCGCGACCGCCGATGGTGACGTCGGGGCTGCGGATCGGCACCCCGGCCCTCGCCACCCGCGGCTTCAGCGCCGAGGACTTCGCGGAGGTCGCGGACGTCATCGCGCAGGCGCTCAAGCCGGCCTACGACGCGCAGGCGCTCAAGGCCCGGGTCGTCGCCCTGGCCGAAAAGCACCCGCTGTACCCCGGTCTGAACAAGTAGTTCCTTTTGTGCAGGGCGCCCCGCACACTCGTAGACGGGTGGGCGGGGCACCCGGCGACAACCTTCTGCACCACCCCTTGTATTGAGGAGTCCCCGTGGCCATCTCGGTCTTCGACCTGTTCTCGATCGGCATCGGCCCGTCCAGCTCCCACACGGTCGGCCCGATGCGCGCGGCCCGCATGTTCGCGCGGCGGCTGCGCAACGAGGGCCTGCTGGACGCCGTCGCGTCGGTCCGCGGCGAGCTGTACGGCTCGCTCGGCGCGACCGGCCACGGGCACGGCACCCCGAAGGCGGTCCTGCTCGGCCTGGAGGGCTCCTCGCCACGCACGGTGGACGTGGAGGGGGCGGACGACAGGGCGGAGCAGATCAAGGAGTCCGGCCTGCTGCGGCTGCTGGGCTCGCACGAGATCCCGTTCTCCTTCGACGACGACCTGGTCCTGCACCGCCGCAAGACCCTGCCGTACCACGCGAACGGCATGACGCTGTGGGCGTACGACGCCTCGGGCGCGGAACTGCTCGCCAAGACGTACTACTCGGTCGGCGGCGGGTTCGTCGTGGACGAGGAAGCGGTGGGCGCGGACCGCATCAAACTCGACGACACGGTCCTGAAGTACCCCTTCCGCACGGGCGACGACCTGCTGCGCCTGACGAAGGAGACCGGCCTGTCGATCTCGTCGCTCATGCTGGAGAACGAGCGGGCCTGGCGTACCGAGGACGAGATCCGGGCCGGGCTGCTGGAGATCTGGCGTGTGATGCAGGGCTGTGTCTCCCGCGGCATGTCCCGCGAGGGCATCCTGCCGGGCGGCCTGCGCGTGCGCCGCCGCGCCGCGATGACGGCCCGTCAACTCCGCGCGGAGGGCGATCCGTTGGCCCACTCCATGGAGTGGATCACGCTGTACGCGATGGCGGTGAACGAGGAGAACGCGGCCGGCGGACGGGTGGTCACGGCTCCCACGAACGGAGCGGCCGGCATCATCCCGGCCGTCCTGCACTACTACGTCAACTTCGTGCCGGGCGCCGACGAGGACGGCGTCGTCCGCTTTCTGCTCGCCGCCGGCGCGATCGGCATGCTCTTCAAGGAGAACGCCTCCATCTCCGGCGCCGAGGTCGGCTGCCAGGGCGAGGTCGGCTCGGCCTGCTCCATGGCGGCGGGCGCCCTGGCCGAGGTGCTGGGCGGCTCCCCCGAACAGGTCGAGAACGCGGCCGAGATCGGCATGGAGCACAACCTCGGCCTGACCTGCGACCCGGTCGGCGGCCTCGTCCAGATCCCGTGCATCGAGCGCAACGGCATGGCCGCGGTGAAGGCGGTCACGGCAGCCCGCATGGCCATGCGCGGCGACGGCTCCCACAAGGTGTCCCTGGACAAGGTCATCAAGACCATGAAGGACACGGGCGCGGACATGAGCGTCAAGTACAAGGAGACGGCCCGGGGCGGGCTCGCGGTGAACATCATCGAGTGCTAGGGGGATAGGCCCTGACCAGCGCGTTCGCTTCTTTCAGCGCTGTCGGGGCCTTCCCTGCTTACACGGCGGAAAGTCCCCGAAATGTCCCTGGGACAGACGTGAAAATCCCCGGGAAATCCCACGGGATGAGCGTCTGGCCTTGGGGTTCATGGCGCTCTCGGTCGCTGGTCCGGTCTGCACCGGTCGTCAGCCAAGGGATGCATCAAATCGGTCCCCTGGACCTCCTGGAGAGGTACCCATTCGATACATGAGCGGCTGCGGAGAACTCGCGCTTGGAGCAGCAGCTCCTCGCCCTCGCCCCCACGTTCACGACGGCGCAGGCCCGCCAGGCCCCACTCTCTCTCCTCGCGACCCGGCGTACTTGGCCACCGAAGGGGAGATAGACGAACTGTCCCATGGGGTGCATCAGCGGGCAGACGCCCCGGAGACGACGTACGCAGATCTGCTGGCCGTGTGGCATGGGCTCGCCCTCGACGACCTCGACGACCTCGAACTCACCACGGCACTGACCGTCACCGCCGCGCACCGCGGCATCGCCCTGAACTTCTCAACAGCGACGCCGTCACCCTCGCATGGTGCTGGGTGGTGCTCAGCGGTCTGATTTCGCCTGGTCAGCGATGTTGGGCTTGATAGGAGATCCATCCTGTGAGGCGCTGCCGCACCATCCGCTCACGCTAATGGGACTGGGACTCGAGCGAGGTGAAGTGGACAGCGTCCTTGGGCACTCCGTTGTGTTCGGCGCCGTCGTCATCGCGGTAGCGCCACTCGAAGGGCAGGCCGTAGGCCGTCTCGGAGTCCGGACCGCTCATGAGTTGGAAATGCAGGTGGGGCTCGGAGGAGTTGCCGGAATTGCCGCACTCGGCGAGCTGCTGACCTGCGGTGACCCGATCGCCGACCACGACACGAAGGGAACCGCGCTTGAGATGCGCGAAACCCGCGTACACGCCTTCGCCGAGATCGAGAATGATGTGGTTGCCCCATAGATGGCGGGGCCAGCCCAGGCTTCGTACGAAGCCCTCCAGGTAGAGGTAGAGGTAGCCAAGCAGCGAAGTACGGGACAAGTGATCGCGCTGACGGTGGGCGCTCGCTACGACCACGCCGGCGCCGGGTGCCAGAACAGGGCTGCCGAAGGCGGGGTAACGGTGCGGGCGGCTGCCGAGCGGCCATAGCCGGCGGAATGCCGGCGTGAGCTCTGCAGCCGGGTGGTACGTCAAGTCGATGGCGTAGGTCTGTGCATGGCTGTGCGTGTGACTGGGGACGTTCGTGCCAGGGCCGTTGACGGCCCGCCAGCGTCCGGTGACGGGTACACCGATCGGGATCGGTGTCTGTCCTTGCGGAGGACGTTGATTGCGCCACAGGCCCCAGCGCATCAACCCGCCGAGCACCAGAAGAACGACCCCCGTGTACCACAGCGGCCCCAGGCCCTGACTGTTCACCACGATGCAGAGTGCCCCGACAGCGATGAACAGGCCGTGGCGTTTCCACAGGGACGTCAGCAAGAGTGCACCTCGTTCATTGGATGTTGCCACAATTCACTGCTGATTGGCGGGTGCTCGAACCTCACAGCGGCGGCGGCTAACGCCAGGCCGGCGACGGTGACTGCGCGGGCTACCAAGACGTGTGTGCGCATAAGAAGAACTCCTTCTTCTACTTCAGGGACAGCTCAGGCGATGTCCGTACGCCGTGGTGGCGCCGGAGCGCAGAGAGCGCGGCGGGCCGCACATGCCGTGGACAGATGGGCCCGGCGGAGTTGAGGCCGAGCACAGGTACACGCCCGGCAGGGGCATGGTGTACGGATCCTGGCGCAAGGTCGGGCGTGCCAGGGTCTGGCACAGAGTCAGAGCACCAGAGGCGATGTCCCCGCCGACGTAATTCGGGCTGTACCTCGCGTACTGGGCTGCCGACAGGCCGCGAGAGGCGATGATCGTGTCCGTGAATCCGGGGGGTGCCTCTATGTCTTCCGTCAAGGCGCCCCTGACGGGTTTGGTGTGGTTCGGGGTTGCTGGGGTTATGCGGCGAGCTCGACGTCCGTCGG
>NZ_JBITCT010000027.1:0-143618 GCF_044453465.1 Streptomyces sp. NPDC051677
AGGACCTAGACAATCCTCATTCTCGCTGGTCAGAGGCACTTTCTGCTTTCCTGACCGCCTGCCGGACAGCCCACCTCATGAAAGCGCGAGGTTAACAGCTCATCTCATTCGGCGGTTGGTCTCTCCTGGCGCGGATGCCAGCCGGGCCCGAATGCCTCGGCGTGCCGGATACCGCAGCGGGTCAGCTGTCCCACACCTGGTCAAGGGGCGGCTCTGCGCCACCCACGGTTTTTTATCGGCCATTCGGAGCGGGTGTCCCGCTCCATCTGAGTACAAGTGCTCATGCACTTGGTCGTGCTTCGGTGTTGGGTGGGCTCATGCTCTACGAGCCGAACCTGGGCGCGGGCAAGTGATAAGCGCATGTGGCCTGATCTCGATCGCTCCTCGCGACAGGGTGACTGCGGAATGTCACTGCCGGTAGTTAGAGTTACAGGTACGGCTTCGGGTGTTCGATTGTTCTGGCGGCAGGGGGAGGCGCTGTGTTGCTGAGCGACGGCGGGTCCGCGTCGGGGGCGTCGTGGTTGCCCAGTGCGTTCGAAGCAACGCGGGACGCTGTCGGGGCGCAGGCTGACATGGCCACAGAGTTGTCGTCGTTCACGAAGTTCCGGACGCGCGTCGACGAACTGATCCGTGACCTGAAGGGATCAGACGCAGGGCCGAACAAGATCGGGCAGGAGCAGCTCGTACGCCATCAACTTGGTGGCGGCGACGGGGCGTGGGCGGAGGCAGCCGGGCTGTTCACGGCGTACGGGACGGTGATCAGCGAGCTGGAGACGCTGTCGAAGCTGTTGTCGGACTCCATGGAGGGCATGGGCATCGCCGTGCTGGCCTCGCACAAGGGCTACCAGAACATCGACCTGGACATCCGCGACCGCATGGCCGCGATCAGCGCGGAGACCACCGAGCACTACGGCAGTAGTTACCATCCCGGGCTTCCGCAGCAGAACCAGACGAGCGGTGGTGGCCAGGCATCGGTGAGCGGCGACGCGGGAGGCTCGATCTGATGTCCGGCAAAGAGACCGGTGGCGGTACGTCCTTCGAGGACATGAGCCACGAGCAGATGCTGGCTTGGCTGGATCAGGCGAACTCGGGGACCGTGCAGGCCGCCGCCGACCGGCTGGTGGCAGCGACGGAGGAGATCCGGAAGATCGCCGAGGAACTGAAGGTCCGTCCGCAGTGGGTGGAGTGGAAGGGCGAGGGCGCGGACGCCTTCCGTACCTGGGCCGACGACCTGGCCAACTCCACGCTGAGGCTGGGAGATTTCAGCGAGGGCGCTGCGAAATGGCTGGGCGAGACGTCCGGAGCAATCGCACAGGCGCAGGCGTCGATCCCTCGGGATGCCGAGAGCGCGCAGGCGAATCTGGACGCGGCGCGCTCCGCACGCAACGATCCAGACGCGGCAGCAGTGGGGGCCAAGTCCGCGAGTGAGCTAGCGGCGCTGGCGGCGCACAAGGAGGAGGTGCGCCAGCAGGCGGCGGCGCAGATGCGGAAGCTGGGGCAGACGTATGCGTGGTCGGCCACACAGATGGATGCGTTGGAGCGGCCGAAGTTTCCGCCACCGCCCAAGGCGTTTGTGCCGACGGACAGCCGCTCGATCGGCTACGACGACACAGAGACCCGCCCCGGCAGTTCAGTGACGAGCGCCTCCGTCTCCAGCACCATCTCCTCCGCACACCCGACGCAAGGCCGAGAGGGTTCCGCTGGTGCTCCGGACCTGAGGCAGTCCCCTGAGGTGGAATCATTCGCGCACCACACGCCGGTGGAAGTGGAGCAGCCCACTCGGATGGGTGTCGACTCTGTGGCCACGTTGCCTCAGAGTTTGCCGTCTCCGTCGGTCGCGGCATTCGGCCAGCCCGGCCCGGAACTGGTTCATGGCGGAGCGACTCCGCAGACCGGCATGGCTCCGCTGGTGTTCGGCAGCAGAGCCAGCGCTCCGGTCAACACGCCGGCGGTGCAGGGGCGGGCACCTGGCATGGTCCGGATGCCGTCCCAAACCGGCCAAGGCCCGACGCCGAATCCCGTGCGAATGCCGAGTGGTCCCAGTGCTGTCGGCAGCAGTCACGGCATCGTCGGCGGCCGCCCTGTCACGCCGCCCACGGGCAGGCCGGCCGGGGCCATCCCGCGCGGCACGGTCGTAGGCGGGGAGAGCGCGGCCCCGCGCGGCCCGATGGGCCCGGCCGCTGGCACGTCAAGTCCAGCGGGACGCGTGGTGGGCCAGCAGAACCTGGTTCCCGGCCGTCGTCCCCAGTTCTCGAATGGTGGGATCATCGGTGGCCGTCCGGTCCCGAACGACGCTGCGGGAAGCGGCCGTCCACAGCAGCCCGGGCGTGCGGGAACGGTGTCGTCCGGACCCAGCAGCTCAGGTACGGCGGGTGGTTCCGGCTTGGCGGGCCGCGGAGTCATGGGCGGCGCGTCCGGCGTGGCGAGCCCAAGGCAGGGTCAGGGCGTTGGTGGTGCCCATGCACCCCAGCCGACTTCCCCCACCAGCCCTGGCAGCAGGAACGGACGACCGCGCCTCGCCGTCGAGGACGAAGAGACCTGGCGGCACGGTTGCCGCCGCGCCGTGCCGCCGGTTGTTGACTGACGTATCCAGGAACGGAGACAGCGAAGTTCATGCGCACCGGCACTCGACACAGGGGCCACTATGCCGCTGCATCGGCGGTTCTCGGCCTGCTGCTGGTGACCGCCGCAGGCACGCCGGCCCACGCGGAGTCGACCCGCGAGGAGCAGTGGTTCCTCGACGCGATGAAGGCCGAGCAGATGTGGCAGACCAGCACCGGCGAGGGCGTCACGGTGGCCGTAATCGACACCGGCGTGAACCCCGACAACCCCGACCTGAAGGGGCGCGTCCTGCCGGGCAAGGACCTTGCACCGGACCAGCCCGGCGATGAACACACCGACTATGAGGGCCACGGCACTGGCATGGCCGGCCTGATTGCCGGAACCGGCGCGTACGGCGGCGGCAACGGCGCCTTCGGACTGGCCCCCGGCGCGAAGATTCTCCCGATCCGTCTGCCCAATGCGGACACGGCAGCCAACCTGGCTGAGGCCGAGGAACGTTTCAACAAGGCAGTCGCACCGGCGATCCGCTACGCCGCCGACAAAGGTACGAAGGTCATCAACATCTCCCAGGCGGCTACGGAAGGCTCACCGCAGCTGACCGCAGCGGTGAAGTACGCACTCGGCAAGGGATCGCTGATCTTCGCCGGCGTCGGGAACAACGGAGGCGGGGCCAACGAGGTGATGTACCCGGCCGCCACGCCGGGAGTGGTCGGCGTGGCGGCTGTGGGCAAGGATCTGCGCAGGACCGCCGAGTCGGAGCACGGGCCGCAGGTGGACATGGCCGCCCCGGGCGAGGACATGGTGCACGCCTGTGACAGCGAAACCGGGCTGTGCCGGGGCCACGGCACCAGCGACGCCACCGCCCTCGCCTCCGCCAGCGCCGCCCTGATCTGGGCCGAGCACCCGAGCTGGACCAACAACCAGATCCTGCGAGTCATGCTCAACACCGTCGGCACCCCCACCGATGGCGCCGAGCGCAACGACTCCATCGGCTACGGCATCGTCCGCCCCCGCGTTGCCCTGCAAGACCCCGGTGACCCGGGACCCGCCGACGCGTACCCGCTCCCCGATCTCGCAGCTGCCGCATCGAAATCACCGTCCCCCCAGACCTCGGAGACCGCAGGCACCGATGCTCCGGTAAAGGACGACGACTCCGTCGCGACGGCATCCGCGGCTACGGAGGGCAGCACCCTCTGGGTCGCGGTGGGCACCGGAGCTGTCGTACTCCTTGGAGCCGCAATCGCGGTCTTTGCTGTCGTCCGTAGGCGTCGGGCACGTTCGGCTGCCCTCCCGACCTCCACGCCCGCCGCCGATCAACTCACCCGTGCGCCAATAGGGTTCACGCCGCATTCGCACACGCCTCCGGGAACATCGGACAGCGCACCATCCGATCGAGGACCGGGCGCCACCTGAGTACAGATACTCAGACGTCATGGTGGCCGATACGGATGGGGCACGAGATGTAGGGGCGTTACGGTACGTCTCGGCCACGACAACGCTGCGGTCACAGGTTCACATTCGCTCGGTGACGCACGACCAAGACACGGGGAGGGACCGCGCATGGCGTGGGAGGAATGGGAGCAGCTCAAGGCCGCAGCCGCCGAACGGCACACCACGCAAATGCAGCTCAACCAACTGCCCGCCGACCAGGGCGCCACCAGCTCCGGTGCCAGTGCCGGCGGTGTCCTCAAACTGAGGTCCGACAAGGCGGCGTGGACCAAGGCGGGGGAAGACGTCGGGTCGTTACGGGGGGACCTCGACAAGGCGTGGGTGAAGATGGAGTTGGGCCAGACGGGACTCGGGAAGGGAACCGGGTGCCTGACCGCGGCAGCTCAGCAGGATGTCTACGACTCCTGGAAGCGCTACGTCAAGGACGTGGGCGAGGTGTGCGACGGGCTTGCCGGCGTGCTGGAGAAAGCGGGCAACGACCAGCTACGGACTGACGAGGCCATCGAGGCCGAGATTGCCAAGCTGAGGACCGACTACTACGGGGACCCGCCCGCCGACGTCCTGGTCAAGGGGCGGTGACCGGACGCATGGACCACCTGACTCTCCAGGCCCTCAAGCCGACCGAGTACGCGGAGGCAGCGGACGGGTACCGCGCGATGAGCGGTATGGCCGATGCGGCCATGGACCGCATCGACAAGCAGATCACCGCGGCCATGCAGAAGGCCAACGAGGGTGAGGCCGCGGACGCGGCACTCAAGCAGCTGCGGAAGCTGTCGGAGAACCTCCACTACACCCAGGTCGAGTGCGGACTGATCACTGGAGCTCTCGACGGCTTCTCGTCCGAGATCACCGCTCCCAAGCGGCGTCTGACTGAGGCACTGGACGATGCGGCGGCGCTGGGATACACCGTCAACACGGACGGCACCATCACGTATCCCGCCGGCGGTGAGAACGAGCTCACCGGTGAGCCGATTCCCGGTGGCACAGTCCTGGGCAACAACGGCCTGATCACCGGCAACGACACAGGATTTCAATCACCGGGGCTGGTGCCGAACAACCCTCAGCTCAAGAACCCGAATCCGCATCACACCAAAGCCGTGGACATCGCCGACCGCATTGCCCACGCCGTGCGGGAAGCCCAGGAGATCGATGATCGGTACAGCAAGGCGCTGAACAAGCTCAAGGCGGTGCCGGGGCTGAACGTCGACGCAAAGACATGGGCGGACGTGGCATCCGATGTCGATGCTGTGAGTTCAGCGGCCACTGAGTATCTTCAGGACCATATCCCGTTGGACAAGTCGCCCGCCGACCGCAAGGAGTGGTGGGACAGCCTCAGTGACGAGGAGCGCGAGGAGTACAAGACGGCCTTCCCGGAAATCATCGGCAACTTGGACGGGGTCCCGTCAACGGTCCGGGACGAGGCGAACCGGGAGAATATCCACCTGCTCATCGCACAATTGGAGGGCGAGCACGACGCAGCGTCCAAAGAGAAGCTCGAAGGACTGAAAGGTATCCAGACCAAGCTCAACGCGGGAAGCCAGCCACCAATGTTCCTCCTGGGCGTTGGTCTCGAAGGGAACGGGAGGGCGATCGTTGCCTACGGGAACCCTGACACCTCAAAGAACGTCTCGGCTTATGCACCTGGCTTGGGCACCAAACTCAACTCTGAATTTGCCGACGGTACAGTGAAGCGCGCCTACTATACGGCTATGGAAGCCCAGAAGTTCGATCCATCCTCATCGTCGATCGTATGGCTCGGCTACGATGCCCCTCAGTCGCTCGATGTGATGACTGCCACCGACGCTGAGCGAGGCGCCCCGGCCTACAACAGCTTCATGAGTGGAATTTCGGCAACCAATGAGAATGTCGATCCTCACATCACCGCCATCGGACATTCCTATGGTTCTCGGCTGGTTGGGGGCGCCACGCAGGAGGCGGGAGGGATTCCGGGCGCTGATGACATCATTCTCGTCGGAAGTCCCGGCGTCGGAGTTGACAAGGCGGCGGACCTGGGGGTGGGAAAGGAGCATGTCTGGGTGGGCGCGGCTGAGAACGACATCGTCACCAAGCTCCCATCGAAAAAGGAAGCTGTGGCAGGAACCATGGGATTCTTCGGGGGAGGGCCGGCTGGTGCGTACCTCGGAGGAGAGGTCGCTGACCAGGGTGACGACGACATCTGGTTCGGCAAGGATCCGGCGAGCAAAGCGTTCGGCGCCAACAGATTCGAGACCATGCCCGGACCGGAGCTTGTTCAGCCGTCCTTCCCCAACGTGTTGGATTCGAAATTGGATATCGAGGCCCACAGTAATTACTTCTCTCCGGAAGAAGGAAAGGATAGGGTCTCTGCGCAAAACATCGGCGCCATTGTTGCAGGGCATCCGGAATACGTCATAAGGGAGACGCCGCGATGAGGGAAAGGGTTGCAGTGGCCGCAGTAGTGGCACTGTTTCTTGCCGGATGCGGCACGACGGATTCCGCGTCCTCAAGTAAGGAAAGCCAATCGAAGATGAACCTGCAAGAGGCCGCTGATAGGGCGGATAAGATCCTGGACGAGGCGTTTGCGGCCATCAAGCCTCCCGTTGAGTGGACACATAGGTACTCCATGCCGGGTGACTGCTATGTAGACCGCGATCGTGCCGTCATGACGATCATCTCTGCCGAGCGGCGTGGCAGCTTTCTCGGCGTGCTGGAACGCCACTGGAAGAGCAAGGGCTACAAGCTTGTCGCCACGAGTCCGAACGGGCTCGTGGCCCACTTCAAGACGCAGGACAGCTTCCAGCTCGAAGTTCTGATCGGGCCCAATGGCCAAGCACACCTGAGTGTTACCACCCCGTGCGTGGAGGAGTCCGAGGTTGCTCAGCCGACCAGCAAGCCGAACGGCCCCGACTACTCAAAGCAGGAGTTGCCGGCGCCGAACGTGAAGTCGACGTTCTGGTCGAGCGACGAGCTCCTCTCGAGCTGACGCACGCGTCCGGAAGCCAAGAGTTCGGCGGAATCTTGAGGCTGCTCGGCTGTGAGAGGCACAGAGTGTCGGTGGCTCGCTTTGAGTGAAGACCCGACGGGTGAACTGGCCAGGACGAGCGCGTTCGTGACACTTCGTCGCACTGGGCACGTCCGCGTCCGATTACAGCCTGTTGTCGATCAAGTACTCGCGATAGCCTGTCCTGTGCCCTGTACGGCACAACCGGCGACACGCGAGGGGGATCGTGGAGGGGCGCGATGTGCGCGGGCACTACGAAGAGTTGGCAGGCGAGTACGACGAGCACTGGGTCTACGATCCGGGCTACGTTCCCTGGATGTCAGGCCGGATCGTCGAGACGCTGAGGCTCGGTGAGACGGACCGGATCGCTGACATCGGCTCCGGCACGGGCCTGTTCGCCAGGGAAGTGGCCCAGCAGCTCAAGCCTCGCCATCCCATCTTGTGCGTCGACCCTTCCGAGGCGATGCTCTGTCAGCTCGGGGCGCCGCCTCCGGCCGACCTGACGCCGATCGTTGCTTCTGCCGAGGACGTCGCCGAAGGACGTGCGCGTCTGCCGTACGAGCAGCTCGATGCGATGTGGCTGAAGGAGTCGGTGCACCATGTAGCCGATCCGGCGCACACGCTTCGCGGCTTGGCCGACCGGCTGGCGCCCGGAGGGCGGCTGCTGGTGGTGATGCTTCCGGCCACTATCCAGTACCCGCTGTTCGAGGCGGCCCTCGCGCGCTTCGAGGAGCTGCAGCCGGACCCGGCCGTCATCGAGGGGCACTTGCGAGCTGCCGGGCTGAAGGCCGGTCTCAGCTATGTCGAGCATGAGCTGCGCATCGACCGGGACAAGTACCTCGGCATGGTGCGAGCCCGCTACATGTCTCTGCTCTCCACGTTCAGCGACAGCGAGATCGAGAAGGGCATCGAGGAGATGCGAGTCGCTCATCCGGAGCCTGTACTGGTGTTTCCGGACCGGTTCGCGTTCGTCCTCGGTCGGCGAGGTGGGGAGTTCGAGTGAGCACCATGGTCGATGAACGGCTGCGGCGCCTGCGGAGTGAACTCGACGACCACTCGCGGATCGCCGATCGGCTGGGGCTTGATCTGGAGCGGCCGTTACGGTCCCTCAACGACGGCTATCCCGAGAACGCGGTCGCCCTGGTCGGGAAGCTGACCGAGAAGCTGCTCAAGGAGCTGTGGCGCCACCATGGCGTCGAGGGCGACCCGTCGACGAAGGCCCTGAACGACCTGGTCAAGCGCTGCCGTCCGTACATCCGCAGCAGCACGGTTCTGGATGCGCTCGACGATATCCGACGGCTCCGCAACCGGTCCACGCACGACGGGTACGACATCAGCGACGAGGACGGGTTGCTGGCGGTCCGCAGGCTTGTCGACGTGCTGGTCTGGTTCACCCATACCGGGAGTGCGGCCCTTCTCGGGGGCGAGCCCGACATGGCGCCCGAGGTGGCGCGCCGTTGCGAGTTCCTGGCCGGGCTGTACGTCACTCTCGGCTACCGGCAGGCGAAGCGGTTCGTCCTCAGCCCGGACACGGTGTACCAGCTGTTCTGCCGCGAGGCGGGGATGCGGCTGGAGTACGTGGAGTTGATGCTCTCCAGGGACGCCGACGACCTGAGTACCGTCCTGGCCTCCAGCGGTGGGGAGCTGTTGCGTACCCGGCTGCCCAAGCTCACCCGGTTCGTCGTCCTGGACGACGACGGAGGTGCGGCACCCGGCGCCCTCCATTCCATGCTGGGGCTGGACTTCCGGATCGTGCGTTACGACGGCTTCGTCGACACCCTAGTCAGTCTCGACGCCCACCTCGCCGATCTCACCTGCGCCGGCAGCCCGGAGGAGGCGAGATCGGCTGTCGCCGCCGCGGTGCTGACCACCGACCCGCGTACCGGCGAGCCGAGGATGGAGCAGTCCGGCGACGCGGCGGAGCTCCTGACGAGGATTGCGCGTGGCAGCGCGAACGTCCTGGTCACTGGGCGTCCGGGGAGCGGCAAGAGCACGCTCCTGCGCTCGCTCGCCGTCAACCCTGAGATCCGTCGCTTCCGCTTCTACTTCGACCTTGGCCTCAAGCCGAAGGACGAACCGTTCTCCGAGTACGCGGCCCGTCTTCTCGCGCCGGCCATGACGGCGGACCGCTCGCGCGCTTATGAGCTCTTCCTCTACCTCATCCGTTCGGGGACCGCGCTGTGCGTGCTGGACGCCGTCGACGAGGGCGTCGACGAATCGAGTCCGGCTGGTTTCCTGCGGCTCTTCACCGATCTCGCGGCTGTCCTGTCCGCCGAGTCAGCCGTGGTCATGAGTTCACGGGTGGCCTTCCTCGCGGACTCGCCCCAGGTACGTCAGCTGCTGGACAGCGGCGCGGGCCGCTCCGAGCAGTTGGTCGAGCAGAGTACGCGAACGGCGTCGACCCGTCACGAGTGCCGCACTTCCATGTCGTACGCCTGGCCGAACCCGAGGCAACCCCACTTGAGACGCGCCTCACCACGGCGCTGAACCTCCCTCCGGGGCAGCCGCTCGCGGACATCCTCGGCGCGCACATCGAGCGGACGCTGGCTGTGCGTGGCCGGCCCGAGCTGGAGCAGCGGCTGCCCTCCGCATTCGGACACGCTTTCCTCACCGACCGCACTGTGTTCTCCCTCCTCGACATCCACCGGCAGCTGGGGGGCGACGCGTTCACGGACGGTCGCCTCGATCTCGGCGCGTGTGTCCTCGCTCCGATGCTGCGGCCCGCCGGGCCCGAGCACGTCGCCTTCGTGCACACGGCGTACCAGGAACTGCTGGCTGCCAGGTTTCTTGCCGACCCGGCGAACCGGGACCGGGCGGCGGAGCTCCCCGGGGATGCCTTCCTGACTGAGCAGGTGCGCGCATTCCTCGCCGGTATGCGCCGCAGCCGGGAGGCCGACGACTGCGTGCTGCCCGCCGGGGCGTACGTGGTCGGTCCGGCCGAACGGCTGCTGATCCGCCGCGTCGGGCGCCCCGTGCGCTTCGACCGCCATGCCGTAACCGTCGCACGCTACCGTCGCTTCCTCAACGCCCTCGACCCGGACGGCACCTCGCAGTGGGACCATCCCGACCAGCCGGCCGATGTCACACACCGCCCCTGGACCGATCGGCTGCGGCAGCCCGACTACTACGACAATCCGCGCTACGACGCCCACCTTGCCATCTGCGTCAACTGGTGGAGCGCATATGCCTTCGCCGCGTTCGAGGGAAAGCGGCTACCGACCTCCCTTGAGTGGGAGGCCGCGGCGCGTGGCACTGATGGGCGTCTTTTTCCCTGGGGCGACACGCCTGACACCGCCCGCGTCAACTGTGCGGACAGGTGGGTCGGCCGACCTGTCGTGACGTATCAAGCGTGGTACCAGGACTTCGCAGGCGACGCTGTCCGGCGGGCAGGGGCGACACCTGCCGATGAACGGCCGGGCAACTGCTCCCCGTTCGGCATCCTCGACATGGTGGGCAACTGCTGGGAGTGGACATCCACCAGCCTGGACGACCCCGGCGAGGCGGTCATCTGCGGTGGCAGCTACGACAACCCGATGCGTGCGGTGCAGACCAGCAGCAAGGGCATCTACCGGAAGCGCGGCGGAAGTAACGCGGTCGGTTTCCGGTGTGTGCAGGACCTCGACACACCCGGGTCAGAGGGGGCGACGGCATGAGCATCGGCGGGCCGCGTCACGGAACCATCGTGGACAGGCGCCCAAGTGGCGGCGGGCTGAGTGGCGCGCTCGGCTCCTACATCGTCCGCGACGACGAGGACGAGCGGTACTACGGCTTCGACTACCGGCAGATCGTGACCGAGGGATTCCGCACCATCCGGACGGGCGAACGCGTTCGCTTTCATGTAAGTGCCGAGAGCCCTGACCGGGCGGAGTTCGTCATTCGCCTCGACCAGCCCGACCCAGCCGAGTACTACCGGTGAACACTCCTGCAGTCCCACTGCTCGAGAACGTAACAGGGGCGCGCCAGGAGCTGACCGTCGTCCTGCCGGTGCGGCTGCTCCGCGTTCCCGGCTGGTCTGAAGGCCCCTTCCCGTTCGAGCTGGGCAGCCGCCGTACCGACGCCCGGACCCGGTCCACCTACTTCGCCCCCGCCTCCGCCCGGGCACTGTACGGGGCACCCGGACGACCGCGCCGCTGGCACCTGCCGCTGGACGTCAAGAACGACGGGCTGCACCTGCTGGGCATGGAGCTTCTCCGCGCGGCCACCGCCCGGAATCCCGAACACGCCCTCGTCGTCCTGCACTTCAGTGTGGAAAGACCGCTGCTTCCCGTTCTGCGGGCCCTCGCCGGACGTCGGCCGAACCCCACCGGCGAGCTGCTCACCGGGCCCTTCGACCCAGCCGGACTTCTCGCCGGCGTTGCCGCCGTCCGCGACCCCGACACGCCGTTCGCCATAGCCCGGCCCTACACCATCGCCTTCATGACCCCCACGGCGCGGCACACCCCCGCTCTCAGAGAAGGCGGCGACGGGGCACTGCCCGCAAGCGCGGGCCAATGGCTGTGGCAATTGGCCTCACGCTCCACACCGGAGGACTTTCCTCTGCCTCCGGAGACTGTCGGCGAACAGCTCAAGGACACCGTCAGGATCTCAGCAGACTGGAGCGCCCTGGTGCTGCGCCAAGGGGCCGCTGCACTCCCGTACCGTCTACCTCGACGCCCTGCTCCTCGGCTCGCTCCAGCGCGATCACATCGACGAGCTCACCGACGAACTCTCCGAGGTGTTCAACTCCTCTCGGATCGCGCGTCGCGTCGCCACGCTGGAGCGGAACATCGCCGTCTTCCGCAGCACCTACTGGCGACAGCACCTCACGGCACACGGCGCAGCCAACGATCTGCTCCTCGCCTTCCAGAACCAGCACCGGCTGTCCGCCCGTTTCGACGAAATCCTGGCCGAAGCAGCCGACTACAGCAGGCTCGTGCAGACCCAGGAGAGCCAGCAGATCAGCGGGGCCCTGGGCGTCCTCACCATTCTCGGCCTGCCACTCGGCACCGCCCTCAGTATCCTGCAAGTCCTCGATGACCACTCCACGACTCACCTGCTCATCTCGCTCGGGCTGTCGGTCGCCGCCACAGCCGCAGCCCTCACCACACGGTATGGGCGCCTGGTTCTGTCATCCCTGCGGGGCGGGGGTGGCAAGGCGTAATAGCTGCGATCGGGAATTCCGCTGCGGTCCGGCCGCGCCTCGGAGGGGCGCGGGGCCGTATCGATTGCAGCTCCGCCACGTGGGCGCGACCGGCCACGACGGTGCCGCAGACGAAAAACGATCCGGCTACCCTGCGCTCAGGCCAGCAGTGCGGCCCGTAGTTCCGGGTCGCGCAGATGGTGGAGAGTCTCCTCGCCGAGGTCGAAGGCGAAAGCGGCGGACGCTCTTGGCAGCATGGCCTGTCGCAGCATGAACTGGGCGACGTCGGCGAAGGGCTGATTCCGGATGGTGCGTACGGCGACGGCCATCTTCCGCTCGTTTCCCTGCTCTCTGCCGGACAGCCAGCCGGCCACACACATGACAACCCCGTCCCGCGCGATGCACCGGGCCTCGGGAAGGTCGTCCCGGTTGAGTCCGCACACCCGCTCGGTCTGGCGGCCCTTCTCCGTTCGGCCGAGGTACAAGCCCGTGTCGAGGCCCAGGTATAGGTGATCGAAGGGATCCTCGGCCGTCGGATCGATCAACAGGGGTGCGCCGGTATCGGGATCGCGTGGAAACCTGTCCTTCTTGTGAGTGCTGTTGCACTCTGAGCAAGCCAGCAGATGGTTGAGCCAGTCAAAGGTCCGCAGTGGGTTTTCGGCGATCGGCTCGAAGTGATCGATGTCCGTGCTCAGATCATCGCCGCAGTACATGCAGCAGCGGTTTCCGTGCGCCATCTCCCGGAGCACCGCGCGCAGGGGAGTGACGAGGTTGCGCCGATGCGTCGTGTTCTTCCACAAGCCTCTCGCCTCGGATACACGCACATCGCTGGCGAACTCGGTGATCTGCTCGGTCAGTCGTACCGCCCGCGTGGCCAGTTGACGCGGCAGCTCGACACGCTGTACCCGGATCATTCGTCGAGGACTCCGAGGCGCTTCAGACGGGCCTGCAACTCGACGGCGCGCGTCCGGGGGGAACTACTCAGCCGAGCGCGCAGCGCCGCGTGCCGGGCCTCCTCATCGTCTGTCGCCTCCCCGGTGACGACACGCGCCTCCAGCTCCACCAACTCCTGCCGGAGGGCACGGGCTTGTTCGGAGTAGGGGGTGTCGAGGCCGAACAGTTCGGAGAGGACGGCATCGTCGCCGGTGCCGTACACGATGCGTTGCCGCAGCTCCTCGGAAACCGGCCCGGGGGAAGCATTGTCGGTTGGTCCAGGTACGCGGATCAGGCCGCCTGGATCGGAAGCCTGGCAGACGTATGGGCTGTGTGTGGTGACGATGAACTGTACTGCGGGGAAACGGGACTTCAGCCAGTCCCCGATGCGTTGCTGCCACGAGGGATGGAGGTGAGCGTCCACCTCGTCGATGAGGACGACGCCGGGGTGCGGCAGGTAGGTGTGTTGGTGCTCCGTGCGGAACGTAAGCTCCCCGTAGGCGGCGTGCATCTGGCGCACGATGTCCAGAACCAGGGCCACCACGGTCCGTTGCCCATCGCTCATGCGGCGCAGCTCGATCAGGGGTCCCTCGGTACCGTCCTCACCGCCCAGGTGCCGTAGCCACATTCCGTCGGAGTCCACATCCTCGATGTGGTACGACTCGGGCAGTAGCCCGCCGTTGAGGAATTCGATGACCCCGTACTTGAGTGCGGCGGCTCCGGGTTTGTTCTCCAGCGCCCGCAGGTGGAGAGACAGCAGCCAGTCGAACGCCTCGGTCAGCGCGGACTGTTCCTCGAACAGGGTGCGCAAGGCGGCCGTACGGTCAGGTGCCTGTGGCGTTCGCTCGTACAGGCCGGTGCCGGTGAGCCGGCGGAAGGGCCCGTACGCGGCGTGGAACCAGCCTGGGGGCGGAGTCGACGACCACAGATAGTCGAGGACGCTGCGGGCGCTTCTCTCACGGTCCTGCTGGAACACGATTTCGACCGGCGGATCGTCCTGACCGGGTTCCGAGTCCCACTCCGGCTCCCAGAGCGCCGCGGCGGTGATCTCGTCCGGCTCGCGAGCACCTGTGTCCACGCTGGGGTCGGGCAGGACGTCGACCTCCAGCTTCCCCCGGGACGCTCCATAGGACAACTGGGTCTCCAGGTCCCCGTCGAGCTGCCCGGCCCGTTTCGGTCCCGCGAGCCCGATCGCGATCGATCGCAGCAGCGTCGTCTTCCCCGACCCGTTGCGCCCCGCGAGCACCGTCCAGCCCGCGTATCCGCCGTCAGGCCGCACGAAGTCGAGGTCACAGGCACGAGGCCCGTGGAACCCACGGAACCCGTCGATCCTGAGCCTCGCCACGTACACCGGCCGGTCCTCTCCTCTCCTGGTTCTGTACGGTCACCCACCGCTACCTGCAGTGACACCGCCCACTGTACGGAGCGGCTACGACACCCGCCGCCCGGGGTGGGACCGGTGCTGGCCCGATCCTGCCGTACCCCCGCGACCCGCGTACACCAGCTGTTCTAATCGGTGTACGCGTGGTGGGGCAGGAGCAGCAGGGAGGGACCGTGAGCGGCACGGGGCCGGAGTGGGCAAGGAACGCGGAGGCGGCGCTGACCGCCGCCGGATGGCGGGTGCACGAACCGGCCGACCGCAAACTCGGCGTCGAGTACGAGGCGGTGAGGGTCCGACCAGAGGCCGATCGGGTGCTCTTCGTGCTCTATGTACGCCGCGCGATGTGCGGGATCGTCGTGTCCGGGCCGTCGGACAGTGACCCCGAGACGCTGTTCGACGCGGCGGAGGCGTACGCCGCCAGGGTCGCCACCATCGACAAGAACCGTGTATGGCGGGAGCGCGGTCTGCCGCCCTTCCAATACGTCATCCACGGCGCCGCCTGGCACTTCCGCAACATCCTGGACGGAGAACGCCTGGACGGTACGTCCGCCCCCGACGCGCCCCAGGGAGGTTCCCGCAGCCGCCGGGTCTTTGCCCCGCACCAGCCGACCACCCTGGACCGCTGGATGAGCGAGGCCGAGGAGAACCCGGACACGCCGACGCTGCGCGCCCGCCTGCGGCGGCTACCGGACGAACGTCTCGACCACAGGCGGCTCAGGGCCGCCCAGCGCCGCTCGGTCAAGGGGCTGGAGCGGTCCTTCGCCAAGGGGCAGGAGAAGGCCCTGATCGTGATGGCGACCGGCTCGGGGAAGACTTACACCGTGGTGCAGAGCAGCTACCGCCTGCTCAGACACGCGCGAGCCCATCGGGTGCTCTTCCTCGTGGACCGCAACAACCTCGGTGAACAGGCGTACAACGCCTACCGCGGTTTCACTCCGCTCGGCTCGGAGCGACCGCTCCACCAGCAGATGCCGCTCAGGCTCTTCAACAAGGGTGAGGTCGCGGAGTCCGACAAGATCGTGATCTCCACGATCCAGCGGCTGTGGTGCAAGCTCGCCGGCATCCGGACGCCGAAGCCGGACGACGCAGAGTTCAGGGACGACGAGGACTTCAAGAAGGACCTCGACGGCTTCGGGGACTTCGAGACGAAGGCGGTGGACCGGCTGGCGGGCGACGTGGCACGCGTGAGCTACTGCCCCGAGTTGCCCCCCGACACCTTCGACGTGATCGTGGTCGACGAGTGCCACCGCTCCATCTACGGGCGGTGGCAGCCGGTCCTGGACTACTTCGACGCCCATGTGGTGGGCCTGACCGCGACGCCGATCGACGAGACCTTCGGCTTCTTCGACAACAACATGGTCAGCCAATACAGCTATCCGCAGGCCGTCGCCGACAGTGTCAACGTCGACTACGACATCTACAAGATCTGGACGAACATCACCGAAAGTGGCTCGACCATCCCGGAGCTGAGCGAGAAGGTCCATCCCGACGGCCGGGTTGAGCGGTACAACTCGGTTATTGCCAAAGTGCACAAGGAGAGCAGGGTCGAACGCTGGCACACGGTGAAGGAGGCCGACCCGTACGCTCCCGTCGAGATCAACCAGCGGGTGCGTTCGAAGGACCAGATCCGCCTCGTCGTGGAGACCTTTCGGGACAAGCTGTTCACGGAGATCTTCCCGCCCGTGACCGACCGGGTGACGGGTGAGATCCAGAGCCGTGAGATCGTCCCGAAGACGCTGTTCTTCGCCCAGAACGACCTGCACGCCGACGCGATCGTGGCGGCGGTCCACACGGCGTTCGACGCGGGCCCTGGTTTCTGCCGGAAGATCACCAGCCAGGAGCCGCAGGCGAAGAAGGCGCTGAGTGACTTCCGCAACAAGCCCGGTATGCGCATCGCCGTCACCGTCGACATGATCGCCACGGGTACGGACATCCCCGCCCTGGAGTGCCTTGTCTTCATGCGGGACATCCACACCTGGTCGTACTTCGAGCAGATGAAGGGGCGCGGCGCCCGCACCATCAAGGACCACGACCTGCGGAAGGTCACCCGTGACGCCGTCCACAAAGACCGCTTCGTGATCGTCGACGCGGTGGGTGTCACCGAGCACCCGAAGGTGGACTCGCGCCCGCTGGTCCGGGACGACGAGCCCCCGGTCCCCAGTCTGGAGCGCCTGCTGACGGCCTGCGGCGAAGGCCGAGCCCTCCACGTGGACGATGTCGCCACGCTGGCAGGTCGCCTCAGCCGCCTGGGCCGCCGTCTCGACGACCAGGGCCGGGCGGTCATCGAACAGCATCTGAGCGGCCGATCGTACGAGGAGTTCGTCGTCACCCTGGTCCGGGCCGCCGACACCGACCGCAGGGCGGAGGCCCGTGCACAGGGCGAGGTGGTGGACGAGGGCTCGGAGATCGCCGCCGCCGTACGCCCCCTCACGGACAGCGAGGCACTACGGGCGGCCCTGCTGGAGGCGGCGCGCGACAGCTGGCTGCTCATCGACCACCTCAGCCGGGACCAGCTCATCGAGGCGCGTGGCCTGCTCGACGAGGAGGAGGCCCGCCAGGTCGTCGACGACTGGCACACCTACATGGCCGAGCACGAGGACCAGATCGCCCCGCTGCGCATCGCCTTCCACGAACGCCGCTCGCCGCGCGAGGTCCTGCGTGTGCTGAAGGAACTGATCGCCAAGGTCAGGGCGACGCGGCGGGAGTGGACCGAGGTCAGGCTGTGGAAGGCATACGTCGACCTGGAGATCGCCAGGGGCGGCCCGCGACGCGACGCGGGTCTGGTCGAGTTCCTGTCGATCATGCGGTACGAGCTGGGGTTCGACGGCGAGGACTTCCAGCCGTATCGCAGTACGGTAGAGAGCCGCCTGGAGGGATGGCTGGCCCGTCAGGAGACAGCCGGCGTCACCTTCGACGACCGGCAGCGCGCCTGGCTGCGCCGGGTCGCCGACGTGGTGGCCGCCAATGCCACGGTCAGCGTGAAGTCGCTGATGGAGGGACATCGGCGGATGGAGGGCGGCTACGGCGACTTCGTGGACGCCTTCAGGAACAGCCGGTGGGAGCCGGTCAAGCTGGTCGACGAGCTGGACAAGGAACTGGGTGCGTGAGCGGTAGCGGTGACGAGGGTTGCGTCAGCGGTGACGAGGGGCTGCCGGAGGGGTGGGCCTGGGCGACGGTGGGAGAGGTCGGGGAGATCGACCTCGGGCGTCAGCGGCACCCTGACTGGCATCACGGCCCTGAGATGCGCCCGTATCTGAGGGTTGCGAATGTCTTCGAGGACCGCATCGACACGGCAGACCTGAAGGAGATGGACTTCTCCGGTGTCTTCGACCGGTACCGCTTGGAGCCGGGCGACGTCCTCCTCAACGAGGGCCAGAGCCCGCACCTCGTGGGCCGCCCGGCTCTCTATCGGGGCGAACCCGCCGAGGTCGCCTTCACCAACAGCCTGATCCGCTTCCGGGCGGGCACCGGCCTCCTACCGGAGTGGGCCCTCCTGGTTTTCCGACGGCACATGCACTTCGGGCGGTTCATGCGCGAGGCCCGGATTACGACGAACCTTGCGCATCTTTCGGCGGTCCGGTTGAAGACGGTGGAGTTTCCGGTGCCGCCGACGGCTGAGCAGCGGCGGATCGTTGATGCGTTCGCGGCTAGGGCGGCGCGGCTGGACTCCATTGAGCGCACGTTGCGTAACGCACAGATAACCTTGGAACGGCTGGAGACGGTCGTTATGGCGAGGGCATCGACAGGTCTCCTCGGTTCTCCCGGCCCCTCCGTCCCCGCAGACCCTCCACCAGCTCTCGGAGTCATCGACAGGGCGCTGCCGGACACGGCACCAGGTTGGACATGGGCACGTCTTGACGAGATCGCCGCCGTGGTGAGTGGTGTCGCCAAGGACTCCAAGAAGCAGGACGACTCCGGACTTCCAGAGGTTCCCTACCTCCGCGCCGCGAATGCACAACGCGCTAAGCTCGACCTTTCGCACGTCACCCGCATTCGTGTGCCGGACAAGACACTCGACAAGCTTCGCCTTCGCGCGGGTGATGTACTGATGACAGAGGGCGGAGACCGGGACAAATTGGGGCGCGGCTGGATCTGGGAAGATCAGATCGAGGACTGCATCCACCAGAACCACCTCTTCCGTGCGCGTGTTCAGGAGGGAGCTACTCACCCCAAGCTGCTCTCCTGGTACGTCAATTCGGCAGCCCGCAGATGGTTCGAGGTGAACGGGAAGCAGAGCGTCAATCTGGCCTCGATCAGCATGTCCAAGGTGAAGAAGTTGCCAGTGCCGATCCCGCCGCCGGACCCCTCAAGTGCGCAGGAGGAGGCCGTCGCGGTGGGAGAGAGAGCTCTGCGCCATATGGCCGTGCTGTCCAGCGGGTGCCGAGAAGGCATTCGGCACGTCGCGGGCCTCCGCCGCGCCCTCCTCGCCGAAGCCTTCTCCGGCCGCCTCGTCCCCCAGAACCCGGACGACGAGACCGCCGAAGTCCTCCTCAAGCGCATTCGCGCCGAACGCGAGGACGCCGAGGCCGAACGAAAGGCAGCCCGACGTGCCGCCCGCACGAAGGCAAGGCCGGCGTTGTCTCCGGCACCCCCACCCCACCGCGCCCCCGCCCTCGACGGCGAACAGACCGCCCTCCCCCTGGAGTTCAGCTCGTGAATCAGGAAGCCCGCCGGCTTGTCGATCGTCTGTGGAGGTTCTGCAACGTCCTCCGCGACGACGGAGTCTCCAGCATCGACTACCTCGAGCAGCTCAGCTTCCTGGTCTTCCTCAAGATGGCCGACGAGATCGAGAAGCTGAATCCGTACCTGCCCGCCGACGAACACGAGCACGTCCTCCCAACCACGGACGACTGGAAGACACGCGGCTGGTCCGAACTTGTCCGCCTGGAAGGCGACCCCCTGGAGCAGGCATACACCAAGCTCCTCACCGACCTGGGCCACCGCAGCGCCGAAGACGACCACACCACCCTGAGCCTGATCTTCAACCGGGCCCGCAACCGCATCGAGAACCCGGCCAACCTCCGCCGCCTGATCGTCGATCTGATCAACGAGGAGAAGTGGTACGAGGGCCGCTCCGACATCAAGGGCGCCGCCTACGAGGCACTGGTGCAACGCACTGCCCAGGACACCAAGGCGGGTGCCGGGCAGTACTTCACACCGCGCGTCCTCATCGAGTCGATCGTCCGCTGCATGCGCCCGACCCCGCAAGACACGATCACCGACCCCGCCTGCGGCACGGGCGGGTTCCTTCTCGCCGCGTACCAGCACATCATCCGGGAGTATGGCAAGGATCTTCCCGACGAGGACCTGAACCACCTGCGCACGAAGGCGATCTGGGGTACGGAACTGGTGCCCAGCACGGCTCGCCTGGCTGCCATGAACCTGCTCCTGCACTCCCTCGGTGACCCGGTCGGCAAGCCCCTCATCGAGGTCCGGGACGCGCTGGAGAAGCCGTCGGAACGGCTCGCCTCGATGGTCCTCGCGAACCCGCCCTTCGGCCGCGCCTCCAAGCTGGCCATCTCGGGAGGGAACGGCGATGAGGACGACGGTGGCCGCGACGATGTGGCGTACTACCGTCCGGACTTCTGGCTGGGGGACACCACCACGACCAACAAACAGCTCAACTTCCTTCAGCACATCGGGACTTTGCTCACAGACCGGGGACGGGCCGCCGTGGTCCTCCCGGACAACGTTCTCTTCGAGGGCGGGAAGAAAAGTCCGGGAGCCCAGATCCGCCGCGAACTCCTGACCAACTACAACCTGCACACCATGCTGCGCCTGCCGGACAACATCTTCCTCGCGGGCGGCGTGAAGGCGAACGTCCTCTTCTTCGACGCGGTCCCCGACCACCGCGAGGACGACGACCCGCCGAACACTGGCCAGCTGTGGGTCTACGACCTACGCACGGGCAGCAACTTCACTCTCAAACAGCGCCCGTTGAAGGCCGAGCACCTCGCCGACTTCGAGCACCGGGCCTTCCCCGCCGACGACCCGCACCGCCAGAGCCGCAAGGAACGGCAGTCCGACCTCTTCCGCCCCTTCGACGCCAGCGAACTGCTCGCCGACGAGAGGGTGAATCTCGACATCGGCCTGCTCGACCCCTCCGCCTCCGAGGCCGGGGAGCCACCCTCCATCGAGCAACTGACGGTCTCTGTCGCCGGCGACCTGAGGCGGGCGCTGGCCGAGATCGAGGCGTTCGCTCAGGAACTGGGGGTGGAACTGCCCGCCCAGGCCGATTGACCTGGGCGGATACCGGTGTCCTGAGCGAGGATGGGGCTGCTCCTTCGGGGCTAGGCGGAATTTCGTCACGGTCACGGCCCACGTTCGTAGGACAACCAACCGGGGCGGAGAGAGATTTCCCTAGTAGCGAGTTCGGCGGCGCCGGGGCCGGACGGCGGACAGGGTCTCACCGGCGACGATGCGACTGGCCACCGACTTCTCTCGGAGATGCCGCTGCCGATGCGTGAGCGCTGCGTGAGCGGACGGGGTGGTACAGGATGGACCGGACGGCACGCGGGGCTTGATCTCACCTGGCCGACCTGGGAAAACGGGATTCGGTGGTACCTCCCACCCTCATCCGTCACGATCATGCAGGCCCTCGTAATGCGTAGGTCTCGGGTTCGAATCCCGAAGGCGGCTCTGCCGAAGCCTCAGGACTCACTCGCCGTGACCTGGGGCTTTTGCTTTTGTCGGATGCGGCGACGGCGCTGAGCTTGGGCCGCGCGGCTGCCCCTGGTCTCAGTTCTGGTCTCAGTTGCAGGTTCAGGGCCAGGCATGAAGGTGCCTCCCATGCGGCGCATGGCGTCCTTCTGGGTGGGCCGGAGGATATCCATGATCATGGGCATGTTCTGGTGGGGTTCAGCGGGCGACGCATCTCGTCGGTGGTGCGCGAGCTGGGTGTCGACCCGGAGTCGCTGCGCCAGTGGGTCGTATGGTCACGCGCCGCCGCGGTGCCCTCGGGCGCGGACGGTGAGGACGCGGGACCGGACCCATGGGCCGAGTCGGCTCCAGCTACGACAACGCCCTGGCGGAGTCCTTCTTCGCCACGTTGAAGCGCGAACTGCCTTACGGCTCACGGTGGCTGACCAGGCCCGAGGCCCGCGGCCGGCATGGCGGGCTTCGGGGCTGGGCGAAGTCGTAGGACGAAGGGGGGCGGCCAGATCGACGGTCTTGGGTGTTCTGCGTACCCGGTTGGGGAGGCGCGGGGGCGAAGTTCAGCCGAGTCGGGTGCGGATCGTCGCCGGGTCCGCGCTTCCCGGCGCAGAGTCCTCGCCCCGGGCGGGGATCATCTCGTCGCCTGCACCGCCTCACGTATCCGGCGTGACGGGTCGCCGCTGGCTGGACGACGACGGCGACCCGTACGGCAAGGTGGGGCGCCGTCGTCCGTCTGTGCGCAGACCGATGCTGCGCTCCCGGCTAAGGCAGGCTCGGGCCGGGGGCACCTGTCAGGAAAGGCTCCACTGCTGGCCGGTCGCGCCGGTGCCGGTCTCCTGGTCCACTGCGGCCCCGCCGGTGGTGGAGCTGCCCGAGACGCCGATGTCCAGGTCGCTGCCCACGCCGGCGAGCAGGTAGGTGCTGCCGGTGTAGCTGCCGACCAGGTCGAGGAACCACTGTTGGTTGGTCCCGCCGTTGCAGGTCCACTGGTCCAACTGCAGGCCGGTGGCGGTCGACTGGTTCGGTACGTCCAGGCACAGTCCGCTCTTCACGCTCTTCAGCGTGTAGACGTTGTCCGCCACCTTCGTGAGCGTCCACTGCTGGTTCGTGCCACCGTTGGACGGCCACTGGATGATCTTGGCGCCGTTCGCGGTGGAGCCGCTCGCCACGTCCATCAGCATGGAGCTGTTGCCGTTGGCCAGGGTGTGGACTCCCGCTGAGGGCACCCCGCTGTCGGGCGTCCAGGTGCCGGCGGCCGGGTCGAGGGACCAGGTGGGGTACTGGCCGACGTTCACCGTCGTCCCCCTGATGGTCATCGGCAGCCAGATCAGCTTCGAGGAGCCCAGGTCGGAGGTGTTCCACCGGTCGCCGGCATAGATGTAGGCGGTCCCGGCGGAGCCCTGGACGGTGATGACGTTCGCCGTCTGGCTGCCGTAGGTGTGGGTGCCGGGAGCGGCGAAGTTGCGGAACGACGACCATGCGCCGCCGAGTGACGTGGCGGTGGCGTAGATGTTGTCGTTCAGGCTCCATCCGGTCAGATGCGAGCCGAAGACGTAGTAGGTGCCGTTGACTTTCACCATGGCGGGCGCCTCGACGCTGCCGCTGCCGCTGCTGCCCAGCACCGCCACCGCGCTGTCCACGGACAGGTAGTCGGCGGACAGTTTGTCGATGCGCAGGCCGTTGTTGCGGTCCTCGCTCAGCAGATAGGCGGTGCCGTCGGTGTCCTGGAAGAGTCCGAGGTCGCGGCTCAGGTTGCCCAGCGGCCGGAAGCTGCCCCGGTAGGCGTAGGGGCCGCACGGAGTGCTGCTGGTCGCCACACCGACCTTGGCCTCCGAGTAGTTCGTGCTGTCGATGTGCATGTACATCACGTACGTGCTGGTCGACGCGTTGTAGATGACCTTGGGTCGTTCCACGACGCGGCTCGGGCCCAGGTCGCCGCCGGCTTGCTTGGCCAGGGCGACGCCCTGGTAGGTCCAGTTGGAAAGGTCGGTCGAGGTGTAGCACGGGATGTCCTGGAACGACGTGTCCGACGACGTCTCGCCGGTCTTGTCCTCCCCGAATCCGTACCAGGTGCTTCCTGCCTTGATGATGCCGAGGCCGTGCAGTTGAAGCGTGTTCCCGTTCTGGTCGGTGCGTGCGGCGCCCGTCGTGAACGACACCGAGGCCGCGTGTGCTTCGGTGGCCGGGAGCAGGAGCGCCGCAAGGCCTCCCAGCAGGCTCAGGAACACGGCGGCTCTGCGCCGCCATCGGCCGGCGGGTGGCCGAGGAACTTCCTCGAACATGTGCGTGCCCTCTCTTCCGAGGTCTGACGATCCCTTGGTGCCGGCGGGCCAATGAGAGTCGCGGTGCGTTCATGGCGTCAAGGATCGCGTTCGAGTTTGTTTAATCTTGACCGGCTTGCGGCGGCCGAAGCCGGGCTCGGCGGCCCGTGAAGTCGCCCGGACTGTCCCGGATTCCGGACATGTGAAGGGTGCCCGTGACACGTTGACCTTTCGGGCGGGTGGGCGTAGAAACTTCGCGACGGTCGGGATCTGTTACTTGCTGGTTGGGTTTGTTTGAAACCAGGTTGAGCGAGGTGGCACGGCAGTGGATGTTTCACGGCGTCAGGAACCCTCCCGTCGTGGGGTGCTCAGGGGCGCGGCGGTCGCCGCCGTGACGGCGGGGCTGGGCATCGGCGCCACGCGTCCGGCCGAGGCCGCCGACGCCTCGGTCACCGCGACGTCGCTCGACGGCGCCGACGCCTCGGTCACCGCGACGTCGCTCGACGGCGCCGACGCCTCGGTCACCGCGACGTCGCTCGACGGCGCCGACGCCATCACCATGTCGCTGACCGGCGGGGCGCTCGGGTGGTCGGCCCGGCGCGACGGCGCAACGGCGCGACGGCCGTGGCCGGTTCGGCCATGGGCCTGCGACTGGGCGACGGAACCGTCCTCGGCGCCGACGCCGTCCTGACGGGCTATCAGCACTGGCGCGTCGAGACCCCCTGGATCCCGGTGTACGGACGTAGTGCCACCGTCTCCGACACCTACGAGGAGAGGCGCTGGAACCTCCGGGACAACGGCAGCTCCATCAACTTCGGTGTCCAGATCCGCGCCTACGCGTCCGGCGTCGTCTGACCGCCCGGACCCTCGCCGATCCCGCTGTCCTTCCTCGGCAGCGGCGCCTGCACCGCGACGATCTACGCCGACGGAACACCTGGCAGCAGCCCCCATCAGACCCCCGTCACCGCCAACACCCGGACCGTGACCTCGGCGACCGGCGCCGCCCCGCACCCGGAGGGGCGCGCCGGCGGCCTACTCCGTGCGGAGCGCCGTCGCCGTGCGGGCCCTGGCCGCCCAGCCGGCCGGGAGCAGCGCACCCAGCACGGCTGTCGCGATGCCGGCCAGCCCCAGCAGCACCAGCTGGGGAGCGTCGTACACATCGAGGATCGACGGCGGCAGATTCGTGCCCGCCGCGTGCCCCATCACCGGCAGCACGAAACCGTGCAGCGCGACCCCGAGAGGTACCCCGATCAGTCCGCCGAGCACGCCGATCGCGGCCACCGAGGCGAGTACGAGGCTCACGGTCTGCCGCGGCGACATGCCGAGTGCTTTGCAGACGCCCAGGTCGTGGACGCGTTCACGGGTGTCGAGGACGACGGAGTTGAGCACGCCGAGGCCTGCCACGGAGACCAGCATGAGGGTGAGCAGCGCCGCGATCGCGTCCAGGACGAGGATCATGTTCTCTTGTTGCGAGGCGGAGTTGGCCATGACGTCGCCGCCGAGGGGCTCCACCGCCGCGTGGAGCTTCTCGGCGTACGCGGCGGGGGAGACGCCCGGCTTCACCTCGATCTGGAAGACCTGGGGCTCGGCCCCGGCGAAGTCGGCGAGGTCCGCGTGGATCGACAGGCCGTCGTTCGAGGTGTCGAAGGCCTCGCCGACGATCTTCAGGGTCCGGGTGTCCTTCCCGAGGGTCACCCGGACCGTGTCGTCGATCTTGGCGCCGGCCCGTTCCAGGAAACCTGTGGGCACGACGGCCTGCCCGGCGCCGGTGAGCCAGTGACCGGAGATCATCTCGTAGCTGCCGGGGCGTGAGTCACCCTGGTAGAAGGTGGCCCGGACCGAGCCGGAGATCCCTGCCACGGTGACGTCGTCCTTGGACATGCCGTAGTACGAAGCGGTGCCGGCCTGCGCCTCGATCGCGGCGCGGACCTTCGCCGGGTCGGCGGACGGAGGGCTGTCACTCCCTTCCTGGGGGCGCATGCGGCGAACTCCGCCTCCGGCGCCGCCCGGGACGGTCGGCCCGCCGACGATGGCGGTGACCGCTGCGCGGTCCTCGGGATCCGACGCGCCGCCGATCGCGTTCAGGGACGAGGTCAGTCCCACCGCGAAGGTCGCCGCGACCGTGCCGAAGGCCACCGCGAGCAGCATCGCGGCCGTACGGACCGGATGCGCGAAGGTGCCGGCGAGGCCGTAGGTCACCGCCCGCGGCAGCGGCAGCCGGCCGGCCGCCCGGTGCGCCCACTGGCCGCGACCTGTGCGGGGCGCCCGGCCGACCGCGATGGCCTCGACCGTGCGCAGCCTCCCGGCCCGCAGCGACGGGACCAGCGCCGCGATCCCGACGACCAGCAGTGCCACGGCCGGCACGACGACGTCCACCCACCAGGCCACCGTCAGCGAGGCGGCGCCGTACGCCTGCTCGGTGTCCTTCAGCAGCGGAATGGCCAGCACATGGCCCAGCACGACCCCGAGCGCGATCCCCGCGCCGGCCGGGATCAGCGCCTGGGCCACATAGGCCCGCACGACCTCGCGCGGGGTGAAGCCGATGGCCTTGAGGATGCCGATCCGGCGCAGACCGGCGCCGACCGCGCCGCTGATCACACTGCTGACGATGATCACGGACATCACGATGCCGAGCACGCCGAAGGCCACCATGAACGGGATGGTCGCCGCCGCGCCCTTGTCGGCGGCACGCTTGGTGTCCAGGTAGGACTGGACGCCCACCAACGCCCCGGCCGGTACGGCGGCGGTGAGCTTCTCGCGGTCGGCCAAGATCTGCGCCTTGGTTCCCGCGGAGTCGAAGCGGTAGAGCATCTGGCTCGTGACCGGTGTGTCCTGCGAGGCCAGCGCGCTGACCTGCTCCGGGGTCGCCCAGGCGTCGGCGGTCCGGCCGGCCGACACCGCGAAGCCCACGACCTTGAGGGCCGCGCTCTTCAGGGCCGCGCTCTTCAGGGTCGCGCTGTCGGCGGCGTCCGACGTCCTCAGGGTGGAACCGACCTCGAGGAAGGGGCCTTCGAACGACGCGGAGAGAACGACCTCGCCCGGCTTCGCGGCCCACCGGCCGGACTTCAGGTCCAGGTCGTCCACGTCGCCGTGCGGACCGGACCGCCCGACCAGACTCACCTCCGGCAGGTGCCCGCCGTTCGAATCCACCGGGCTGATGGTCGTCGAGGGATACGGCCCCGCGCTCGCTGTGACGCCGTCCAGCCGCGTCGTCGCCTTCAACTGCGCCGCACTCACCTTGGCCGGATCGAACTGCGCGGTGAGGTGCGCACCGTGCTGCTTCGCGAAGGCGTGGTCGAAGGGGGCGTTCGAGGCGACGATGAGCGACCCGGCGATCACGGCCGCGGCGACGGCCATCATGGTGGCCACGGCGATCACCACCGTCTGCACCCGGCGCCGGCCCACCCCGGAGCGTACGACCCGGCCGAGCGCGCCGGCGCCGAAGAGGCTCATCGGACGGCCTCCGCACGCGTGTCGAGGGAGAGACGGCCGTCGACCAGCCGAACGGTGCGGCTCGCGCACGCCTGCGCCAGCGCCATGTCATGCGTGACCAGCACGACGGTCTGCCCGCCGCGGTGCAGCTCCACCAGCAGCTCCCGTACGTCGTGCCCCGAGGCGGTGTCGAGCGCGCCGGTCGGTTCGTCGGCGAGCAGCAGCGCCGGCCGGTTGACCAGCGCCCGGGCGACCGCGACCCGCTGGCGCTCGCCGCCGGACAGCCGGCCCGGGTAGGCGCGGGCGTGCTTGGCGATGCCCAGCAGTTCCATGAGCTCGTCGGCGCGGGCCGCCGCCTTGCGCCGCGCGGTCCCGGTCAGTTGGGCGGGGAGCTGGATGTTGTCGGCGACGGTGAGATCGTCGAGCAGGTTGAAGAACTGGAAGACCATGCCGATCTGCTCGCGGCGGAACCGGGCCAGCGCGTGCTCGCTCAGCTGGTCGATCCGCTGCCCGGCCACGGTCACGGCGCCCTCGGTCGGCTTGTCGAGGCCGGCGACGAGGTTCAGCAGTGTGGACTTGCCGCTGCCGGAGGGACCGGTCACGGCAAGCGCCTCCCCCTGGGTGATGCCGAGGTCCAGCGGTCCGAGTGCGGGCGCACCGGCGCTGTCGTAGCGCTTCGCCACGCCCGCCAGTTCGATCACGTGAGTCATGGGTGTGGTCCGTCCTTGCGGTCGAGCGGGAGATGTCTGTGCAAGCCCAGTGAAGGTAGGGCCGTGGTCCGGTGGGGCGCGTCGGCCGCGGCGCCGACGTCCGGGCCTCCTCGCGAACGAGGCGCCCTCGGCCTCATCCCTGCGAAGTACGCCTGAGGTACGGCGAATCGACCGCGCAGGGGGACGCCGGAGAGGGCCCGGGGTCCGCACAATGAGCCGGTGGAGACGGAGGACCGGCAAGGCTGGCGTCGGCAACTGCGCGACGCGCTGCGGTCGGAGGCGCGGGACGCCCCGCGGTCGCGGCGGGCCGTGCGCGCCGATGTGGTGCTGGCGGTCCTGCTGACCGTCGTCGCGCTGATCGTGGCGTCGCGCTATCCCGGCGACGGGCCGGTTCGGATCAGCTCGAAGGTCGAGTCCTCGTATGCCGGGGAAAGGCTGCCGGACCCGCGCCCGCCGACGCCCCCCGTACCGGGTGCGCGGGTCGCGGAGGACGAACCCTCCTCCCCGGCCTGGCCGCTGGTCGTCCTGTCCGCGCTGCCGCTGGCGGCCCGGCGCCGGTATCCGCTGGCCACGTTCGGGGTGGTGCTGGGCGCGGCGCTGGCCATCGGCGACGACGCCTCCTGGATCAACGTGCTGACCTGCGTCATCGGCGCCTACAGCGCCACCATGTACAGCCGTCACCGGGCGCGGGCGACGGCCGGGCTGGGCGTCGCCGCCGTGCTGGCCGGCCTCGCGTTCCGGGACACGGAACCGGTGCTGCCGGGATGGTCGAGCCCAGCGGTCGTGCTGCTGGTCGCCGGGGTGCTGGCCAGCACCGTCCGCTTCTGGCAGCGGCGGCTCGCGGCCAGCCGGGACCGGTACACACGGCTGCAGCAGGCCCAGGAGGAGAGCATGTGCCGGGCCGTGGAGGAGGAGCGGGCCCGGATCGCCGCCGAACTGCACGACGTCGTGACCCACAATGTGAGCGTGATGGTCATCCAGGCGGGCGCGGCGCGCAAGGTGATGGACGCGGCGCCGGAGCGGTCGAAGCAGGCCCTGCTGGCGGTCGAGGCCGGAGGCCGGGCCGCGATGGCCGAACTGCGGCATGTGATGGGCCTGTTGGCCGCCCCGGACACCGGCCGCCCCGACAGCCCCGCCGACGGTCTCGAACCGCAGCCCGGCCTCAAGCAGCTCGACGCCCTGATCGAGCGGGTACGTGCCGCCGGGACACCGGTCGGCGTCGCGATGTCGCTGCCGCCCGACCCGCTGCCGCCCGGTGTGGACCTCGCGGCGTACCGCGTCGTACAGGAGGCGCTGACCAACACCATCAAACACGCGCCCGGCGCCGATGCCTGCGTCACCGTCGGATACACCGGAGACTCACTGGAGATCGAGATCACCGACACCGGAGCCGCCCGCACCGCCCCTCGGGCGGACGGCAACGGCCGCGGGCTGATCGGGCTGCGCGAACGGCTGGCGGTCTACGGCGGCGAACTCACGGCCGGTCCGACCCTCGCCGGCGGCTACCGGATCAAGGCCCGAGTCCCGTGGCGGACGGCGTGAACCGGCCGGCGCTGCGCGTCGTCATCGCCGACGACCAGGCCCTCGTACGCACCGGCTTCGGAATGATCCTCGCCGCGGACGGCATCGAGGTGACGGCCGAGGCGGCCGACGGAGCCGAGGCGTTCGCCGCGGTCCGGCGCACCCGGCCCGACGTCGTGCTCATGGACATCCGGATGCCGCGGATGGACGGCATCGAAGCGACCAGGCGGATCCTCGCCGACGGCGGGTCGGCGGGCACCAGGGTCATCATCCTGACCACATACGATCTCGACCACTACGTGTACGCCGCGCTGACCGCCGGCGCCAGCGGCTTCCTGCTCAAGGACGTCACTCCCGAGCATCTCGTCGCCGCCGTACGCCTGGTGCAGTCCGGCGACGCCCTGCTCGCCCCCGCGATCACCCGCCGTCTGATCGAGCGCTTCGCCCAGCGGGAAGAGGACCGGCCGGCCGCTCTCCGCCACGACCTGTCCGGCCTGACCCCGCGCGAGCTCGAGGTGCTCAGCCTGCTCGCGACGGGCCTGAGCAACGCCGAACTCGCGGACCGTCTGCTGCTCAGCCCGACCACGATCAAGACCCACATCGGCCGCATCCTGTCCAAGCTGGATCTGCGCGACCGCGTCCAGGCCGTCGTCCTCGCGTATGAGACGGGGCTTGTCTCTCCGGGCGGCGGAGCCTCCTGACTGCTGGCCTGTTATGGAGAGTTCAGTGTCGGCCATGGCGTTCGCAGCGGCCCTCGACCTGCGGCGTTCGTGTTCTGCGATGTCAATGCAGGCCTGAGAACGGACTGTTGTAGCTGCAGAGTGCCTGACGTTGATTCAGATATGAACAAAAAAAGGTGATTTGAGGCTCACACAAAGCTGATTGACAGCTTGAATGACGTGGCCGGATAGTGATCTTCACATTTGAAGAATGCGTGAAGGGTGCTGGAGTGGCTGAAAGAAATCGGGGGAGAGCAGCCGTCGGCGCGATCTCTCTGTTGGTCGGGGCGTTGCTCACGGGGCAGCTACCGGGATCGTCCCTGGCCACCGCGGTGGCGCAGACCTCGGATGCGGCCCGGACCCAGTCCCCCGCCGCCGACGATCCCACCCCGGACACCCTTTCCCCCGACATCGACCGGGCGCGGGAGCAGGCCCGTCGAGTCGGGCATCGAGTGGAGGTCGTCTCCGAACGCGGCGCGAACCGCGAGGTGTTCGCCAATGCGAGCGGCAGCCTCACGGAGATCACGCATCTGGAACCGGTGCGCACCCGCCGGGCAGGCAAGTGGGTCGACATCGACACCGGCCTGCGGCGGCTGGACGGGGTCGGCATCGCGCCCGTCGCCTCCGCCGCCGATGTGGTGTTCTCGGCGGGCGGCAGCCGGGATCCGCTGGTCAGGATGGTCAAGGCGGGCCGGGAGCTGTCCCTGTCGTGGCCCGGCACGCTGCCCGCGCCGGTGCTCTCCGGGTCGTCCGTGACCTATCCGGAGGTCCTGCCGGACGTGGACCTGCGGATGACCGCGGAGCCCGACGGCTTCTCCCAGGTCCTGGTCGTCAAGAGCGCCGAGGCCGCGGCGAACCCCGCGCTGTCCCGACTGAGAATGCCCATCGCCGGCAAGGGGCTCACCGTCCGTTCCACTGCCGCCGGAGGCCTCGAAGCGGTCGACACCGAGGCGGGAGGCGTGGCCTTCGAGGCGGCGCAGCCGGTGATGTGGGACTCCCGCGAAGCGGGCGCGGGTGCCGGCGCCGGCACCGGTTCGGCTGCGAACACGGACGCGGGCGCCCAGACACAAACATCGCCCACCAGCCCCGCCGGCCCTGCCAGTCCGGCCGGCCCCGGGACCCCCACTGGCCCCAGCACCCCCACCAGCCCCGTCGGCACCGCCAAGTCGGCCGTGTCCGGCAGCACCGCCAAGTCCGCCGATTCGGCCGTGCCCGGCAGCACCGCAGCGTCCGCCAAGTCGGCCGTGTCCGGCAGCACCGCCAAGTCCGCCGATTCGGCCGTGCCCGGCAGCACCGCAGCGTCCGCCAAGCCGGCCCTGCCCGGCAACATCGCCAAGTCCGCCAAGTCGGCCCTGCCCGGCAACACCGCCGCCTCCGCCAAGTCGGCCGCGGCGAACGCCGGTTCGCGTATCGCGCCCCCCGCCGACCTCTACGAAGGTCCCGGTGACGCCTCCACGCGGGCCGACGTGCACGCCTCCGTGGCCGGGAACGCCCTCCTCCTCACGCCCGACCCGAAGCTGCTCTCCGGTGAGGACACCCAGTACCCGGTGTTCATCGACCCGGCCTGGTCCTCGCCGCGTGCGTCCGCCTATGCGATGGTCTCCCGCGCGTACCCCGACGCCGACTTCTACAAGTTCGACGGCGCCGACGACGCGGGCCTGGGCTTCTGCCCGCCGAACTTCACCGGCCTCAAGTGCGCGCCGAACGACGCCAAGCGGCTGTTCTACAAGCTGCCGGTGACCAACTTCGCGGGTAAGAGCATCACCAGCGCCGAGTTCGTCGTCCGCGAGACGTTCGCGTACAACTGCACCAAGCAGCCGGTGGAGTTCTGGCGTACCAAGCCGCTCACCTCGACGACGTCCTGGAACGACCAGAAGGCGTCGGGCTACTGGATCGACCAGATGCCGACCGTGACGGCGGCGAAGGGCGCGACCGCCTCCTGCCCGGACGGCGACCTGGAGTTCAACGCCAAGGACGCGGTCGTCTGGGCCGCCGCCAACAAGCAGACCTCGCTCACCTTCGGGCTGAAGGCGCCCAACGAGAGCGCCGAGACGCAGTGGAAGCGTTTCGCGGGCAACGGCTTCCTGCGCGTCGAGTACAACAACCCGCCGAACCAGCCCAAGCAGTCGCAGCTGACCATGAACCCCGGCGGCAGCTGCACGGTGACGCCCAAGGCGGTGAACGTCATCCCCAAGGCGACCGCCGTCCTGTCGGACCCCGACAAGGACCAGGTGTACGCGGAGTTCAAGGTCGACTGGGACTCGGGCGACGGCTGGAAGGAGCACTGGAACTCCGGCCGTATCGGCCCCAAGGCCTCCGGGCAGCCGTTCACGATCACGCTGCCGTCGAGCATCCCGCAGAAAGTCAAGGCCGCGTGGAGCGTGCGCGCCTCGGACGGCAAGCTGTGGGGGCCCTGGAGCTACGCCGGTGACACCCAGACGGCCTGCTACCTGACCTACGACTCCAAGCACCCGGCCGCACCGACCGTGAGCTCCGCGCAGTACCCCGTCTCGCACACCGACGACCCGCTCGACCCGTGGCTGGACGGCGTCGGACGGTACGGCCGCTTCACCATCGACTCGACCGCGACGGACGTCGTCAAGTACTGGTTCGGCCTGAACGTGGACCCGACCGCGGCCAACGAGCGCAAGCCCGCGACACCCGGAGCGCCCGTCTCGATCGACGTGATGCCGACCCGGCCGGGGCTCAACACCCTCTACGTCATGGCCTGGGACGCCAACAACAACGACAGCACGATCGCGAGCTACCAGTTCCGGGTGGCCACCGGCCAGCCCGAACGCGCCGCCTGGACGCTCGACGCGCCGGCCGGCTCGACCGAGGACCCGGGCAGCGGCGGCGCGCGGCCCGCGCTGCTCGACGGCGCCGCGGCGCTCGGTGAACCGGGCGTCCGCGGCACGGCCCTCGGCCTGAACAAGGCGGGCGCCACCGACGGCTACGCGGCCGCCGGCCCCCATCTGCTCGACACCGACGGCGACTTCACCGTGTCTGCCTGGGTGCGTCTCGACTCGGACGCCGCCACCGGCACCGCGGTCAGCGTCGACGGCACCTCGCAGGCGGGCTTCTACCTCGGCTACGAGAAGGGCAGCGGGCGCTGGGCGTTGCGCGTGCCCGCCAAGGACGCCTCCGGGGCCGACTTCGCCGCCCAGCGGGTGCTGTCGCAGGCCGCGCCGGAGGTCGGCAAGTGGACCCACCTCGCGGCCGTCCGTGACGCGGCGGCCGGCAAGTACACCCTGTACGTCGACGGTGTCGCGGCCGGCACGTCCACGATCACCACCCCCTGGCACGCCGCTGCCAACCTCCAGTTCGGCCGTGCCAAGTACAACGGCGCCTATGCCGAGCCGTGGCAGGGCGCGATCGACGAGACCGCCGTCTACGACCGCCCCCTGGGCGCGGCGGACGTCGCTCGGCTGGCGCGCCAGGAGGCCGTGACCGCCGGCCGTCCGGCCAAGGCGGTCTGGGACTTCGACGACGCGGCCACCTCCCAGGTGGCGAAGGGCGAGAGCCAGGTGAACCCGCTGGTCCTCAAGGGCGCCGGCGGCAGGTTCGGCGTCCCGGGCAACGTGGCCGGCGCCCTGGACCTCAGCTCCACCGACAACGGTTACGCGAGCACCGCCGGGCCGCAGCTCAACACCCTGCGCAGCTTCTCGGTGTCGGCCTGGGCCAGACTCCCCAAGGCGGAGTCGACGTCCGCGCAGATCATCGCCACCCAGGCAGGCGCGCAGCAGAGCGGCTTCGAGCTCTACTACTCGGGCTCGTACCGCCGCTGGGTCTTCAACCGGTACAACTCCGACGCGGCGGGCGTCCAGCCGACCCGGGCCATGGCCAACCTCGGCAAGCCCGCCGCCGACCAGGTCTACCCCGGCGACAGCTGGCACCATCTGCTCGGTGTCTACGACAGCACGCTGAAGGAGCTGCGGCTCTTCGTGGACGGCGCTCTCGTCTCCACGGTGCCGTTCACGCCCGCTCCCTGGGACGCCACCGGTCCGGTGCAGGTCGGCGCGGGATCGTACGGCGGCCGGCCCGACTCGTTCTTCAAGGGGCAGATCGACGACGTCCGCATGTACGACCGGGTGGTCTCCAAGGACGAGGCCGGTGACCTGTTCAAGCAGCACCCGCAGGTGAAGGGGCGCTGGAAGTTCGACGCCACCACGGCGGGCACGCCGGCGTCCAGCCCGGACGACAGCGCCGGGAAGCGGCCGGCGGTCCTGGGCGCGCAGGCGTCGGTGCAGCCGGGCGCCGGCTGGGTCGGCGGGGGCGGTCTGGTCCTGGACGGGGTGGACGACTACGCCGCCGCCGCGACCGTCCCGGTGAACACCAAGGAGAGTTTCACCGCGACCGCCTGGGTGAACACCGCGGCCCGCCCGCAGAAGAAGGTCACCGTCCTGTCGGCGGAAGGGGCCGTCAACAGCGCCTTCACCGTGCGCTACGCCCCGGACCCCACGGACCCGCAGAACCAGGGCGGTTACGAACTGGAGCTCCCGAGCGCGGACACGGCGAACGCGACCCGGCCCGTGGTTCGGCATTCGAGTTTCCAGTCGGACTTCGAGTGGGACCACCTGGCGGTCGTGTACGACGCCTTCGCCGACGAGGCACGGCTGTACGTCAACGGCCACCTGGAGCAGGTCCTGGACGCCATGTCGTGGCGGGCCAACGTCCAGCCGTTCCAGGCGACCAAACAGCTCCAGTTCGGACGCAACAAGGAGAACGGGACGACCGGCGAGTACTGGCCGGGCGTGATCGACGACGTGTGGCTGTTCTCCGGCGTGGCCAGTGACGCCCAGATCGTCAAGCTCGGCAACGGGGAGTCCCTGGACACGGTCCCAGGCCCGTAGACCCCGCCTTCGACCCGTGGGCCCGCGACCAGGCGGGCCCACGGGTCCTGCAAGCGACCGGACCGCCCCCCGATCTTCTCGACCCCCCACCCACCGACGTAAGGAACTCTCGGGTTGTCCAGACCCATACGACCGCCTCGCGCGTCTCGCGCGGCCCGCTTCCACCGGCACACCGCCCGGTACACGGCCCTGATGGTGGCCGCGCTCATGGCCGGCTCCCTGTTCCAGGCCGAGCCGGCGCTGGCCGCTTCGCAGCCGGGCGGCACCCGGCACACACCGGCCGTCGAGGCCGACCAGCCCGTGCCCGGCAAGGCGCTCAAGGTCACTCCGCGCAAGCGGGACGGGCTGGCTTCCGGCCCCCGCCGTGCGCCCCACGCCAGCTGGCCGAAGGCCGGCGCCGCGCAGGTCACCCTCCCTGCACATCTGCCCGCCGCGGCCGCCGCCGTCGGCAAGAAGCCGACGGCGAAGCAGGCCGGGCGCACCGCGGTCGCGCCGCTGCCCGCATCCGGTCTGCCCGTGCCCGGCCTGCCCGTCCGGCTGCTCGCCGACCCGGCGGCCACCGGCTCCACCCAGGCCCAGGTGCGGCTCCTGCCGAAGGACACCGCCCGCGGCCTCGGCCTCGACGGAGTCCTGCTCTCCGTCAGCGCCGCCGGTCCCGCGAGCACGTCCTCGGGCGCTCGGCGCGTCGGCGTCAGCCTGGACTACTCCGCGTTCGGCGAGGCGTACGGCGGTGACTACGGCGCCCGGCTGCGCCTGGTCGCCCTGCCCTCCTGCGCGCTGACCACGCCGAAGCTGGCCCGCTGCCGTACGACGACGCCGGTGGCCGGCCGCAACGACAGCGAGAAGCGCACGGTCTCCGCCGACTCCGTCGCGCTGCGCTCCGCCGCGTCCGCCGTCGTCCTCGCGGCCGTGGCCGACTCCGACGGCGGCTCCGCGGGCGCCGGCGACTACACCGCGACCCCGCTGTCGTCGTCCGCCGCCTGGCAGACCAGTCTCCAGACCGGCGACTTCTCCTGGTCGTACCCGCTGGCCGCGCCGACCGTGCCCGGCGGACTGCTGCCCAAGCTGTCCGTCGGCTACTCCTCGGGCGCCGTGGACGGCCAGACCACCACGAGCAACAACCAGTCCTCCTGGGTCGGTTCGGGCTTCGACATGAACACCGGCTTCATCGAGCGGCGCTACAAGCCGTGCGGCGAGGACGGCGACTGGAGCAAGGACGACGCCCCCGGCGACCAGTGCTGGGGATACGACAACGCCACCATCAGCTTCAACGGCCGTGCGGGTGAGCTGATCCCGGCCGGCAAGGACGTCTGGCGGATCCGCAACGACGACGGCACCCGCGTCGAGAAGCTCAGCAACGCCGCCGAGCGGGCGAACGGCGACAACGACGGCGAATACTGGAAGGTGACGACCACCGACGGCCTCCAGTACTTCTTCGGCTACAACCGCCTCCCCGGCTGGAGCACGGGCAAGGCCGAGACGAAGTCCACCTGGACCGTGCCGGTCTTCGGCAACAACACCGGCGAGCCCTGCCACCAGGCGACCTTCGCGGCGTCCTGGTGCCAGCAGGCCTGGCGCTGGAACCTCGACTACGTCGTCGACCTCCACGGCAACGCGATGTCGTACTGGTACAACCCGGAGACCAACTCCTACGGCCGTAACCGGGTGGCGGCGGACGACACCCCGTACGAGCGCGGCGGCGTCATCGACCACATCGACTACGGCCAGCGCAGCGACACCCTCTTCACCGCCAAGGCGGCCGGCAAGGTCGTCTTCACCAACGCCGAGCGGTGCATCCAGCCCACGGCCGCCGACTGCGCCGCCGCGGAGATCGAGAAGAACCCCACCCGGTGGGAGGACACGCCGTACTACCTGAACTGCAAGGCGGGCGCCGACTGCGACAAGGGCCGGTTCGCCCCGTCGTTCTGGTCCCGCAAGCGGCTCTCCAAGATCACCACCCAGGTCCTCCAGCCCTCGGGCGGCTACCAGGACGCCGACGCCTGGGCGTTCACCCAGAAGTGGGGCGACGCGGACATCGACCGCTCCCTGCTCCTGGAGTCGATCCAGCACACCGGCCTGTCCGCCACCCCCTCGATCACCCTGCCCAAGGTGACCTTCGGCTACAAGCAGGGGCCCAACCGCCTCGACCGGCTCGGTGACGGCATCGCGCCCTTCATCAAGTACCGGCTCGCGAACGTCTCCGACGAGTCGGGCGGTTCCATCGACGTCGCCTACTCGGAGCCCGAGTGCGACTTCGCCGCGCTGCCCACGCCGGAGACCAACACCACCCGCTGCTTCCCGCAGTACTGGCAGCCCGCCGGCGCCCCGGACCCCGTCCTGGAGTGGTTCAACAAGTACGTCGTCACCCAGGTCACCGCGACCGACCGCACCGGCAAGGCCGACGACATGGTCACCCGGTACGCGTACCTCGACGGCGCCGCCTGGCACTACGCCGACGACGACGGCCTGACCAAGGAGAAGTACAAGACCTGGTCGCAGTGGAACGGCTACGGCCGGGTCCAGGTGCAGACCGGCGGCTGGGACGGCATGCGCTCGCTGAACGAGCACTGGTTCCTGCGGGGCATGGACGGCGACCGCAAGAACGCCGCGGGCGGCGCCAAGTCGGTGACCGTCTCCGACGGCGAGGGCGGCAGCCTCACCGACCACGAGGCTTTCCAGGGCGCCGAGTTCAAGACGATCGCGTACACCGGGCCGGGCGGCACGGTGGAGAGCAAGACCGTGAGCACGCCGTGGCGCAAGGAGACCGCCAAGCGGGTCCGGGACTGGGGCACGGTCACGGCGAACCTGACCGGCACGGCCGCGACCCGCACCTGGGACCGCAAGCACGACGGCAGTTGGCAGCAGACCTCCACCGCGACGACGTACGACGACCTGGGACGGGTCATCGAGGACAGCGACCTCGGTGAGGCCGCGTCCGGCGACGAGCAGTGCACGACCACCTCGTACGCCGACAACGCCACCACCTGGCTGCGCTCCCTGCCCAAGCAGGTCGAGGTCCTCGACGTGGCCTGCGGCACGGCCGTCACCTACCCCGCGCACCTGCTCTCCCGCAAGCGCAACACCTACGACTCCCTCGCCTTCGGCGCCGCCCCGACCCGGGGCCTGGTCACCAAGCAGGAGGAGCTCGTCGGCTACACCGGCAGCACGCCGAACTACCGGTGGAAGAGCACCGGTTACGACAGCTACGGGCGGCCCAAGTCCACCTCCGACTCGTCGGGCGCCAGTAGTACGACCGTCTTCACCGCGGCGACCGCCACCAAGCCCGGCACCCTCACCGTGACGGGGACCGAACTGGTCGCCGGCACCCCGTCCAGCGCGCAGTCCGTCGTGACGGAGTTCGACGGCGTCCGCTCGCTGCCCACCGCCACGATCGACACCAACGGCAAGCGCACCGACGCCGAGTTCGACGCGCTCGGCCGGCTCACCAAGGCCTGGCTCGCCAACCGGCCCAAGGCCTCCAGCCCGACGCCCAGCCTGGAGTACGGCTACCGCATCGCGGAGAACGAGATCGCGGCGGTCGTCGCCAAGAAGCTGATGAACGACGGCAGCCAGCAGGCGTCGTACATCCTCTACGACGGCTGGCTGCGGCCCCGGCAGTCGCAGTCCGCCGGACCCGACGGCGGCCGGCTGATCGACGACACGTTCTACGACGAACGCGGCCTGGTCGAGCGGAAGTACGCGCCGTACTACGCCGCCAAGGCGCCGGAGGCCAAGCTCTTCGGCGTGACCGAACAGGGCGCGGTCGACACCCAGACCGTCAACGAGTACGACGGCCTCGGCCGCCCGACCGTCACCAGGACGCTCCGGGGCAACGGCGTGGGCGTGGAGCTGTCCCGCACCACGACCACCCACAGCGCCGACCTGATCACCGTGGACCCGCCGGCCGGCAGCACGCCGACCGCGACGGTGCTCGACGCCGAGGGCCGGACCAGGGAACTGCGCGAGTTCCACGGGTCGTCGCCGACCGGCGCGTTCGACAGCACGCTGTACGAGCACGACAGCTCCGGGCATCTGACCAAGGTCACCAGCCCGGACAAGACGGTCCGCTCCTACACCTACGACCTGCTCGGGCGTCAGCTCACCTCCACCGACCCCGACTCGGGCACCACGAGGACGACGTACGACGACGCGGACCGGGTCACCACCGCGACCGACGAGGGCCGTCAGAAGAAGATCGCTTTCGTCTACGACCGGCTCGGCCGGCACACCGAGACCCGGGAGAACTCCACCACGGGCCCGCTGCTGGCCTCCTGGACCTTCGACACCGTGCGCAAGGGCTACCTGGGCAGCTCCACCCGCTATGTCGGCGGCGCGGACGGCGCGAAGTACACGCAGACGATCAACGCGTACGACAACCTGTACCGGCCGCTGCGCACGACCGTGTCGATCCCGGCCTCGGAGCCCGGACTCGGCGGCGCCGCGGGCGTCAGCTACCAGACCAACACCACGTACAACCTGGACGGCACCGTCAAGTCCGCCAGCTACCCGGCGGCGGGGAACCTGCCCGCCGAGGTGGTCGCGCCGACCTACGACGGGCTCCAGCGCGTGGTGAAGGCCGAAGGCCTCGGCACCTACGTCGGCAACGCCCGCTACAGCCTCACCGGCAAGCTCGAGGAGCTGGAGCTGGGCGACGCCGGCAAGCGGGTCTGGATCAACAACACGTACGAGCCGGGCACCCAGCTGCTGTCCACGAGCCGCACCGAGCGCGAGGGAATCGCCGGGGTCGACCGCGCGGTCACCTACGACTACGACGACTCGGGCAACGTCGACTCGGTCACCGACGCCTCGCGCCAGGGCACCGACCGGCAGTGCTTCCGCTACGACTACCTGCAGCGGCTGACCGAGGCGTGGACACCGGCCGGTGACTGCGCTCCGGCCCCGGGCACGACCGCGCTCGGCGGTCCGGCGCCGTACTGGCAGTCGTACACCTATACGACGGGCGGGAACCGCGACACCGACACCCGGCACGATCCCACCGGGAAGACCGCGGGGGACGTCACCCGCACCTACCGCTACAACGAGAACGGCAAGGGCCAGCCGAACACCCTGACGTCGGTCACCTCCGCGGGCGCCGTCACCGGCAAGGACACCTACACCTACGAGGGCGGCGGCGGCACCGAGTCCCGCACGCCGAGCGGCGGGGCGAAGCAGTCGTTCGTCTGGGACTCCGAGGGCAACCTCGCCTCGGTGACCCAGGGCCCCTCGGTCACCGACTACCTGTACGACGCCGACGGAAAGCGCCTGATCAGCCACGGCCCCGGCGGGGTTTCCACGCTGTACCTGGGCGCCACGGAGATCACCTGGACGAAGGCCACCGGCAAGACCACGGCGCGGCGGTACTACGACCTCGGCGGGGCGGGCGCGGTGCGTCAGGACGACGGCTCGCTGTCGTTCGTCGTCGCCGACCACCACGGCACCGGCGAACTCGCCGTCGACGCCGCGACCCAGGTCATGGTGCAGCGCCGCAACATGCCGTTCGGCGAAGCACGCGGCACGGTGCCGCAGGCCGGAAGCTGGCCCGGCACCAAGGGCTTCATCGGCGGTACGCAGGACCCGACCGGCCTCACCCACCTCGGAGCCCGCGAGTACGACCCGGCGACGGGCCGGTTCCTCAGCGCCGACGCGGTGGTCGACCCGGCCGACCCGCAGCAGCTGAACGGCTACGCCTACGGGCACAACAACCCGCTGCGGCGCAGCGACCCGACCGGCAACTACGACCCGGACATGATGGCGTGGTGCCAGGACAACCCCGGCAGGTGCCAGGGCGGAAGGATCATTCCCAGCAAGCCCTCGAAGCCCAAGAAGAACCCGAACCCGGGGATGGACAAGAAGCGCGCCCATATGCCTTCGGTGCAGAACGAGCGCCTCGAAAGGATTATCAAGGAGCTCTACATCAGGCCGCAGGTCGCGGACAAGGACGTGGTGGGCGACGGTAAGACGGGCACGGCCCTGATCGAGGAGATGAACGAGGGCAAGGCCTTCGGAGGTAAAGGAACGAGTTGGCACATCGAGAAGACCGTCGATAAACTGGCGGGTCTGCGTGACCTGCTGGAGGATGATCGGAAGGCCAAGGTGAAAACCGGAGACGGGATTCTCTCCGACTCCGACAGAAAGGTCGCGCTCAACGAATCAAAGGAACTCTGGACGGCTCTCAACGCGGACGACGTGGCCGGGGAGGTCACGAAGAAAGTGAAGGCGGAGGGGCTCACGAAGAAGGTGTCCAATCTCATCAATACCGTCATCTCGGCGGAGTCGATGAGCGAGGTCACGGGGCAGAAGTTCGCCGTCCCTGAGAATCTCCATCCGAAGGCGCCGCAGCGGGCCGTGCCCTCGGGTGAGAAGATCAAGGGCCGGGGTTTCGCCAAGGCTTTCGGGGTGGTGGGCGGTGCCGCCAGCGTCGCGCAGTTCCCGGTGGACGCCTATAACTACGGCTTCGAGGAAGCGACGAAACAGCTCAGTGAATCCCTGACGGACCCGCTGGACGTGGTTCCCGACGGCCAGGGCGCGGGGTGCCTCTTCTTCGGTGACTGCTATGTGGTGAGCCCGATGGCCTGACCGCACCGGACCGCCCACAGGCGGTGCCGCCGGCCGGGAGGAATTCCCGGCCGGCGGGGCGGTGTTATTCAGCGCAATGCGAAGGTGAATGGGTATGCAAGGAATCTCCTCGGACGAACTGGTCACGCAGCTCATGCGACTGCTCCCGGAGGTAAAGCCCCATTTTGAAAAGGCGGCCGAGCGTCACGACCTGCGTATGTCGCAGGTGACCCACTGGGAGCAGGTCAATACCAGCCCAGGGGCGTTCCTGTCCGACGTGCTCGCTTATCCTCTGTTTCAGCCCCTCATGGAATCTCCGGAAATCAACGCAGAGGGAGAGGAATTCCTCAAGCGTTGTTTCGAGTTCATTGAGGCGCTTGAGGAAGATCCCACAGGTTGGCTGGTGGACACGGCCTACTTCACTTTCATAGAATTCTTTCTGGAGAGCAGGGAAGTGTGCGACCGCGCCTTTCGGTACGCCTGGCCGAAGACCCGGGCGAAGATCCTGGCGATGCTGAAAGGCTGGAACATCCCCGTGGACCCCGCCTGGGAATAGGTGGACCCGCCTGGGAACAGCCCGCTGTCGGCGTCAGGAGGCGGGGCGGCTGCGCTTGAGCACCTCGATGCCGGCCCGGTCCGTTTCCTCGGGTGCTCCGTTGAGGCGGTGGATCAGCACCCAGCGGCCGTCGTCCATCGCCCCGGCGAAGAGCGAGGCGTCGCGCGTCGCGCCGTTGTGCCAGTGCAGGGGGCCGGCCGTCTGCCAGGACGGCGCCGGATCCCCCAACCGGCGTTCCACTGCCAGCCGCACGAGCAGATCGGCCGCCGCGCGGGGGGTGGCCCACAGACCTCCCGCGGGCAGGATCGCACCCCGCATCGTCCACGGCCTGCGCGGCCCTCCGAACAGGCCCGGCGCGGCCAGGAGCCTGTCCGGGTCGGGGCTCGCGGTCACCTCCGCCACATCCAGCGGACGCAGGACGTACTCGGTCACCACCTCCTCGTAGCCGGCGCCCGCCGCGACGGTCAGAGCCTCCCCGAGGAACGCGTAGCCGAGGTTGGAGTACTCCTCCTCCTGACCCGGCGGGCGGGTGGCGAGCGTGTCGAGCCGGCTCAGCAACCGGTGCACCGCGGCCCGGTCGAACGCCGCGTACGGGTCCCGGCGCGCGACCCCGGGCGGCAGGCGGGGGAGGCCGGACGTGTGCCGCGCCAGGTGCAGCAGCGTGATCCCGGTCCCGGGAACCGCGGGCAGCCACCGCTCGACCGGATCGTCGAGCGAGAGGACGCCGGCCGCGGCCATGCGGGTCAGCGCGGTGCCGGTGACGACCTTGGTGAACGAGCCGATCTCGACGAAGCGGTCCACGGCATGACCGCCGCTGACCTCGGGCGAAGCCGCGTCGCTCAGGACACAGATGGGAGTGCGGCGGCGCACGAGCGAGCCTTTGCCAGAAGGTGGGCGACGGCGGCAGGGGTGGTGGTGAGGACCGTGGCCGGGGTGTCGCTTTCGCGGAGGCGGAGGGTGGTGGGGGTGGAGGCGAGTTCGAGGCAGGCATTGCCGTCTCCGCTGCCGGAGAACGAGGACTTCTGCCAGTTGTCGGGAGCGTTCATCGGGCTCCTCACACTTCCTTCGCCAGCCTGCGGATGAAGTCACGCGAGCGCCCAGGGTCGAGCGACGCGGCTTCCATCCTATGAAAGAGCGTTCGAAAACGGCCGAGTTGGGCCTCGGAGTCGATGAAGGCCGTTCCGTGCGGTCCGTCGCGTACGACCGTGTCCAGCTTCGGGACCACTCCGCCCACGTACACCATGGCGCTGTCGGCGCCGGCGAAACCGTCCAGGTCGAAGGGGATGACGCGAACGGTGACGTGGTCCCTTTCCGAGACGTCCAGGACGCTGGAGAGTTGCGCTCTTGCCGCCACCCGGTCGCCCACCCTGATGCGTAGCGCCGCCTCGTGGATGACGGTCGTGAACGGAGTCGGGTGCTCCAGGACGACGCCCCGTGCCAACCGGTGGCGGACGCGCAAGTCCAGCTCGGCTGACGGTAGTTCGGGTACCCGGTGGCCGAGGATCCGACGGGCGTAGTCCTCGGTCTGGAGGAGCCCGGGGATGTGGAGGAAGCTCACGTCGCAGTAGTGGGTCGCATGGTGTTCCAGCTCGGACAGGTCCAGGAAGGCCGTGGGCAGCCGCCCCCGGTACTCCTCCCACCACCCCCGTGTCCGCTCGGTCGCCATGGCTGCCAGAGCGTCGGCCAACTCCGTGTCCGTACATGCGTAGTGGGCGACGAGCCGTCGTACGGTCTCCTCGCTCACCCCGGCGACGCCGGACTCGATCTGGCTCAACCGCCCCGCGTCTGTTCCCAGTAGCGCGGCGGCCTCCCGCCCCTTGAGTCCTGCCGCCTCGCGCAGCTTCCGCAGTTCGGTGCCCAGGCGCTCCTGGCGGGCGGTCACCTGTGTTCTGCGCGCCATGACGTCCTCCTTGACTCGTTCGGGGTCAGATTAGGGCAGTCGGTTGCATCGGACCAAGCTTGGACCCTACCGTCAGTGACGCGATCTTCACGCTGCGGAAGCGCACCGCTCCGTCCTGCCATGACGGCTGAGGCATGCCACCGCCCGCAATCCCAACACCCCACCCCGCACCGACTCGGAGCTGCCCCATGCCCGAAACCGCTCCCGCCCCCACCCCTGACTCCTGGGAGTACTCCCTGTACATCGCGACCGACCTGAGAGCCGTCACCGTCTCCCGTCACACCCTCCGCGCGATCCTGACCGTCCACGGCCTCGCCCTCCTCATCGACACTGCCGAACTCCTCGCCTCCGAGTTGATCTCCAACGCGATCCTGCACACCAAGGGCCCCGCCTGTCTGCGCCTGCGCTACCGCGACGGCGTCCTCCAGATCGGCGCATGGGACGCCGACCCCGAACCCCCGGAACCCCCAAGCCGGTTGGAGGAGCCCGGCGATGCCGAAAGCGGCCGGGGCATGGCATTGGTGCGGGCCTGCTCGGACCTCTGGCACTGGCAGCCACTGTCCCGCTTCGGGCGCCGCGGCAAGCTCGTGTGGTGCGAACTGAACGCGGCGTAGCTCGTTGATCACGTCGGACAGATAGAAGAGCCGATAGTCGGCTCGTCATACGAGGCGCTGCACCGGATCTTCCAGAAGGACCCGGCGCTACTCACCCGTGCGCTCCAGCAGGTGTTACAGGATCCCTTCCCTACGACTTCGCCGGCATGAACGTCGACCGCACCGAGATCGAGCCCATTGAGCGGCGCGTGGACACGCTGCTGCGGGCCGAGACCGACGAGGGCACGTACCTCCTGGTCGTGGAGTCGCAGGGCCAGCCGGACGACAGGAAGCGCGGCAGTTGGCCGTACTACCTCAGCTACCTCTACGAGAAGTACCGCTGCGAGCCCGTCCTCATCGTCGTCACCCAGAGCAGCGCCACGGCCCGCTGGGCGGCACAGCCCATCCACTTCGGAGTGCGGGGTATGCCCTCGCTCACGGTGCGGCCCTTCGTGCTGGGGCCGGACAACGTACCTGTGATCGCCGCCGAGCAGGAGGCCATTCAGGACCCACCCTTGGCCGCGCTCTCGGCCATGACACACGGCCGGGGACGGCAAGCCCCCGCCATACTGGAATCGCTGGCAGCCGCCCTGCGGACCATCGACCGCGACAGTGCCGCGGTGCTCGTGCAGTTCGTCGACTCGTGCCTGGCGGATGACCAGGTCCGGCAGATGTGGAGGGACCTGATGACGGCGATGCAGTACTTCTGGCGACACCCGCTCGCCGAGGAGGTACGCAAAGAGGGGCGTGTCGAGGATCGCGCCGAGATGACCCTGAACATCCTGCGCTGGCGTGGCATCGATGTTCCCGACCCCGTACGGGAGCGCGTTGAAGCCTGCACCGACTTCGACCAGCTCACCATCTGGTCAGAGCGTGCCGTACACGCCGCCACCGCGGAAGATCTCTTCGATGACGAACGTTCCTGACGTCGCCGCCGATGGTCAGGGAGAGCGGAGGGAACCCTGGCGCCTGCCCGAGTACATCTGGCACGAGTACTACCGCCGAACGTGGCTCGAATGGGCGGAAGAGGCCTTCAGAGAGGGCTACGAGGAAAGCTTCCGTACGCATCTCGAGCAATCGGTGATTCTCCGGCTCTTCTTCTGGCGGAGTATCGATGTGCCGCCGTCCGTCGCGAAGAAGCTGCGGGAAACCGAAGACCTGGCGCAGCTCCAACTCTGGCGTGAACGTGCGTACCACGTCACCGACCCGGAGCACCTCTTCCAGGACTGACAGCGTCGGGTGCTCGGGCCCTCACCCCAGCACCCGCACCGGCGCCCCCGCCAGAAACGCCCGGATCCCCTCCACCGCCTGCCCGTAGTACCGCTCGTAGTTCGCGCGGGACACGTACCCCAGGTGGGGAGTGGCCAGCAGGCGCGGAGCCGTCCGCATCGGATGGTCGGCCGGCAGCGGCTCCACGTCGAAGACGTCGACCCCCGCACCCGCGATACGCCCCTCCCGCAGCGCCGTCAGCAGCGCGTCCTGGTCGACGATCGCCGCGCGAGACGTGTTGACCAGGTACGCCGTCGGTTTCAGGAGAGCCAGTTCGGCGGGGCCGATCAGCCCGCGCGTGCGGTCGCTCAACGCCAGGTGGACGGAGACGAAGTCGCTCTCGGCGAGCAGTTCCTCCTTCGAGGCGGCCAGCCGCACACCGACCCCCTCCGCTCGCTCCTCCGTCAGGTTCTGGCTCCACGCGCTCACCTCCATGCCGAAGGCCGACCCCACGCGGGCGACCGCGCTCCCGATCTTCCCCAGGCCCAGCAGCCCGAGTCGCCGCCCGTGCAGGTCCGCGCCGACCGTGGACTGCCAGGGGCCGCCCTCCCGCAGCGCGGTGCTCTCCTCGACCAGTCCGCGTGCGAGGCCCAGCAGCAACGCCCAGGTCAGCTCGACCGGCGGGGTCGACGAGCTTTCCGTGCCGCACACCGTCACGCCGTTCGCGTTCGCCGCCGCGTAGTCGATCACCGAGTTCCGCATGCCGGAGGCGATCAGCAGCCGCAGCCGGGGGAGTCGGTCGAACACCGACGCCGGGAAGGCGACCCGCTCCCGCAGGGTGATCGCACAGTCGAAGTCGGCGAGCGTCGCGGCGAGTTCGTCCTCGTCGCCGAAGTGCTCGGTGAAGGACACCACCTCCAGCTCCGCACCAGGGACAGACCAGTCTGCGAAGGTCGTCGCGACGTTTTGGAAGTCGTCTAGCACGGCACAGCGGAAGGGCACGGTGTTTCCTCCAGGAGGGACGGTCCGGTCCGAGACTAGGCAAAATATGGAGGTGCCGGAGCAACGTCCGCACCTGAGGCAACATCTAGGTGAACGACGAGGCCGCGAGAGGCCGCGCATGGACGGACGCGGCTCTGTCGAGGGCCGGATGGAGTGAGGGACGTGGTGGAGTCGGTGAAGCCGGTGGAGCCGAGGATCGCCGTTGCCGTGGTCACCATGGGGAACCGACCCGCCGAGGTCGACGCCCTGCTGGAGTCGGTGGCCAAGCAGGACCTGGCCCCCGCGCGCATCGTGATCGTAGGCAACGGCTGCCGCCTCCCCGAGTTCACGCACCGCCTCTCCCTGCCCGGCGAGGTCACCACGATCGACCTCGACGAGAACCTCGGCTGCCCCGGCGGCCGCAACGTCGCCCTCGCCCGGCTCCGTGAATTCGGGGACGTTGACGTCGTCGTGGAACTGGACGACGACGGGCTGCTCGTCGACGCCGACGTCCTGCGCCGCGTCCGCGACCTGTACGCCGCCGACCCCGGCCTCGGCATCGTCGGCTTCCGCATCGCCGACGAGCACGGCGAGACCCAGCGCCGGCACGTGCCGCGCGTCGGCGACGCCGACCCGATGCGCGGCGGATACGTCACCGGCTTCCTCGGCGGCGGCCACGCCCTGAGCATGACCATGCTCGCCGAGACCGGCGACTGGCCCGCCGAGTTCTTCTTCGCGCACGAGGAGACCGACCTGGCCTGGCGGGCCCTCGACGCCGGCTGGAAGATCCTCTACGCGCCCGAACTGCTGCTCCAGCACCCCAAGACCTCGCCCGCCCGGCACGCCATCTACCACCGGGTCACCGCCCGTAACCGGGTCTGGCTCGTCCGGCGGAATCTTCCGCTGCTGCTGATCCCCGTTCACCTGGGCGTGTGGATCGCCGTCACCCTGCTGCGCACGCGTTCCGCGGGCGGCCTGAAGGCCTGGTTCGCCGGGTTCGCGGAGGGCGTGCGGAAACCGGCGGGCGCGCGGCGGCCCATGAAGTGGCGGACGGTGTGGCAGCTGACCCGACTCGGCCGACCGCCGATCATCTGACCACCATCACGCGAAACGGAGTGCGGGGCCCGGTCGTTCACCTCCGACGACCGTAGCCCCGCACGCCTCCGGACCCGGCCGCGGCGGCGACACTCCCCCGAGTTGCGCGTCGACACGCGCGCACCGTCGGGCCGGTTCCGATGTTGTGATCACATCAGGTCGCGCCAACGAATCGCTAACATGTGGCCAACGGTTCTCCGCGTCATCGCTGGTCACTTGGCCTGAAGTCGTCGGACGAACACGGGAGTCGGCCGTACCTACAGCAAATTCCCGGGGAACCGTCAGGAACAGGGTGGCGGAATACCGGCGGCCGGGGGCGGAATTCCGCCAGCCCGGCGGGGTACTCGCCGTGGCATGCGAGCGACCCGGCACGGGCCGGGCGCGGGAGGGCGACGGGCGGCGTGATGCGGCGGTACGGGCTGCGGTTCGGACTGCTGGGCCCCCCGGTCCTGTACCTGGACACGACCGACGCCCCGGACGCGCCCGACACCTCGACGGCGGCCGACACCCCGGACACGACTCCCGTCCCGACGGCGGCTGACATTCCGGATGCGGCTGACGCCCCAGGCGCGGCCGGAGTCCCGACGGCGGCTGACATTCCGGACGCGGCTGACGTCCCAGGCGCGGCCGGAGTCCCGACGGCGGCTGACATCCCGGACGCGGCTGACGTCCCAGGCGCGGCCGGAGTCCCGACGGCGGCTGACATCCCGGATGCGGCTGACGTCCCAGGCGCGGTCGGAGTCCCGACGGCGGCTGACATCCCGGACGCGGCCGGCGTCACGACCGCGGCTGACGTCCCAGGCGCGGCCGGCGTCACGACCGCGGCCGATCTCCCGTACGACACCGTTCGCAGCCCCAAAGTGCGTGTCCTGCTCGCCGCCCTCCTGCTCGACGCGGGGCGGATCGTCCCCGTCGAGTCGCTCAAGGAGGTGCTGTGGGGCGGCGCGCCGCCCGCGTCCGCGCAGGCGTCGCTGCACAATCACGTGACCCGGCTGCGCCGGCTGCTCGACGACCCGGAGCGGCTGCGGGCCGTGCCGCCCGGCTACCAGCTCAGGGTCGAACAGGGCGAGCTCGACGTCCACGTGTTCGAGCGGCACGTCGCTGCGGCGCGCGGCGCGCACGCCGCCCGGAACTGGGAACGGGTCGTGCGTGAGTGCGCGGCGGCGCTCGCGCTGTGGCGGGGCGCCCCGCTCAGCGGCCTCCCGGTCGACCTGGGCGGATACGCCTTCGTGCGACGTCTGCGGGAGGCCCGGCTGCTCCTGCTGGAGTGGCGCTACGACGCCGAACTCGCCTTGGGCGGAGTGCGGTTCGAGCGCATCGTCCCGGAGCTGTCGGCCCTGGCCGCCGAGTATCCGCTGCGCGAGGCGTACCACCGCCAGCTGATGCTCGCCCTGCACCGCACCGGCCGCCAGGCCGAGGCCCTCGCCGTCCACCGGGACCTGCGCACCCGCCTCGTCGAGGAACTCGGCGTCGAACCGGGCCCGGCGGTCCGCGAGGCCCATGCGGAGGTGCTGGCACCTATGGCCGACGACCTTCTCCCGACCCCGCCCGCGACCCCGACCCCACCCGCGACCTCGACCCCGCCCTCCACCTCGACCCCTGCCACGTCCCCCGGCTCGACCCCCGGGTCCGTCCCGGCCGCCCCGCACGGCAACCCGGCCCAACTCCCCCCACCGCCCGCCCACTTCATCGGCCGCGGCGAAACCCTGCGCCTGCTGCACCGCACCCTCGCGACCACCCCTTCTGCTTCCCCTTCTGCTTCCTCCTCTGCTTCCTCCTCGGCCTCTGCTTCCTCCTTGGCCTCTGCTTCCTCCTCGACCGCATCCGCCCCCTCCGCCCCCTCCACCCCCTTCGCCTCCACCCCCGGCAACGGCGCCACCCCGGTCGTCGTCGTCCTCAGCGGTATGGCCGGCGTCGGCAAGAGCGCGCTCGCCCTGCACGTCGCCCATGCCCTGAAGGAACGTTTCTTCGACGGTCAGCTCTACCTCCACCTGCACGGCGCCACACCCGGCATGGCCCCCCTCGCCGCAGGCCAGGCGCTCGCCGCCCTGCTGCGCGACCTCGGCGCCGAGCCCCGGCACATCCCCGAACGCCCCGACGCCGGCGCCGCGTTGCTGCGCACCCTGCTCGCCCCGACCCGTACGCTCCTCGTCCTGGACGACGCCGCCACCGCCGCTCAGATCCGCCCGCTGCTGCCGGCCGGTCCCGGCTGCGCGGTGATCGTGACCAGCCGTTCGCCGCTGACCGTCCTCGACGGCGCCCACCGCTTTCCGCTTGCGCCGCTGTCGGGCGAGGACAGCGCGGCCCTGCTGCGGGCGGCCTCCGGTCCGGGCGAGGGGCGTGCCGACCTCGACGCGGGCCACCCTCTCGTCGACCTCACCGGTCGCCTTCCCCTCGCCCTGCGCGTCGTCGCCGCCCGGCTCGCCGCGCGCAGCGCCCTCACGCCGGACGCGCTGGCGGGCCAACTGGCCGCGGCGGAGAGCAGGTTGTCCCACCTGGAGTACGACGACCTCAGCGTCCGCCGTTCCCTCGCCGTCGCCCACGACGCGCTCGCCGCCTCCGGACGCGAGGTCGACCGTGACGCGGCCGGCGCCCTCCGCCGGATCGGCGCCCTCGACCTCCCCGCCTACGGCGCCCCCCTGCTGGCCCGCCTCACCGGCGCCGGCGAGGCCCGCGCCGAGGCCGCCCTGAACCGGCTCGTCGACGTGGCGCTCCTGGAGGAACGGGCCTACGGCCGCTACACACCGCACGACCTGGTACGGGACTTCGCGCGCGAACTCGCGGAGTCCGAAGCGGGGGAGCCGGACGGCGGCCCCGAGGCCGTGGACGCGATGCCGACGGCTCTGCACTGGTACGCGGCCATGGCCGAACGCGCCCTCGCCGCCATCGTCGAAGGGGGCCCCGACCAGGACGACCGCCGCCGTCCGACCGCCGCACAGCCGTCCGCCCACGCGACACACGTCGCGGCCGCACCCCCCTTCGCCGGCCCCGAAGAAGCCTTCGCGTGGTGCGACACGGAGCTGGAGAACATCGTGGCGCTGGTGAAGGGCGACGCAGGCGCGACCCCCCTCGTCTCCACCCTCCTCCGCCTCCTCTTCCCCTACCTGCAACGGCGGGGCCGGGTCGCCGAGATGGAGGTGCTCGGGCGGACCGCGCTACGCGTGGCGCGACGGCTCGGGGACGAGGCCGCCGAGGCCTACGCCCTGGGCGACCTCGCCGGCCTGCATTTCCTGACCGGCCGTCAGCAGGATGCCCTCGACCTCAACGACCGGGCCCTGGCGATCTGGCGGCGGCTCGACCGGCTTTCCTGGGTCCGGCGCTGCCTCAACAACCGGGGGCTGCTGCTGGAGGGCCTCGGACGGTACGAGGAGTCTGGTGCGGCGCTGCGCCAGAGCCTCACGTACTCACGGCAGTTGAACGACCCGCACGGCGAGGCCGTCACCCACAGTCACCTCGGCAACCTGTACGAGCACACCGACCCGAGGGCCGCCATCGAGCAGCACCGGCGTTCCCTCGCGATCGGGGACGCGATCGGCGCCGTCATCGTGCAGCACTCGGCGCACTGCAACATCGGCTACGCCCACCTCACCCTCGGCGAACCCGCTGCCGCCTGGCCGCACTTCGAGGAGAGCCTGCGCATCCTCGGCGGTCTCGGCGACTGGCACGGCGAGTCCCAGGCCCGGCTGGGGCTCGTCCGCGCCCTGCGACCGCTGGGCCGCACCGAACGCGCGCTGGCGGAGTGCGCCGAACTGCTGCGCCGCGCCGACGCCCGCGCCGACCGCTACACCGGCGGTCTCGCCCGGCACCAGCACGGTCTTCTGCTGCGGGACCAGGGGCGTATCGAGCAGGCGTACGAGGAGTGGCGGGCGGCCCTCGCCGCGCTGGCCGGGACGGACGAGCAGGCCGTCGTACGGGAGCTCAGGGAGCTGCTCGCCGGTGAAGGCTGATCACTTCGCGTCGGCATAGCACTCCACCACCGCCGTAGTGAACGGAAACCGTACCGGCGTCTCCCCGAACGTCAGCCGCCCGGCCAGGTCGGACGCCTCCCGGATGGCGGCGACGACCCGTTCCGCCTCCTCCTCGGGACAGTGCACGATCACCTCGTCGTGCTGGAAGAAGACCAGTTCCGCCGCCATCCCCGCGCAGGCCTGCCGCAGTGCGGCGAGCAGCAGCAGCGCCCAGTCGGCGGCGCTGCCCTGGACGACGAAGTTGCGGGCGAAGCGGCCCCGCGCGCGTGCGTTGGTCGAGGCGTACCCGGGAACCCACTGCCGGTCGTCGGAGAGCTCCTCCTCGCCGGCCGGGCCACCGGAGTCGACGGGGATGCCCGCCTCCTCCGCCGCGCCGTCGCCCGCCCCGGCCGCCGGCGGGCAGGTCCGCCCCAGCCAGGTGCGCACGAGCCGGCCCTCCTCGCCGGCCTTGGCCGCCTCGTCGACGTACGCCACCGCGCGCGGGAAGCGGCGGCGCAGTGCGGCGAGGTTCTTCAGACCGTCCCCGGAGGTCTGGCCGTAGACCGCGCCGAGGACGGCGAGCTTGGCCTGGGCGCGGTCGCCGGAGAAGGCGCGGTCGGAGACGGACTGGTAGAGGTCGCTCTCCCGGCCCGCGACCTCCATCAGCCCGGGGTCGCGGGAGATCGCCGCCAGCACCCGCGGCTCCATCTGGTCGGCGTCGGCCACCACCAGCCGCCACCCGGGGTCGGCGACCACGGCCCGCCGGATGACCTTGGGGATCTGCAGGGCGCCCCCGCCGTTGGTCACCCAGCGCCCGGTGACCGTGCCGTGGGCCAGGAACTCCGGCCTGAACCGACCGTCGCGCACCCAGTCCTGCAGCCAGGACCAGCCGTGGGCCACCCAGATGCGGTACAGCTTCTTGTACTCGATCAGCGGCTTCACGGCCGGGTGGTCGAGGGACTCGATCTCCCAGCGCCGGGTCGATTTGACCCGGATCCCGGCCTGCGCGAAGGCCTTGACGACGTCGGCGGGCAGGTCGGGACGGACGCGGCGCCCGAAGGCGGCCGACACCTCGTCCGCCAGCTCGGCCAGCCGCCGGGGCTCGCCCCCGCCCGCGTACCGCTCGCCGAGCAGGTCCTGCAGGACCGCGCGGTGCACGTCCGCGCTCCACGGCAGCCCGGCCCGGTTCATCTCGGCGGCCACCAGCATCCCCGCCGACTCGGCCGCCGTCAGCAGCCGCATCCGCGCCGGGTGCTCGGCCCGCTCGTGCCGCCGCTGCTGCTCGGCGTAGACGGCGAGGAGGTCGTCGAGGGGCAGCCGGACGGCGGTGTCCTGCGCCTCGAACAGCGAGGACTGCGCACCAGGGGCGGCGGAGCGCTGCGGCGGATCCGGCGGTACGGGGCCGCCGCGCAGCCGGGCCAGCGCGGCGGCCGCCGAGCGGGGCTCGCCGGAGTGCCCCTCGTGGCCCAGGAGGAGGGTCTCGGCGTCCTCGACGTCGTAGCACCGCTCTACTCGCACCCCCGTGGCGAGCAGCCGCGGATACACCTCGGCCGTGGAGCGCCAGACCCAGCGGGTGACGTCGGGCCGCTCGCGTACGGCCCGCGCCAGGTCCGCCTCCCGTAGCACCGGACCGGCGGGCAGCCCGCCGGGACCGAGGGGGGCGAGTTCCACGCCACCGTCCTCGGCCGGAGCGAGTGCCCACCGGTCGGCCATGCTGCGAGTGTGGCAGGGGGGTCTGACAACGGCCCTCAGCCGCCGTCCTGCTGTCCCTTCTCCTCCTGCCCCTCCTCCTGCTGCTTCGAGGTGATCAGGGCCAGGACCTTCGCGATGTACCGCTCGGTGCCGGGCTTGTCGACGCCGAGGCCGCTGAGGACGCCCTCGCCGTTCTCGAACTCCAGCAGCGCCAGCAGGATGTGCTCGGTGCCGATGTAGTTGTGGCCGAGGCGGAGCGCCTCGCGGAAGGTGAGTTCCAGGGCTTTCTTGGCGTCCGGGCCGTACGGGATCAGCTCGGGCACCTCTTCGGCGGCCGGGGGGAGCGCGGCGGTCGCGGCCTCGCGGACCGCGTCCAGGGTGACGCCCTGGTCGACGACGGCCTTCGCCGCGAGGCCCTCCGGCTCGGCGAGCAGCCCGAGGACCAGGTGCGCGGGCAGTCCCTCCGCGTTGCCGGCGGCCTTGGCCTCGTTGTGGGCGGCCATGACCACGTTCCGCGCGCGCGGGGTGTAGCGGGCGAAGCCCTGGCTGGCGTCGAGGTCCGCGGACTCCTTCGGCACGAAGCGCTTCTGCGCGGCCTGCCGGGTGACCCCCATGCTGCGGCCGATGTCGGTCCAGGAGGCGCCCGAACGGCGGGCCTGGTCGACGAAGTGCCCGATGAGGTGGTCCGCCACGTCGCCCAGGTGGTCGGCGGCGATGACGGCGTCCTGGAGTTGGTCGAGCGGCTCGGGGTGGACCTTCTTGATGGCGTCGATGAGGTCGTCCAGACGGACGGATGAGGTGGTGACGGGCCGCGGATTCGTCATGTGTCAACCCTAGGTTGACAGCGCACGGGTGTCAACCCGAGGTTGTCACCCACTCGCCCGCGCGCGGGAACCGCCGCGCCCCCGTGGCACGATCGACCGGTGAGCAGCACCAGCACCGGCGACAACCCGCCCGGCACCGTCGACCGCGCCTTCCAGGCCGCCCTCTACGACGCCGCCGACGACGCCCTCGACACGGGCGCGTCGCTCCTGGCCGCCGACCCCGCGGCGGACGCCGAACTCGCGCGGCGGGGCGCGGAGTTCGTGGCGGCGCTCTGGCGGCGGGGCTGGCAGCCCGCGGACGTCGTGCGGATCGTGCGGCGCGACCTGGACGGCGTCCACGTCATCCTTGCGGCGGAGCTGATGCGTGCCCACGCGCGGGACGACCGGCCGCGCGGCGGGCGCTGGGCGGCCCAACTGGCGGAACTGCCCGCCGGCGGCCCGCCGCAGACCGACCGCTTCTCGCAGGCCACCGCGGTCCTGGAGCTCTACCGCCTGCTGCTGCGCCTGCCCGCCCTCGAACCCCTCCAGGAGCGGGAGGCCCACCGAGCTCACCAGGCTCACCAAGCCCACCGGGGGCAGTCCGGCCGCAGTGACCACTCCCGCATGCTCACCCGTATCCGGGCGCTGCTCGCCAAGGCCGAGGCGACGGGCTTTCCGGAGGAGGCGGAGGCGCTCACGGCGAAGGCGCAGGAGCTGATGGCCCGGCACAGTGTCGACGAGGCGCTGCTCGACGCCCACGCGCCGGCCCCGGACGCCCCGGGAGCCTGCCGGATCGGCGTCGAGCCGCCGTACGAGCAGGCCAAGGCGGTGCTGCTGGACGCGGTCGCCGACGCGAACCACTGCCGGGCGGTGTGGAACGAACCCTTCGCCTTCTCCACGGTCGTCGGCTTCGAGGCCGATCTGGAGGTGGTGGAGTTGCTCTACACCTCGCTGCTGGTGCAGGCGCAGTCCGCGATGGCGAAGGCGGAGGCCGCCCAGCGGGCGGGCGGCCGCAAGCGGACCAAGACGTTCCGGCAGTCCTTCCTCGCCGCCTACGCCCACCGCATCGGCGCCCGTCTCGGCGAGGTCACCGCCGCCGCCGAGACGCAGGTGGCGGACGAGCTGCTGCCGGTCCTCGCCTCCCGCGAGGTCGCGGTCACCGCGGCGACGGACCGGATGTTCCCGGAAACGGTCTCCACCCGCCTGCGCGGCGTCACCGACGGGGCGGGCTGGGCCGAGGGCGCGCTGGCGGCGGACCGGGCCCGGGTGCAGTCCCGGCCCCGGCTGCGCTGAGGCCCCTTGGGCGGTCTCCGGCGGGGCGGGCTGGGCCGAGGGCGCGCTGGCGGCGGACCGGGCCCGGGTGCAGTCCCGGCCCCGGCTGCCCTGACGCCCCCGGCGCGGGTCAGTACGCGACGGGTCAGTCGCCGGCCTGCTGGAAGGCGCTGACAGTCGCGTCCGGCACGCCCTCGCTCTTCAGCGCGACGTCGCCGTACGACCACGGGAAGCTCTCGGTGGCCGAGGCGCCCGGCAGGCCGTACTTCACGGTCTTGACGGCGAGGCTCTTGTCGCCGCTGCCCTCGCCGCGCACATAGGTGATCGTGAAGGAGGCGGTGCCCTGCGCCGGGAGGGTCAGCGGCTGCGCCTCGGCGGCCGCGTCCTTGGCCACGGTCGCGGAGGCGCCGTCGGCCTGGAGGTCGACCGCGGGGAAGCCGGTCAGGGTGCACTGTTCACCCTTGTTGGTGAACGTGACGGTGACGTTGCCGGTGTCCCCGGCGGCGGGCGCGGCGTTGACGGGGCCGACCTCCCGGCCGAGGTCGGCGGCGGCGCAGGCAGATCCGGCGGCGCCGCCGGAGGAGGCGGAGCCGGACGCCTTGCTCTTCTCGTCGCTGCCGGAGCCGCTGTCGTCCCCGCCTCCGCAGGCGGTGAGGAGCAGGGCCGCGGTGAGAGCGGTGACGGTGATGGGAACGGCGCGCATGAGTGGTCCCTCGGGTTTCGTGACGGTGCTCGAAGGATCATCACGCACGCGCGCGGGCATTCCGCGCGCGCCCCCGTCCTTGTGACCGCTTCGCTACGGGAGCTGTCCGATGCCGGTCGTCGGCAGCCCCGACGGCCACTGGCCGCCCTCCGCCTTGGTGAACGTCTCCTTGCCGGCCGCGCCCGACCAGGTGACCTCCAGGGACTTGCCGTCGACGGCGTCGACCATGCCGGTCGTGCGGTCGTCCTTCCCGGTGGTGCACTTGAGATGGATCATCCGCATGCCCGCCTCCTCACCGGCGGTCCCGCTGCACACGGTCCCGCCGGTCACGAAGAGGGCGGCCTGCTTCCCGGTGATGATCAGGGCGACGGGCTTGCCCTCCGTCGTGGCGAGCCAACTGCCCTCCAGCGCGCCGGAAGCGGAGACGGGGGCGGAGCCCGTCGCACCGCCCGTGCCCCCGCTGTCCGCGGTCGCCGCCGTCGTCGGCGTGGCCGAGGAGGCGTCGTCGGACCCGCCGTCGCCACTGCACGCGGTCAGCGCGAGCGCGCCCGCCAGCGTGACGGCCACGGCCGCTGCCCGCACCGGCCGACGGGACGCGCCCCGCGAGAAGATCGCCGAAGTCACTGCAAGCTCCCAAGCTGTAGCCGGCCGGCCCGGCGGGCCCGATCGGCCCGGCCGCTTCCGGTCGTCGACTGGAAGCGGCCGCAGGGACCGCAGGAACCACCGTGCCGGTATGACCGCAGCAAGCTACCAGCAAGCCTCAGCAGCACCCTGGGGGCGGCCTGTGATCCAAGGCCTGCGGCATGATCCACACGACGGGCCCTACCAGGACGACTTCCGTACCCCCGGCAGATACCCCGCGTGCGCCTGCTCCCGCAGACCCACGCGGGACAGCCCGAACGTCCGGAAGTACCCGCGCGGGCGCCCGTCGACCTGGTCGCGGTTGCGCACGCGCGTGGCGCTGGCGTCGCGCGGCTGGGCGCGCAGCTCCCGCTGTGCCGCCTCCCGCTCCGCGTCGGTCGACGACGGCCGCCGGATGATCTCCTTCAGCTCGGCCCGTCGCGCCGCGTACCGCGCGACGATCTCCTGCCGCCTGTCGTTCTTCGCGATCTTGCTCTTCTTCGCCATCAGATCCGCACCCCCCGCGCGCGGATGCGCGCCACGGCCGCCTCGACGCCGATCGCGTCGACGGTCTTGATCCCCTTCGTGCTCAGTCGCAGCCGTACGTACCGGCCCTCGCTCGGCAGCCAGTACCGCTTGGACTGGATGTTCGGGTCGAAACGGCGCGAGGTGCGCCGGTGGGAGTGGGAGATGCGGTTGCCGAAGCCCGGCTGGGCGCCGGTCAGCATGCAGTGCGCGGACACGGGTGACGTACCTCTCCTCGATCGATGTCGGGATCCATGGTGCTAATGGAATTCATTTTCAGTAAGATAGCAGCATGGCACGCAACGAACTCCGCCCGGTCATCAAGCTCCGGTCCACGGCGGGATCGGGCTTCACCTACGTGACCCGCAAGAACCGCCGTAACGACCCGGACCGCATGACCCTGCGCAAGTACGACCCCGTCGTCGGCCGTCACGTCGACTTCCGAGAGGAGCGCTGAACCACCGCCATGCGCAAGGGAATCCACCCGGCCTACGGTCCCGTCGTCTTCCGTGACCGCGCCGCGAACCACGCCTTCCTCACCAACTCCACGTTGGCCGGCGGGACGGCGACCGAGAAGACGATCGAGTGGGAGGACGGCAACGCCTACCCGGTCGTCGACGTCGAGATCTCGAACATCAGCCACCCCTTCTACACCGGCACCGCCCGCGTCCTGGACACGGCAGGCCGCGTCGAGCGCTTCGAGCGCCGCTACGGGAAGCGGGGCGGGGCGTGAGCCTGTCGGTCGTGATCGTCGGCGGGCTGCACGCCGACGCCCGCCGGGCGACGGTCGCGCGCCTGCTCGCCGACGTCCCCGGCAGCGTCGTCCTCCACCACGACCTCGCGACGGCCGCGGCGGGCACGGTCGTACGGACGATCAGCGACGCCACCGGCATCCTCTCCGCCGGTGAGGCGCCCCTGGTCGACGACTGCGCCTGCTGCGCACTGCGCGAGGACCTCGTGCCCGAGCTGCGCCGCCTCGCCGGCGACGGCGCCACGCATCTCGCGGTCGTCGAACTGTGGGACTCCGTCGAGCCCAAGGCCATGGCCGAGGTGGTCGTGGCCGGCGGGCTCACGGTCACCGGCGTCGTCACCGCCGTCGACCCGGCATTGCTGCTGCCGTACCTCGGCAACGGCGACGACCTCGCCGACGTCGGCCTCGCCGCGGCCGCCACCGACCGGCGCACCGTCGCCGACACCTTCGCGAGGCAGCTGGAGTACGCCCCCGTCCTGGCGGTCGTCGACTCCGAGGAGGCCGACGACGAGGACCGCGAGCTGCTGGCCCAACTGCACCCGACCGCCCGCCAGGTCCGCATCGCCTCGGCCGGCCCTGCGGACGCACGCTCGCCCCTCGCGCGGGCGGTGCTGGCCGGCTTCGACGTCGAATCGGCCGCCGCCGCCCAGCATCCGGCCTGTGCGCTGCTTCCCGCCGAGGCCGACGCGCACGGTGTGAGCACCTACGTCTGGCGCCGGCGCCGTCCGTTCCACCCGGAGCGGCTGTACGCGGCGCTGGAGGACCTGACCTGCGCCGCCGCCCGCAGCCGGGGCCGGTTCTGGCTCGCCGACAGGCCCGACGTGCTGCTCCACTGGGACGCGGCGGGCGGCGCCCTGTGCGTGGAGTCGGCGGGGCCCTGGCTGGCGTCCCTCCCGGACGCGGCCTGGGACGAGGTCGCGCCGATGCGCCGCGCCGCCGCCGCGCTCGACTGGCACCCCGAGCACGGCGACTGCTGCCAGCACCTGGTCTTCACGTCCCCCGGCCTCGACCGCGACGGACTCGCCAGGCTCCTGGAGTCCTGCCTGCTCACGGACGCCGAGTACGCCGCCGGCCGGGCCGCCTGGAAGCGGTTGCCGCCCGCCTTCGACACCCTCCTGGAGGTCTGACCCCATGCCCCGCAAGCCCGACCGCAAGCCCGTCAAGTCCCGCCCCAACCCCCTCGACCAGGCGGGCATCACCTACATCGACTACAAGGACACCGACCTCCTGAGGAAGTTCCTCTCCGACCGGGGCAAGATCCGCAGCCGCCGCATCACCCGCATCACCGCCCAGCAGCAACGCCAACTCTCCCGAGCCGTCAAGAACGCCCGGGAAATGGCCCTCCTGCCGTACAGCACCGCCCGCTGACCCGAACCCGCCGTGGGGCACACCTCTCCCACCCGGCCTCGCGAACCGGCGCCGCCGGGCGCCCCGGGCGCAGCCCACTCCGGCTCCCGCCCCGCCGTCCCGTGTCCGATACGCGCCCACTGCGTCCACCCGGCCCCCGCCCACAAGCGCCCTCAGCCGTACTCTCGCCCCCACCACCGACGTACATCACCACCCTCATTCATACGAGGAAAGTCACCTCTACCGTCTACTCGGCTCGGTCGGCTGCCTCATCACCTCCCCGGTGAGCGGCCGACCCCGTCCTCATGCACCGAGCCGTCCCAGCGCCACCCCCACGGCCGACCTCACCGTCGTACGCGGGGGTGGCCTGTGTCGTCGTCGGGCGTCGTGGCCAGGGGGTGTTCCTGTCCGACGCGGGGGAGTGGGGTTGTGCGGGCAGGGGCCGGTGGGACGGGCGCCGGGGGTTTTCGAAGGTGGCGCGGGGGACGGCGCACGGCCCGAGAGCGGACCGGCGGTCGGCGTACGGCCCGGCGTCGGGCGGTGCGGTCGCACATCCGGAGGCTCCGGGTACGCCGTCGAACGGATGCCCGGCCTCCGCCGGAACGGTGTCCCTCGGGCGGGTTCCGAGGGCGTCCGCCGACCCTCCGTCGGCGATCCGTTGTCGTGCCGACGGAACACGATGGCCGTGGCGCGCGTCTGTTCCTAGGACACGAGTGGTTCGATCCGGACGACTTTCACGGGGACTCCACGACCTCCGGTGAATCGAACGAGTCGGGTAAAGCGGGCGTCAAAGCTGTAACCGCACAAGCACCCCGCGTGCACGTGCATCTGCTCATGCGACTGCACATGAACGGGGTTATGATCCGGGACAGTTGACCACGGCACCAATGGCCACACGGGCCACACGAGCCAGCGCACCACCAGGGAGCGACCTGTGGACCACGACGTTGACGGGGGGCACGACGTGTACAACGGCATGACGGCCACACAGCTGTACGGGGTTGCCTGGCAGAAGAGCCGGCACAGCAACTCGCAGGGTTCCTGCGTGGAGTTCGCGCGCCTGCCGGGCGGCGACGTGGCCGTGCGCAACTCGCGTTTTCCGGACGGCCCCGCGCTCGTCTACACGCGGGCCGAGATCGAGGCGATGCTGCTCGGCATCAAGGACGGCGAGTTCGACCACCTGATCGCGAGCTGACGTCCCCGGACGCCCCGTGCGCCGTCGCCGTCACGGTCACCGTCGTGTCGTAGTGCACATCGGAAATGTCCGCTGAAAACAGTTCACAACGCGCGTAGAACCGCGGCGCCAGGGCGCGCCGCGGTTCGTCATTCGGCGGGAGTGTGCAGCCGGAACAGCGCCCAGACCACCTTGCCGCCCAGGCTGCCGGAGAGCGGGTGCCAGCCCCAGCTGTCGGCGAACGAGTCGACGAGGAACAGGCCGCGGCCCGACTCCGCCGAGAAGTCCTCGCCCTCACGGGGCAGGGGACTGTCGTGGCTGGGATCGCGCACCGCGCACACGAGCCGCTCGGTCCACCGCATCAGGTGCAGCCGCACGGGCGGATGCTGATCCGTCATGCACGGCCCGTCGTCCGGGGACAGTCCGTGTCTCAGCGCGTTGGTCACCAACTCCGAGACGACGAGACAGACGTCGTCGAAACGGTCGCCCACGTCCCACTGGCCGAGGGTCCTCTTGGTGAACTGGCGGGCTTCGCGCACCGCTTCGAAGCGGGCGGGCAGGGCGCACGAGGCGGCGTTGGACACGGCCGCGGGATCAAGCGGCGGAAGGCCCTGCCGTAACGGCTCGAGCATGGTCGATCCATTCGTCCCCATGCGAGGCACTCCCGGGATTCGCGGTCGTTGCGATGCAGCGGTGGCGCGGGACCATGGTTTCTGATGCGCACTGCGGATGCAAGGGCAGATGCACGTGCACGTGACCGAAATGGACCCGCCCGTACCGCTTCTTGGCCATTTTTTCCGCCAACTTCTCGCTCATGCAGGGGCACTTCTCTTGCTTTCCCCTCACTCTTCCCACGCATCGCTCTGTGCGTATCCTTTGGCCTCTTTCCATCACTGTAATCAGACGAGTACTGCTCGAAGTGTTTTAGTGGCAGACTGCGGCCCCTAGGACGGGTTGGGGAGGCTGGCGAACGTGAGCGCGGGAGAGCCCGGATCGGTGGTGCGGCGGATGCTGCTCGGCTCGCAACTACGGCGGCTGCGTGAGACACGGGGCATCACGCGCGAGGCGGCCGGATACTCGATCAGGGCGTCGGAGTCGAAGATCAGCCGCATGGAACTGGGCCGGGTGAGCTTCAAGACCCGGGACGTGGAGGACCTGCTGACGCTGTACGGCATCACGGACGACACCGAGCGCCAAGCCCTCGTCGGACTCGCCCGCGAGGCCAACGTGGCGGGCTGGTGGCACAGTTACTCGGACGTCCTGCCCAACTGGTTCCCCACCTACGTCGGCCTGGAGGGCGCGGCCGCGCTGATCCGGGCGTACGAGGTGCAGTTCGTGCACGGCCTGCTGCAGACCGAGGCGTACGCCCACGCGGTCGTCAGCCGGGGCATGAAGGGCGCGAACGCGGCCGACATCGACCGGCGCGTGGCGCTGCGCCTGGAGCGGCAGAAGTACCTCGTCGCCGAGAACGCCCCCGACTTCCACATCGTCCTCGACGAGGCCGCCCTGCGCCGTCCCTACGGCGACCGCGAGGTGATGCGCGGGCAGCTCCAGCATCTGATCGACGTCTCAGAACGCCCCAACGTGCGGTTGCAGGTGATGCCGTTCAGCTTCGGCGGGCACTCCGGTGAGTCCGGCGCGTTCACCATCCTGAGCTTCCCGGAGTCCGACCTGCAGGACGTCGTCTATCTGGAGCAGCTCACGAGCGCGCTCTACCTGGACAAGCGCGAGGACGTCGCCCAGTACGAACAGGCGCTGACGGAGCTCCAGCAGGACAGCCCCGGACCGGACGAGAGCCGGGATCTGCTGCGCGGACTGATCCAGCTGTCGTAACGGCCTTCTCCACCAACTCCCCTGAAACACCCGTACGATGACGTGTGATCAGTACGTGATGCCGAGCGATCACAGCCGATCGCAGCAGGGGATTGAGGGTTCACATGTCGTCCTACTTCACCGACCTGGCCCAGCAGTACATCGACGGTAAGTGGCGTCCGGGGACGGGGTCCTGGGACATCATCACCGTCAACCCCTACAACGACGAGAAGCTCGCCTCGATCACCATCGCCACCGTCGACGAGGTCGACGAGGCCTACCGTGCCGCCGCCCGAGCCCAGAAGCAGTGGGCCGCGACCAGCCCCTACGCCCGCCGCACGGTCTTCGAGAACGTGCTGCGCCTGGTGGAGGAGCGCGAGCCGGAGATCAGCGCGATCCTCGTCGACGAGGCCGGCGGCACGCTCGGCAAGGCCGCCTTCGAACTCCACCTCGCCAAGGAGTTCCTGCGCGAGTCGATCCAGCTGACGCTGCGCCCCGAGGGCCGCATCCTGCCCTCGCCGACCGACGGCAAGGAGAACCGCGTCTACCGCGAGCCGGTCGGCGTGGTCGGTGTGATCAGCCCCTTCAACGTCCCGTTCCTGCTGTCGCTGAAGTCCGTCGCCCCCGCGCTGGCCCTCGGCAACGGCGTGGTGCTCAAGCCGCACCAGAACACCCCCGTCGCCGGCGGCGCCGTCATCGCCAAGCTCTTCGAGGACGCCGGTCTGCCCCCGGGGCTGCTGAACGTCGTCGTGACCGACATCGCCGAGATCGGCGACGCCTTCCTGGAGCACCCGATCCCGCGGGTCATCTCCTTCACCGGCTCCGACACGGTCGGCCGGCACGTCGCCACCGTCGCCGCCTCGCACCTCAAGCGGTCCGTCATCGAACTCGGCGGCAACAGCGCGTTCGTCGTCCTGGACGACGCCGACCTCGACTACGCGGTCGACGCGGCCGTCTTCAGTCGCTTCGTCCACCAGGGCCAGGTCTGCATGGCCGCCAACCGCATCCTGGTCGACCGCTCCGTCGCCGACGAGTTCACCGAGAAGTTCGTCGCCAAGGTGAAGACCCTCAAGGCCGGCGACCCGCGCGACCCGCAGACTGTCATCGGCCCGCTGATCAACTGCTCGCAGGCGGAGGCTGTCTCGGGGGTCGTGACGCAGGCGATCGCCGCGGGCGCGAACGCGCTCCTGCACGGCACGACCACCGACAACGTCGTCGAGCCCTCCGTGCTGGCCGGCCTCCCCGCCGACTCCCCCCTGCTCCGGCAGGAGGTCTTCGGCCCGGTCGTCTTCCTCAACACCTTCGACGGCGAGGACGAGGCCGTCCGCCTGGTCAACGACACCCCGTACGGCCTGAGCGGCGCGGTCCACACCGCCGACGTCGAGCGGGGCGTCGCCTTCGCCCGGCAGATCGTCACCGGCATGTTCCACGTCAACGACTCCACCGTCCACGACGAGCCGATCGTCCCCTTCGGCGGCGAGAAGAACTCCGGCGTCGGCCGTCTCAACGGCGAGACGACCGTGGAGGCCTTCACCACCACGAAGTGGATCTCGGTCCAGCACGGCCGCAGCGGCTTCCCGTTCTGAACGCGACCGGGGCGGGCCCCCGCGCATCGGGGCGCCCGCCCGGCACGCCCTAACCTGGGCACATGTCAGCGATCCGTCTTCTCGTGCTGGGCGCCGTGCGTCAGCACGGGCGGGCCCACGGCTACCAGGTGCGCGGCGACCTGGAGTACTGGGGCGCCCATGAGTGGTCCAACGCCAAGCCGGGCTCGATCTACCACGCCCTGAAGCAGATGGCGAAGCAAGGGCTGCTGCGCGAGCACGAGACGGCCCCGTCCACCGCGGGCGGCCCGCCGCGCACCGAGTACGAGATCACCGAGGCCGGCACCGAGGAGTACCTCAAGCTGGTACGCGAGGCGCTGACCTCGTACGACCAGAAGATGGACATGAAGACGGCGGCCATCGGCGCCGTGGTCGACCTCCCGCGCGCGGAGGCCGTGTCGCTCCTCAAGGAGCGCATCCGCCGCATCGAGGAGTGGCGCTCCGCCGTCACCGAGCACTACGTCCCCGAGGACGGCCCGGAACAGCTGGGCCACATCGGCGAGATCATGAACCTCTGGATCCACACGGCCGACGCGGACGCCGAATGGACCCGCGGCCTGATCGCCCGGATCGAGGGCGGGGCGTACGCCTTCGCCGGGGAGGGCGAGCCGTTCGTCGGTGTGCTGGCCAAGGGCCAGGAGAACCCGTACGCGACGGGGGAGCGCCATCCGGGGGACTCCCGCTGATCGAGCTCACTAATCAAGTTTGACGAGTCGCGGACTCGCAGTTACCTTGAATTGCGAGCAAGTAGTCAACTTTGACTAGGGATTAGGTCGGCGAGCGAGTTGGGGGACCGTCCATGCACGGCACGGCGATCACCGTCGAAGACGTACGCAAGAGGTACGGCGACACACAGGCACTGGACGGACTCGACCTCACGGTCGCCCGGGGCACCGTGCAGGGGGTGCTCGGACCGAACGGCGCGGGCAAGACGACCCTGGTCAGGATCCTGTCCACGCTGCTGCGACCGGACTCCGGGCGCGTCGAGGTGGCCGGCCACGACGTGGTGCGCCAGGCCCGCGAGGTCCGCCTGCGCATCGGCCTGCTCGGCCAGTACGCAGCCCTCGACGAGGAACTGGGCGGCCGGCAGAACCTGGAGCTGTTCGGCCGCCTCCACCACCTGGGCGCCCGCCACGCGCGCGTACGCGCCGCCGAGCTCCTGGAGCGCTTCGACCTCACCGACACCGGACGCAAACCCGTCCGCGCCTACAGCGGAGGCATGCGGCGCCGCCTGGACCTGGCCGCCTCCCTCATCGGCAGCGGGGACGGCGCCGACCCCGAGGTCCTCTTCCTCGACGAGCCGACCACCGGCCTCGACCCCCGCGGGCGCGCCGAGGTGTGGTCCGCGGTCCGCTCGCTGGTCGGCGGCGGGACGACGGTCGTGCTCACCACCCAATACCTGGAGGAGGCCGACCAGCTCGCCGACCGCATCTGCGTCGTCGACCGGGGCCGGGTGATCGCCGACGGCACGGCGGACGAGCTGAAGGCGCTCGCCGGCGGCGACCGCATCGACGTCGTCCTGCGCGACGCGGACCACCTGGACGCCGCCCTCGCCCTGCTGCCCCTGCCCCGGCAGGACGTCACCGTGGACCCCGACCGCCGACTGCTCAGCGCCCCCGTCACCGACCGCATGGCCGCCCTCTCCGGCGTCGTCCGCGCCCTGGAGGAGGCCGGCCTCGACGCGGAGGACGTGGCCCTGCGCCGCCCCACGCTGGACGAGGTGTTCCTGCACCTCACCGGTGACGACGCCCGTACGGCTGACCGCACCGACGACGACCGCACGAAGGAGGCCGTGTGACCACGTACGCGCTGACCGATTCCTGGACCATGACCCGGCGCGAACTCGCCCACTGGGCAAGGCAGCCCGGCCGACTGGTCGTCGGGCTCGTCTTCCCGGTGATGCTGCTGCTGATGTTCGGCTACCTGGTCGGCGGCGGCCGTGGCGTGAGCGGCGACTACCTCGACTACCTGATGCCCGGCATGCTCGCGCTCACCATGGCCTTCGGTCTGGAGGGCACGATGCTCGCCGTCACCCAGGATCTGAACAAGGGCGTCATCGACCGGTTCCGCGCGATGCCGATGGCCGACGGCGCGGTCCTGGTGGGCCGTTCGGCGGCCGACATGCTCCAGTCGGCCGTGGGCCTGGCCGTGCTGATCGCCGTCGGCCTCGCCCTCGGGTGGCGCCCCCAGGGCGGACCGGGCGCCTTCCTGGGCGCGGTGGGTCTCCTCCTCCTCTTCCGTTTCGCGATGCTGTGGATCGGCATCCAGCTGGCGCTGGTGGCCGGGAAACCGGAGATGGTGCAGGCCGTGCAGATCCTGGTCTGGCCGGTCGGCTTCCTCTCCAACGCCCTCGCCGCCCCCGCCTCCATGCCCGACTGGCTGGGCACGGCCGTCGAGTGGAACCCGATGTCCCGCACGGCGACAGCGGTACGCGACCTGTTCGACGGCACGGGCGCCGACCCGGGCCATCTGTGGACGGCGGTCGGCTGGCCGCTGGCCCTGCTGGCGGTCTTCTTCCCGCTGGCGGTCCGCAAGTTCGCCCGCATGAGCCGCTGACGCCCGCACGAGCCGCGGCTGCCCGGGGCCGGTGGCGGCCGACACCGGGACGGCCCCGCGGGTCAACCTAGTGGTGGAACCCGGTCGCCACCCCCTTGTCCCGCGTCGACGGCCCCGACTGCCGCCGCAGCTCCGGCAGCAGCCGGGTCAGGTCCTCCACGAACAGCTCGGCGAGGTCCTCCGAGAAGCCGTTTCTGCACACGACCCGCAGGGCGGACAGGTCCTCCCGGTTCGGCGGGAAGGTGTAGGCGGGAACCAGCCAGCCGTTCTCGCGTAGCCGCCGGGAGACGTCGAACACGTCGTATGCATCCACGCCCGGCGCCGTCGTGAAGGCGAACACCGGCAGTTGGTCGCCCCGGGTGAGAAGCCGGAAGTCCTCGAGCGCCTCCACCCGGTCGGCGATGCCCCGGGCCACATCCCGCGTGGTCTGCTGCACCGCACGGAAGCCGTCGCGGCCCAGCCGCAGCAGCGTGTAGTACTGCGCGACGACCTGCGCGCCCGGCCGGGAGAAGTTGAGCGCGAAGGTCGGCATGTCGCCGCCCAGGTAGTTCACCCGGAACACCAGCTCCTCCGGCAGGGCCTCCTTGTCGCGCCACAGCGCCCAGCCGACCCCCGGGTACACCAGCCCGTACTTGTGCCCCGAGGTGTTGATGGACGCCACGCGCGGGAGGCGGAAGTCCCACACCAGGTCCTCGTCTAGGAAAGGAGCGATCATCGCGCCCGATGCGCCGTCCACATGCACCGGAATGTCGAGGCCGGTCCGCTCCTGGAGGGCGTCCAGGGCCGCGCACAGCTCGGCGATCGGCTCGTAGGACCCGTCGAAGGTGGAGCCGAGGATGCCGACGACCCCGATGGTGTTCTCGTCGCACAGCTCGGCCGCGGCCTGTGGGTCGAGGTGGAACCGGTCCCCCTCCATGGGTACCTGACGGGTTTCCACCTCCCAGAAATTGCAGAACTTCTCCCAGCAGACCTGCACGTTGACGCCCATCACGAGGTTCGGGCGGACATCGCGCGCGGGATAGCGATCGGCGTTGCGCTGCGCCCACCGCCGCTTCATCGCCATCCCGGCGAGCATGCACGCCTCGCTCGAGCCCGTCGTCGAACACCCCACGGCCGCCGACGGGTCGGGCGCGTTCCACAGGTCGGCGAGCATCGCCACACACCGCCGCTCCAGTTCGGCGGTGCGCGGATACTCATCCTTGTCGATCATGTTCTTGTCGCGGCACTCCGCCATCAGCACCGCGGCCTGCGGCTCCATCCACGTGGTGACGAAGGTGGCCAGGTTGAGCCGCGCATTGCCGTCCAGCATCAGCTCGTCGTGCACGAGCTGGTACGCGGTCGACGGCGGCATCGGCGCGTCCGGCAGCCGGTGCTTGGGCGGCGCCTCGGTCATACCGCCCAGCGGATTCGCCTCGCCGTAGAAGGGGTTCACGGACAGGGGGCGCTCGTCGGGCTTCTTGGGGCCTTCGTGGAGGGGCATGGCTTCTTCTCCTGACTGAGGAGCGACGAGCGCCGGGTGGCGTTCTACCGCTTCATCGGATCGAGGGGCCTGATCGGTTCACGCAGTCATCGGTTCACGCAGTCACAGCACCGCCGTTCCGCCGTCGCGCAACCGCATCTGCGGCCGCCCCGTCACCAGCGGCCAGGCCGGCAGCGAGGCGACGCACAGCAAGACGGTGATCGCGGGCGCGGCGACTGTTCACGGCGGCCGTGAACAGACTTACCCAGCCCTGCCGGGTGACGGCCAGGAGCACCCCCAGCGCGCCGGCCGCCACGCCCACCGCCGGATGCGCCCAGGGCACGAGGGCATGCGCGGTGAGGCCGAGGCCGAGGCCGAGGGCGACGCCCACGAACACGGACGGGAGGATCCGCCCACCCCGGAAACCGCAGGACGCGGCGACGAGCAGCGCCGTCAGCTTCACCACCGTCATCGTCGCGAACGGTCCGGCCGACCAGCCCTCGGGATCGGCCGCGAGCTCCCCGACCTCGTCCAGCCCTCTGAAGAGCGTCAGATGGCCGCCCAGAGCCCCCAGCAGGCCCAGGACGAGTCCGCCGGCCGGCAGCGCCGGCATCGGGTGTCCCAGCCGCCCCAACGCGCCGTGCACGTACGGGAAGGCGCGGACGGCGTACACGCCGAGCGCCGCGCCCGCCGACGCGACCACCAGCGACGCCGGCAGGTCGCCCCACCCGGGCCGCCCGAACGCGGGCAGATGCAGGTCGAAGGCCGGCTGGGCCACCAGGGTGGTCGTCATCGAGCCGCCCGCGGCGGCGACCAGCGGCGCGCAGACGTCGTCCCACTGCGCCCCCTCGGTCTGCCGCCCCGCCAGCGCCTCGGAGACAGCAGCGCCGCCGCGACAGGTGTCCCGAACAGCGCGCCGATCGTCGCCGCCTCCGCCGGCGCGGGCCACAGCCCGCCCGGCAGCCGGGGCATGAGCCTGCCGCCCAGCCAGAAGGCGAGCCCCACGTTCACGGCGATGACCGGGTTCTCGGGGCCCAGGCTCGGCCCGCCCGCCGGCATCAGCGCGGCCGCCGCCAGCAGCCCGGGCAGCACGGCCGGCGGGAGCACGCGCGCCTCGAGCCCCGTCGTGGCCGGATCCGGCCCGGCGTGCCCCGGCGCCTGCCACACCATCAGCCCCACCAGCACGCCGGTCGCGGTGAGCATGACGAGCATCCACAGCACCGAGTACCGGCCCACGCCGAGCGCGTCCGGCAGATTCCGCCACGACAGCAGGCTCGCCGGCACGCCGACGACGAGAGCGGGCAGGATCAACGGCAGCAGAGCGCGTGCCGGAGTCGCCGGAGCGAAAGGCGCCTGCCGCGCGGTGTCCTGGGTCACGGGCTCACGATAAGCGTGCGTAACGGGACGAACACCTTGAAAAGGGTCACTCGGGGGCGGGGCTTGCACCTCACGCGACGTGAGGACGCACCGTGGAGCGCGTACCGAGAAGGGAGCGGACGAAGTGAGCTACTCCGTAGGACAGGTCGCCGGATTCGCCGGAGTCACGGTGCGCACCCTGCACCACTACGACGACATCGGCCTGCTCGTCCCCGGCGGGCGCAGCCACGCGGGCCACCGGCGCTACGAGGACGCCGACCTCGACCGGCTGCAGCAGATCCTGTTCTACCGGGAGCTCGGCTTCCCGCTCGAGGAGGTCGCGGCCCTGCTCGACGACCCGGCGACCGACCCGCGCGCGCACCTGCGCCGCCAGCACGAACTGCTGACCGCGCGGATCGAGAAGCTGCAGAAGATGGCCGCGGCCGTGGAACACGCCATGGAGGCACGCAAGATGGGCATCAACCTCACCCCCGAGGAGAAGTTCGAGGTCTTCGGCGACAAGGACCCCGAGCAGTACGCCGAGGAGGCGGAGCAGCGCTGGGGCGGCACCGAGGCCTACGCCGAGTCCCAGCGCCGCGCCGCCGGCTACACCAAGGACGACTGGAAGCGCCTGCAGGCCGAGGTCGACGACTGGAGCGAGCGCTACGCCGGCCTGGTGGCCGCAGGCGAGCCGCCCACCGGCGGGACGGCGATGGACATGGCCGAGGAGCACCGCCGGCACATCAGCACATGGTTCTACGACTGCCCGCACACGATGCACCTGTGCCTGGGGGAGATGTACGTCTCCGACGAACGCTTCAAGGCGTTCTACGACTCCATGCACCCGGGCCTCGCCGAGCACCTGAAGGAGGCGATCACGGCGAACGCGGCCCGACGGACTTCGTAAGGAGACGCCCCTGTGGTCCTGGTCCAGGGCCTACTCCTGGACCAGGACCACCGCCGTCCCGTACGCGCACACCTCGGTGCCCACGTCCGCCGCCTCCGTCACGTCGAAGCGGAACATCAGCACGCCGTTGGCTCCACGCACGCGTGCCTGCTCGACGAGGCGTTCCATGGCCTGGTTGCGGGTCTCCACGAGGGTCTTGGTCAACCCCTTGAGCTCGCCGCCGATCATCGACTTCAGGCCCGCTCCGATCTGGCTGCCCAGGTGCCGTGAGCGCACGGTCAACCCGAAGACCTCACCGATGACCTGCTGCACCCGGAACCCGGGTACGTCGTTGGTGGTGACGACCAGTACGTCCGGCTGAGGGCCCTGCCCGCCGCCGTAATCTTCGATGCCCATGGCTCACAGCCTTGTCCCAGTCGGGGCACAGCGCATCCTGGAGGCACCCGTGGAACCTGGGGCGGGCACATTGCGTTGATAGCTTTGTGCGGCCGTACCAAGGACGCCGTACTTCCCCCACCCGTAGGAGCCCGGAACCGTGACGACTCTTGCCCTCGGGCCGAGCTGGCTGGACCCCAACTATCTGCTCGACACCTACAGCATCTGGGGTCTGCTGCTCATCGTCTTCGCGGAGTCGGGTCTGCTGATCGGGTTCTTCCTGCCGGGTGACTCGCTGTTGTTCACCGCCGGCCTGCTGATCACGTCGAACCAGCTGGACTTCCCGCTGTGGGGGGCGATCGCCCTCATCTGCGTCGCCGCGATCCTGGGCGACCAGGCGGGTTACATGTTCGGCAAGAAGGTCGGCCCGTCGCTCTTCAACCGCCCGGACTCCCGCCTCTTCAAGCAGGAGAACGTCACCAAGGCGCACGAGTTCTTCGAGAAGTACGGCCCGAAGTCCCTGGTCCTGGCCCGCTTCGTGCCCATCGTTCGCACGTTCACGCCGATCATCGCCGGCGTCAGCGGCATGAAATACCGCTCGTTCCTGATCTTCAACGTCATCGGCGGCGTCCTGTGGGGCGCGGGCGTGACGCTGCTCGGTTCCTGGCTGGGCAAGATCGACTTCGTCAAGGTGAACATCGAGGCGATCCTCATTCTGATCGTCCTCGTCTCCGTGATCCCGATCATCATCGAGTTCCTGCGCGCCCGCTCCCAGGCCAAGAAGAACCCCCCGCAGGCCGCCCCCGCCCAGCAGCAGCCCCCGGTCATGGACGACGCGACGACCCAGCTCCGCCGCATCGAAGAGCCCGCTCCGTACGGCAACCGCGCCTACGACCAGAACCAGGGCTACCAGAACCAGGGCCACCAGGGTCAGAACCAGGGCCAGGGCCACCAGAACCAGGGCCACCCGAACGACTACTACGGCGGTCAGCAGCAGTACCCGCAACAGCAGCAGTACCCCCAGGACTGGCAGCAGCAGCCCCAGCAGCAACCCCAGGCCCAGCCTCAGCAGCAGCAGTACCCGTACAACCAGAACCAGGGCTACTAGAAGCGCTCCTGAGGGGCGCGGGGCGTCGCTCAGAACCCCCGCGTCCTCTTGGCGGCCCGCCGCTTTTCCGCGGAGCCGATCCGCAGGAACAGCCGCGACACCTCGGATCCCAGGTTCACGCCGATGGCGATGGCCATGGCCAGCGCAGCGGCCTTGGTGAGCGACACCAGCCCCGCGTCCACCTCGTTCTGCGCGATCGCCAGCAGCCCGAAATACGTCGCCGACCCCGGCAACAGGGGCCCGATCGCGGCGGTCGTGTACGGCAGGGCGGACGCGAACCGGTACCGCGAGAGCAGCTGCCCGAACAGTCCCACCACTCCCGCCGCGACGGCCGTGGAGGCCACCGGCGAGATCTCTCCGGTGTAGCGCATCGCGCCGTACACCGACCAGGCCACACCGCCGTTCAGCGTCACGGCGAGCACGGTGGATCGTTCCTGCTGGAGCAGCACCGCGAACGTCAGCGAGAGCAGCATCGAGGCCCCGATCTGCCACAGCGGGTGCTTGCCGATGCCCAGGGCCGTGTCGGGGTTGAGATGGGCGCCGAGCTGCACGCCGACGTAGAGCATCACCAGCACCCCGACGACGATGCCCACGAAGAAGTACATGACCTCCAGCAGGCGGGCGGCAGCGGTGATGTAGAAGCCCGTCAGACCGTCCTGGACGCCCGCCACCAGCGCCCGTCCGGGCAGCAGCGCGAACAGCCCACCGGTGATGACCGCGGAGGCCTCCACGTCGACGTGACCCAGCGTCAGCGCGATGCCTATCGCGGCCGGCGGCATCGCGGCGACCAGGAACTGGTAGAACTCCGGCAGCCCGCGCCCCGCGCAGAGCCACGCCAGCCGGTCGCCGAGCATCGCGCCGAGCGCGGCCGCGACGAACACGATCACGTCACCGCCGACCAGTACGGAAGCCGCGCCCGCGAGCAGTCCGCTCGCCGAGGTCAGCACCCAGGTCGGGTACGGGTGCCGGTTACGGCGCATCTCCGCGAGCCGCCGGTAGGCCTCCTCCAGGGAGAGGTGGGTCTCCGGGTCGCTCAGGTCGTCCACGAGCCGGAAGACGGCCGCCAGGCGCGTGTAGTCGGTGCCCCGGCGGCGCACGGTCCGCGACGCCGTCACCGGGTCCTCCACCAGGGACGGCTGGTACGAGATGGACAGCAGCGTGAAGGTGACGTTCGGCTCGCAGCGGTCGAGCCCGTAGGAGCGGCAGACGGCGAACATCGCGGCCTCCACGTCCTCGGCGCCCTCTCCGCCCGCCAGCAGCAACTCGCCGATGCGCAGCGTCAGGTCGAGCACGCGCGGGACGGCCGGGCCGCCCTCCTCCGCCTTGGGGCCGGGCTCCGGCGCGGGCCGTTCGGCCACCGGCATCCGCAGCATGGTGCGCATCCGGTCCTGCCAGGGCACGTCCTTGGTCAGACTCACCATCGGCACGCCGGCGGCGGGCGTGAAGGCTGCCGGGGCCTGTCGGGCGCTGTACGTGCGCGGCAGGCTGAACGCCGATCCCTCGGCCTCCGCGGCGGCCTGCTGCCCCACGTCCAGGCCCTGCGGAACGGCGAACTCCGAGGTGGTCTCCGACTCAACCCCGGTCTTCGGGACGGCCAGCCCCGCCGGGATCGCGAACTCGGACGTGATCTCGGGGTCGAATGCACTCCTCGCCTCGTCCGACTGCGGCTTGCGGTCATCCGCCTCCGACACTCAGCAACGCTCCCTGAACGACACCTTCCGTAGGCCCTCAGTATGCGCACAGACGCGCGAAAGGGCTGCACGCGTGCGCGTGCAGCCCTTTACGCACCTCTACGCTGCCGCGGCCTCAGTGACCGCCCTGGTCCTTGAACCGCTTGTAGGACCGCGCGATCTCCGCCTCGGCGTCCGTACGGCCGACCCAGTCGGCGCCCTCCACGGACTTGCCGGGCTCCAGGTCCTTGTAGACCTCGAAGAAGTGCTGGATCTCCAGGCGGTCGAACTCCGACACGTGGTGGATGTCCCGCAGGTGCTCCACGCGCGGGTCGGTCGCCGGGACGCACAGCAGCTTGTCGTCGCCGCCGGCCTCGTCCGTCATCCGGAACATGCCGATCGCGCGGCACTTGATGAGACAGCCCGGGAACGTGGGCTCGTCCAGGATGACCAGCGCGTCCAGCGGGTCGCCGTCCTCGCCGAGGGTGTTCTCGACGAAGCCGTAGTCGGTCGGGTAGGCGGTCGAGGTGAAGAGTCGACGGTCCAGGCGGATCCGACCGGTCTCGTGGTCCACCTCGTACTTGTTCCGCGAACCCTTCGGGATCTCGATCGTGACGTCGAACTCCACCGGTGGCTCCTCCATGATCAGCACATAGTTCTGGTGGTTAAGTGTCCCTCACGCAGCTGTGTGATCGCGAAAGGGGCTGGTGATCGTGCCAGAGCTGAGGCCTTGGCGGGCCGCGAGACCGCATGTGGAGCGGGTCGCGGACGCCGTACGACCGCGTCTGGCACGGGCCGCAGGGATCGTACGACCTCGCCTCGCGCGCGTGGGCGCCGCCGCCAAGCCGCAGGTCGCACGGCTCACCCAGGCGGCGAAGCCGCACCTCGCACGCGTCACGAAGCCGATGGCCGGACCGAACGCCAGGTCCTGGCAGTACTCCGCGGGTGCGGCGACCGCCGGGCTGGCGCTGGCCGCCGGTGTGGTGACCGCCGCCGGCCCCTGGGACTCCACCGGTCAGCGTACGGCGGAGCGGGACCGCGCAGTCGCCCTCGAACGGACGGGTGGCGCAGATCACGGCCGCGCGGACGATTCGTCCGGTACGTCCGACACGGTGGCCGGGGCGCCGCGGCCCGCCCCCAGCGCCGCCTCCGTCCTCACCGGCCTCGGCGGCGCCGTCGGCAGCACCGTGAAGTCGGCCCCGGCCGCCCTTCCCACCGGTCCCGGCCTCGCGAACGTCCTGGCCCCCCTCCTGGACGATCCGGCCCTCGGCGCCCGGCACACCGCCGCGGTCGTCGACGTGGCCACCGGCAGGCCGCTGTACGGCACCGGGGCCGACCAGGCGTTGACCCCGGCGTCCACCACGAAGATCGCCACCGCCGTCGCCGCGCTCTCCGCGATGGGCGCCGAGCACCGCCTCACCACGCGCGCGGCGCTCGAACCCGACACCAAGGAGCTCGTCCTCGTCGGCGGCGGCGACCCCACCCTCACGGCCCGCCCGGAGGCCGAGGGCTGGGCGAGCCTGCGCACCCTCGCCGTCTCCACCGCCGCCGCCCTGAAGAAGCGCGGCCTCACCCAGGTGACGCTCTCGTACGACACGACCCTGTACGCCGGAACCCAAGTTCACCCCATCGGGATCAACCCCAACCTCGCTCCCGTCACCGCCCTGTCCGCCGACGAGGGCCGCACCGACGACTCCACCAGCGGCCCGGCGACCCGGGTGAGCGACCCGGCGGCCGACGCGACCCTCAAGTTCGCGGAGTTCCTGAAGGCCGCAGGCATCAGGACCACGGCCCCCGGCCCCTCCAAGGCCACCACGCGCGCGCAGAGCCTCGCCACCGTCTCCTCGCCCCCGCTGTCCGCCCTGGTGGAGCGGATGCTCACCAACAGCGACAACGACATCGCCGAGGCCCTCGCCCGCCAGACCGCCGTCGCGACCCGCGTCCGCGCCGACTTCGACGGCGCCGGCAAGGCCGTCCAGGCCCAGCTGAAGAAGCTCGGACTGCCGACGGCCGGCGCCCGCTTCAGGGACGGCAGCGGCCTCAACCGCGAGGACCGGCTCACGGCGAACCTGCTGACCGCCCTCCTGGTCAAGGCGGGCGACCCAGCCCGACCCGGCCTGCGCCCCGTCCTCACCGGCCTCCCGGTCGCCGGCTTCACCGGCACCCTCACCAGCCGCTACGGCGACGGCGCCGCCGGTGTCGTCCGCGCCAAGACCGGGACCCTGACCGGCGTGAACACCCTCGCCGGCACGGTCGTCGACCAGGACGGCCGCCTCCTCGCGTTCGCGCTCCTGACCGCCGACACGACCGACCCGGCGGCCGCCCAGGCGGCGTTGGACCGGGCGGCCACGGCGCTCGCCGGATGCGGCTGCCGCTGACGGGCGTGGCCCGCTACCCCCGAGCCACCCCCGGCCCCGACCCTGACATCTCCCTGACCGGCCTCCTGCGGCCTGCCCCCAACGGCGGCGCTCACGTACGGTTGACGCATGACGAGCATCGGTGGTGCCGCATCTTCGGGGATGGTCGACTGGAATCTCGCGGTGGCGACCGCGACCCGCCTGGTACGGCCGGGACCCGAGGTCAGCCGTGACGAGGCCCGTGCCGTCGTCGCGGAACTGCGCCGACACGCCAAGGCCTCGGAGGAACATGTCCGGGGCTTCACTCGTATGGGCACCGAGGACACCCACGACACCCCGATCCTCGTCGTCGACCGCCCCGGCTGGGTGCGTGCGAACGTCGCCGGGTTCCGGGAGATCCTCAAACCCCTCCTCGACAAGATGCAGGAGCGGCGCGGCAGCACCCCCGGCGGCGCGGTCCTCGGCGCCGTCGGCGGCAAGGTCACCGGCGTCGAACTCGGCATGTTGCTGTCGTTCCTGTCCTCCCGGGTCCTCGGCCAGTACGAGACCTTCGCGCCCGCCACCCGCGAACTGCCCGCGGGCGCGGGCGGCGGCGGGCGGCTGCTGCTCGTCGCGCCGAACATCGTCCACGTCGAACGCGAACTCGACGTACAGCCTCACGACTTCCGCCTGTGGGTGTGCCTGCACGAGGAGACGCACCGCACGCAGTTCTCCGCCGTGCCCTGGCTGCGCGACCACCTGGAGGGCGAAATCCAGTCGTTCTTGGGCGAGACCGACGTCGACCCCATGACCTTCCTGGAGCGTGTCCGGGAAGCCGCCCAGTCGCTCGCGGGCGGCCGCCCCGAGGGCGAGGAGGACGACGGAGGGCGCTCCCTGGTCGAACTCGTGCAGACGCCCGCACAGCGCGAGATCCTCGCCCGCCTCACCGCCGTGATGTCCCTCCTGGAGGGCCACGCCGACTTCGTCATGGACGGAGTCGGACCGGAAGTCGTGTCGACGGTCGCCGAAATCCGCGAGAAGTTCCAGCAGCGCCGCGCCAAGGGCGCCTCCCGACTGGACCTCGCCCTGCGCAAACTGCTGGGCCTGGACGCCAAACTCAAGCAGTACCGGGACGGCGAACGCTTCGTCCGGGCCGTCGTCGACCAGGTCGGCATGGACGGCTTCAACCGCGTATGGACCTCCCCGAACACACTTCCGACCAAGGCGGAGATCGCCAAACCGGCGGACTGGGTCGCGCGGGTGCACCGCAAGGCCGAGTCGTGAACCTCCGACAGAGGTGGTAGCCGAATCCGGCCGTCGGCAGGCGAACGCCCCTTCAATCACCCGTCCGAGGGACCGTGAGGCCTCGGCAGGCGTGCAATGCTCGGGGAACGGCCCGGTTCTGTCACCATCTACACACTCTGAGTGACCGAACCTCGGGCTCACCCCCCGAAAACTTCATGAAGGGAACCGGACAATGGGTCCCCATCCTGCGGTCGCGGCGATACGCCTGGCGGTCCGCCGCGTCCTTCACGACATCCTCAACGACCACCCCGCCCCCGAAGCGAGCCCGCACGAGCGCCCGCCGTCGCCGCTCGTGCTCGTGGCGTGCTCCGGCGGCGCCGACTCCATGGCGCTCGCCTCCGCCCTCGCCTTCGAGGCCCCCCGGCTCGGCATCCGCGCCGGCGGCGTCACCGTAGACCACGGCCTGCAGCCCGGCTCCGACCTGCGCGCCGAGGAAGTCGTCCTGCGGCTGCGGGAACTCGGCCTCGACCCGGTCGAGTCCAGCGCCGTGTCCGTCGGCCGCGCAGGCGGCCCCGAGGCCGCCGCCCGCGACGCGCGCTACACCGCCCTGGACGCCGCTGCCGAACGCCACGGCGCCGCTGCGATCCTCCTCGGCCACACCCGCGACGACCAGGCCGAAACCGTCCTCCTCGGCCTCGCCCGCGGCTCCGGCATCCGCTCCCTGTCCGGCATGGCCGCGGTCTCGGGGGCCGGCGGCCGCTACCGCCGCCCCTTCCTCCAGCTCGACCGGCAGACCGCCCGCAAGGCCTGCATGGTCCAGGCCCTGCCCGTCTGGGACGACCCGCACAACGCCGACCCGGCCTACACCCGCTCCCGGCTGCGCCACGAGGGCCTGCCCGCCCTGGAGAAAGCTCTCGGCAAGGGCGTCGTCGAAGCCCTCGCCCGTACGGCCCAGCTCTCCCGCGACGACGCCGACGCCCTCGACGCCTGGGCCGGCCAGGCTGAGTCCTCCGTACGGGACGCAGCCGGCCTCCTGGAGTGCGCCAAGCTCTACGCACTGCCGCCCGCCGTACGCCGCCGGATCCTGCGCCGCGCCGCCATCGAGGCGGGCGCCCCGGCTGGTTCCCTCTTCGCCCGGCACATCGAGGAGGTCGACCGGCTGATCACCGGCTGGCGCGGCCAGGGAGTCATCAATCTCCCCGGCAAAGTCGTCGCCCAGCGCCAGGGTGGCAGACTGGTGATTCGGCAAGGCTGAATCCGGGCCCTCCGGCAGGACCGCTTACGTGGTCGTGGGCGGTCCCGGTGGCCGGTGGGACAACCGAAAGTGATGCGGGTGGACGCGAAAGACATGGGCACCGACCTCAAAGAGGTGCTCATCACCAAGGAAGAGATCGACGCGAAGCTGGCAGAGCTGGCCGCGAAGATCGACGCGGAGTACGCGGGCAAGGACCTGCTCATCGTCGGCGTCCTCAAGGGCGCCGTGATGGTCATGGCCGACCTCGCCCGAGCGCTGTCCACCCCCGTCACCATGGACTGGATGGCCGTGTCGTCCTACGGCGCGGGCACCCAGTCCTCCGGTGTGGTGCGGATCCTCAAGGACCTCGACACCGACATCAAGGGCAAGCACGTCCTGATCGTCGAGGACATCATCGACTCCGGCCTGACCCTGTCCTGGCTGCTGTCCAACCTCGGCTCGCGCGAGCCCGCCTCCCTCAAGGTGTGCACGCTGCTGCGCAAGCCCGAGGCCGCCAAGGTCGCCATCGACGTGCAGTGGGTCGGCTTCGACATCCCCAACGAGTTCGTCGTCGGCTACGGCCTCGACTACGCCGAGAAGTACCGCAACCTCCCGTTCGTCGGTACGCTCGCGCCCCACGTCTACGGCGGCTGAACCCGAAGGGCCCAAGCCCCGTACGAAGATCGGGAACCCCGGCGGGCCTCTCGCCGTTGGAGCATGCAGACGGGTGCGCCAGCCGTCCCGTGCGGCTTCGCGCGACAAAGCTGGGGTACCGTCAGAAGAACTGTCTTATCAAACTCACTATGGCAGGAGGGACGGGGCGACACCGCTCCGTATGGATGGACGTGAAGCGATACTTCCGTGGGCCGGTCATGTGGATCGTGCTGGCCGTCCTTGCCGTGGTCGTGTTGATGCAGGTCGTCGGCTCGTCCGGCGGCTACAAGACGGTGGACACAGGCCAGGTCATTGCAGCGATCAACGACAACAAGGTCGAGTCGGCCAAGCTCACCACCGGTGACGAGCAGACCGTCAAGGCCACGCTCAAAGACGGCACAAAGATCGAAGGCAGCTCGAAGATCCAAGCGAGCTACATCGGCGATCAGGGCGTGACCATCGCCAACACGCTGCAGACCAAGTACCAGGACAAGCAGATCCCGGACGGCTACACGGTCTCGCCGACGAAGCAGAACGCCTTCGTCGGGATCCTGCTGTCCCTGCTCCCCTTCGTCCTCATCGTGGTCGTCTTCCTGTTCCTGATGAACCAGATGCAGGGCGGCGGCTCCCGGGTCATGAACTTCGGGAAGTCCAAGGCCAAGCTCATCACCAAGGACACCCCGAAGACGACGTTCGCCGACGTCGCAGGCTCGGACGAGGCCGTCGAGGAACTCCACGAGATCAAGGAGTTCCTCCAGGAACCGGCGAAGTTCCAGGCCGTCGGCGCCAAGATCCCCAAGGGTGTGCTCCTCTACGGGCCTCCCGGCACCGGCAAGACCCTGCTCGCGCGCGCCGTCGCCGGCGAGGCGGGCGTCCCCTTCTACTCGATCTCCGGTTCCGACTTCGTCGAGATGTTCGTCGGTGTCGGTGCCTCCCGAGTCCGTGACCTCTTCGAGCAGGCCAAGGCGAACGCCCCGGCGATCGTCTTCGTCGACGAGATCGACGCGGTCGGCCGCCACCGCGGCGCCGGCCTCGGCGGCGGTCACGACGAGCGCGAGCAGACGCTGAACCAGCTGCTCGTCGAGATGGACGGCTTCGACGTCAAGGGCGGCGTGATCCTCATCGCCGCGACGAACCGGCCCGACATCCTCGACCCGGCCCTGCTGCGGCCCGGCCGCTTCGACCGCCAGATCGCGGTCGACCGCCCGGACATGCAGGGTCGTCTGGAGATCCTCAAGGTTCACCAGAAGGGCAAGCCGGTCGCGCCCGACGTCGACCTGGCCGCCGTCGCCCGCCGCACCCCCGGCTTCACGGGCGCCGATCTCTCCAACGTGCTGAACGAGGCCGCGCTGCTGACGGCCCGCTCGGACCTGAAGCTGATCGACAACCACATGCTGGACGAGGCGATCGACCGTGTGGTCGCGGGCCCGCAGAAGCGGACCCGGATCATGTCGGACAAGGAGAAGAAGATCACCGCGTACCACGAGGGCGGTCACGCCCTGGTCGCGGCGGCTTCGCCGAACTCCGACCCCGTCCACAAGATCACCATCCTGTCCCGCGGCCGCGCGCTCGGCTACACGATGGTGCTCCCGGACGAGGACAAGTACTCCACCACCCGCAACGAGATGCTCGACCAGCTGGCCTACATGCTGGGCGGCCGAGCGGCGGAGGAGCTCGTCTTCCACGACCCGACCACGGGCGCCGCGAACGACATCGAGAAGGCCACGGCGACCGCGCGGGCGATGGTCACCCAGTACGGCATGACCGAGCGTCTGGGCGCCATCAAGTTCGGCGGCGACAACACCGAGCCGTTCCTCGGCCGTGAGATGGCTCACCAGCGCGACTACTCGGAAGAGGTCGCCGCCCTGGTGGACGAGGAAGTCAAGAAGCTCATCGAGAACGCGCACAACGAGGCCTGGGAGATCCTGGTCGAGAACCGCGACGTCCTCGACAACCTGGTGCTTCAGCTGCTGGAGAAGGAGACGCTGGGCAAGGAGGAGATCGCCGAGGTCTTCTCGGCCATCGTCAAGCGCCCGGCACGGCCCGCCTGGACCGGCTCCTCGCGGCGCACGCCGTCCACCCGTCCGCCGGTGCTCTCCCCCAAGGAGCTCGCACTGACGAACGGCGCCAACGGCGCGGCACCGGCGATCTCCACCGCCAAGTCCACTGCGGTGGAGTCCACCCCGGTGGCCGAGCCCGCCTCGGAGGACCGCCCGGAGAGCTGACCCGGCTCCGGGAGCCCCACCAGGCCCGGAATGGATGCCGCGCCCCCCAGGACCTAGCCTGGGGGGCGCGGCATTTCGTATGACCGATTCTCTATGCCCGCAGATGAGGCGCGTGCCCCACACGCGCGAACCCGTACAGGAACGAGGCACCAGATGACCGACCCCGTGACGCTGGACGGCGAAGGCTCCATCGGCGAGTTCGACGAGAAGCGGGCCGAGAACGCCGTACGCGAGCTGCTGATCGCGGTCGGTGAGGACCCGGACCGTGAGGGCCTCCGCGAGACGCCGGGACGGGTGGCGCGGGCGTACAAGGAGATATTCGCGGGGCTGTGGCAGCAGCCCGAGGACGTCCTGACCACGACGTTCGACCTCGGGCACGATGAGATGGTGCTCGTGAAGGACATCGAGGTGTTCAGTACCTGTGAGCACCATCTCGTGCCGTTCAGAGGCGTCGCCCACGTCGGTTACATCCCGTCCACCAGCGGGAAGATCACCGGTCTGTCGAAGCTGGCCCGGCTCGTGGACGTCTACGCCCGCCGGCCGCAGGTGCAGGAACGTCTCACCACACAGATCGCCGACTCCCTGATGGAGATCCTGGAGCCGCGCGGCGTGATCGTCGTCATCGAGTGCGAGCACATGTGCATGTCCATGCGGGGCATTCGCAAGCCCGGCGCCAAGACCATCACGTCGGCGGTCCGCGGGCAGCTGCGGGACGCGGCGACGCGCAACGAGGCGATGAGCCTGATCATGGCGGACTGACGCCCGTCTGCCCCGCCTGCCCCGACTGCGCTCGCGCGCGCGGCGTCACGCCGTCGACGCTGCGCCGTTTTGGTGGTCGTCGTCCTCGGGGAGCTTGCAGACGCGTTCCAGGAAGATGGCCGCCGCTATGACGGCGATGCCTGCCAGGACCGAGAAGCCGGCGTAGATGGCCTGATCTCGACGGGCCGGAATGTCGAGGGACTCCAGGAGGAAGACGCCCGTGCCTCCGTACATGCCGGAGACCAGGGCGGCCACCAGCGCGCTGGCCTGACCGAAGACGACGGCGCGGGCCGCCATCAGGGGATCGACGCCCTTGGCCTCGGGGCGCCGCTCACGCTGGGCCTTGAGACGCCCGCGCAGCGAGAACGCCGTGGCGAGCAGGACCACGGCGATCAGGGCGAGCACGATGGGGGCGGCCAGCGGGACGCTGGGGAGGGTCCCGATCGAGTTCCAGAGGCGGGCGCCCGCCCAGGACAGGATCGCGGCGACGACGAACACGCCGGCCAGCACCCTGATGCGCAGCTCTCTCACGGTGTCCCTTCAGCTCCCCCGAGCCCGCGGACAGCGCGCGGGCAGTGGTCTTCTTGACCTTAACGACTACTCGGGCAGCTGGAGTTCCAGGTCCTTGCGGGCCGCGATGCCCTCGCGGGTGACGGCGTCGAGGAGCTCGGCGACCGCCCCGCGCCCGGGGAGTTGTGCCTCGGGCTCCACGTCATGCCAGGGGGCGAGGACGAAGGCGCGTTCATGGGCGCGGGGGTGGGGGAGGGTGAGGGTCGGGTCGTCGTCGACGACGTCGGCGTACGCGACGATGTCGACGTCGAGCGTGCGCGCGCCCCAGCGCTCGTCCCGTACCCGGTGGAAGGCCTCCTCGACGGCGTGCGCCCGCTCCAGGAGCGAGGACGGCGGCAGGGTCGTCTTCAGCAGGATCACCGCGTTGAAGTACGACGGCTGGCTGCCGGGCTCGACGCCCCACGGCTCGGTCTCGTACACCGGGGAGACGGCCTTGATGCGGACGCCCGGGGTGTCCTCCAGGGCGTCGATGGCGCCCTGGAGGGTCTCCAGGCGGTTGCCGAGGTTGGCGCCGAGGGAGATCACGGCGCGTTGGGGGTTGTGCAGGGTGGTGTCGGCGGCGTCGACCTTCTCGACGACGGAGGCGGGTACCGGCTGTACGGTCGGGTCGCTCTGACCCTCGGTGAAGAACGCGGTCATGCACGGCTCCGGGTGATGGTGACGGTCACGTCGTCGAAGGGGACGGTGATCGGGGCGTCCGGTTTGTGGACGCAGACCTCGACCTCCTGGACCCCTTCGTGCTTCAGACAGGCCTGGGCGATGCGCTCGGCGAGCGTCTCGATGAGGTCGACGGGGTCGCCCTGGACGACGGCCACGACCTCCTCCGCCACGATGCCGTAGTGCACGGTCTTCGCCAGGTCGTCGTCGGCGGCGGCCGGTCGGGTGTCCAGGCCCAGGACGAGATCCACGATGAAGGTCTGGCCCTCCTCGCGTTCCTTGGGGAACACGCCGTGGTACCCGCGGGCCTTCAGGCCACGCAGCGCGACACGATCCACGCGAATCCTCCTGCAGTCGTCGGTTCGGCCGGTGCGTACCGGGTGCGGGCGGCACCCCGGCCTCGAACGAATCTACCTGCGAGCACTGACAGACCCTGGCCCCCACCGCAGTGGCCCGGGCCGGAGCCAGGAGTGTTCACCGGGTGTTTCCCTTGGCGCGCCCGGCGGCTCACAGGTCGGTAGCCGCGCCTACCCACGGGTTCGTGATTCCAACCACTTTTTAGGCCCTGTGGATCGTCTACCCGCTCAGGAGGGGGTGTCCTCGTCCTCGGAGTCCTCGGGCTCGTCGTTTTCGGCCAGCACCGGGGAGCCGTGGTGCGACCACAGCTTCCAGCCGTCGGACGTGCGGCGGAACACGTTCGTGGCGACCACCAGCTGGCCCACGAGCGGCCCGAGCTCCTCGCCGGCCTCCGGCGCGGGGCCACCGCTGAGGATGTTCTCGGTGCAGGTCACGAGCGCGGCGTCGCCGGTGACCGAGACATGCACGTCAGTGAGGAAGAACTGGATGTAGTCGGTGTTCGCCATGATCAGCGCGTACGACCTGAGGACCTCGCCGCGACCGGTGAGCACGGGCCAGCCGGGGTGCACGCAGGAGATCACGCCGACGTCCGCCGGGTCGTGATAGGTCTCGTCCACGCCCAGGTCGGCCGGGGTGAGCCAGAGCGAGGAAACCCCTTCGAAGTCGCCTTGCTCCAGTGCCTCGTAGAAGGCGGTGTTGGCGGCCTCGACCTGCTCGACATCGGTGTGGGGGGCGCTCACCGGGCTCCTTCTGCGCCGTGCGGGCCGTGCATGTCCGGCGCGTCGCCTGCTTCGCGCGCCTCCTCCATGGCGCGGGCGACCCGTACCGCGTCCGCCGTCGCGCGCACCTCGTGCACGCGGACCGCCCAGGCGCCGGCCTGCGCGGCGAGGGCGGAGACGGCGGCCGTGGCGGCGTCGCGCTCGCGCGCGGGCGGCGGCGCGCTCCCGGGGCCGGCGAGGACGCGGCCGAGGAAACGCTTGCGGGAGGCGGCGACGAGCAGCGGGTGGCCGAGGGAGCGCAGACGGTCGAGGTGGGCCAGCAGGGAGAGATCGTGGTCGGCCTCCTTGGAGAAGCCGAGGCCCGGGTCGACGACGATGCGGTTCGGGGAGATGCCGCCCGCCAGGACGGCGTCCACGCGCGCGTGCAGTTCGTCCACGACTTCGGCGACGACGTCGGCGTAGACGCCCTTGACGTTGCCGCCCTCCAGGAAGCCGCGCCAGTGCATGACGACGAAGGGGGCGCCCGTGTCCGCCACGGCCGGGATCATCGCCGGGTCGGCGAGGCCGCCGCTGACGTCGTTGACGAGGGCGGCGCCGGCCGCGAGGGCCTGGGTGGCGACGGAGGCGCGCATCGTGTCGACGGAGACGACGACGCCCTCGGAGGCGAGACCGCGGACGACGGGGACGACCCGGCGCAGCTCCTCGGCCTCGTCGACGCGGGTGGCGCCGGGGCGGGTGGACTCGCCGCCGACGTCGACCAGGTCCGCGCCCTCGGCGACGAGTTGGAGGCCGTGCTTGACGGCGGCCGTCGTGTCGAACCAGCGGCCGCCGTCGGAGAAGGAGTCGGGGGTCACGTTGACGACTCCCATGACCGCGCAGCGGTCCCAATCCGGAAGGCCGTCGACGCGCCCGCGTCCGCTCTGCTTGCTCATACGTTCAGCGTAGGCCCAGGAAGGGGCCGGGCCGCGGTGCGGCCCGGCCCCGAGTCCCGCTGGACCTTCATCGTTGCGGCTATGCCGCCCGTACGTCCCTCTCCGCCACCGTGTGCGCGCACACGCGGGCCGCTTTGGAGCGGCGGCGCAGGAAGCGCGGCAGCGGGAGGGCGAGGTTGACGAAGCCTTCGGCCTGCATCGCGGCGAAGCCGATGCGGGGAAGGTCGCCGGAGGCCCGGTAGACGACGAAGCGGGGCTCCCAGCGGGGCTGGAACTTGGCGTTGAACTTGTACAGGGACTCGATCTGGAACCAGCGGGAGAGGAACACCAGCAGGCCGCGCCAGGCGCGCAGCACCGGGCCGGCGCCGATCTTCTCGCCGCGGGCCAGCGCCGAGCGGAACATCGCGAAGTTCAGCGACACGCGCGTGATGCCGAACTTGGGGGCCGCCTGGAGGGCGGCGACGATGAGGAGTTCGTTCATGCCGGGGTCGGCGGAGCGGTCGCGGCGCATCAGGTCCAGGGAGGCGCCGTCCGGGCCCCAGGGCACGAAGTGCAGGATCGCCTTCAGGTCGCCGTACTCGCCGGGGGCCTCGTCGGTCTTGTGGGCGGTGGCGATGAGGCAGTCGGCGTCGGCGGCGTCGCCGACGCGGCCCAGGGCCATGGAGAAGCCGCGCTCGGTGTCGGTGCCGCGCCAGTCCTCGGCGGCGAGGCGGATGCGCTCCAGTTCGGCCTCGCCGAGGTCAGCCACGCGCCGGACCCGGGTCTCGTAACCGGCGCGTTCGATGCGCTTGACCATCTGGCGCACGTTGCGCATCGCGCGGCCGGCCAGGGAGAAATCCGCTACGTCCACCACCGCCTCGTCGCCCAGTTCGAGGGCGTCCAGACCGGTCTCGCGGGTCCAGACCTCGCCGCCGGTCTCCGAGCAGCCCATGACGGCCGGAGTCCAGGAGTGGGCCTTGGCCTCGTCCATGAAGCGCTCGATCGCGCCGGGCCACGCCTCGACGTCGCCGATGGGGTCGCCGCTGGCGAGCATCACGCCGGAGACGACGCGGTAGGTGACGGCCGCCTTCCCGCTGGGGGAGAAGACGACGGCCTTGTCGCGACGCAGCGCGAAGTGGCCGAGGGAGTCGCGGCGGCCGTGCTTGTCCAGCAGGGCCCGCAGGCGGGTCTCGTCCTCCTCGGTGAGCTGCGCGGCCGGGTGCTCGGGGCGGAACGCGAGGTAGATCGTCGTCACCGCGGTGATCCATCCCAGCGCGCCCAGGGAGAAGGCGACCGTCCAGGAGGTGTTGCCCTGGTAGTCGACCGGGCCCTCGAAGCCGAAGAGGCCGTACAGGACGTGCGTAATGCGATCGGCCAGGCTCGGGTCGCCGATCATGCGGTTGGGGTGGACGCTGACGATGACCAGCCCCAGACCGAGGGAGCCGGCTCCCATGAGGACGAAGTTGGCCAGCGCGCGCCAGCGGCTGCGCGGATCGGGCAGCGCCGCGAACTGGTCGCGGTGCACCAGCAGCGGGACCAGGAGCGCGACAGAGATGAGCGCGCCCACGATGGAGTGCCGGTATACGAACTGTGCGACCGCGCCCGCCGGGAGCAGCACCACCGCCGCGCGCCAGGCGCGCCGCTTGGCCCGCTTGAGGCCGTGGGCGAGCAGCAGCAGCAGGACGCCCGCGCTGAGGGACAGCGCGGCCGCGAAGGGCCCGAAGGAACCGGGCAGCACCTCGGCGAAGGTGTGCATACGGCTGTGCCTGAACCGCGGGAAGACACCCGCGGCGACGTCCAGCAGACCCACGAGGGCGCACGCTCTGCCGACCAGGGCAGGTACGGACTCGGGGCGCGGACCTCGCACTATCTGCCGCACCCGGCTTGATCGGCGCGGAACCCCGCCCGACATTTCCCCATCTTCCGTGACAGACATCGCATCCCGTAGTTCCGCGAGAGACCTTGAACCCGGTGCCGATTCGGGCATCCGGCGACATTGCGCCCTCTAGGACGGTGTCTAGGGCTGAGAGGTTCACTCGTCTCCTCAAAGCCACTGAAAAGGCCAAGGAAAGTCTGGGACAAGCCCTCGCGAAGGAGTCGGGGGGACGGGCGTGTTCCCGGACGGAGAGCAGGCAGGAAACCATCGTGGGTCTCACGAGCAACAAAGTGCTGTTGTTGTCAGTGCTGTTCGCCCTCGCGCTGTTCGTCGGCACGGTGTGGCTGTGGCCGCGCCTGGCCCGGCGCAACTGGCGGGCCGTCAGCGGGCGCGTCGGTCTGCTGCTCGCCACCCAGTTGGCGCTGTTCGCGTCGGTGGGGCTCTCCGCCAACCAGGCCTTCGGCTTCTACGCCAGCTGGGCCGATCTGTTCGGCAAGGAGACGGACCAGGGCGTGGTCGTCGACCACGCGGCGGACGGCGGCCCGGCGGGGCCGCTGCAGGTCGTCGACACGCGGCGCGTGGACGGCGGCGGCAGCGGGCGGCCGCAGCTGGGCGGGCAGGTTCAGAAGGTCGCCGTCAACGGGAGGACGACGCACATAACCACGACCGCGTACGTGTACCTGCCGCCGGAGTACTTCGACCCGGCGTACCGCACGCGTACGTTCCCCGCCGCCGTCATCCTGACGGGGTACCCCGGTACGGCGGAGGCGCTCGTCAACAAGTTGCACTACCCGAGCACCGCGCGGGAGCTCGCCAAGGACGGGCGCATGCAGCCGATGATCCTGGTGATGCTGCGGCCGACGGTGGCGCCGCCGCGGGACACGGAGTGCGTGGACATCCCGGGTGGGCCGCAGACCGAGTCGTTCTTCGCGAAGGACCTGCCGGACGCCGTGACGGCTCACTACAGGGTCGGCAAGAAGCCCGGCAACTGGGGGATCATCGGCGACTCCACGGGCGGCTACTGCGCCCTGAAGCTGGCGATGCACCATCCGGAGGCCTATGCGGCCGGTGCGGGCCTTTCGGCGTATTACAAGGCGCCGATCGACCCGACCACCGGCGATCTCTTCCACGGGAACAAGACCCTGCGCAATGAGGCTGATTTGCTCTGGTATCTGAAGAATCGTTCCGCTCCGAATACCTCGCTGCTCGTCACCACCAGCAAGGTTGGAGAATCCAACTACAAGGCCACGATGAAGTTCATAGCGCTGGCGAAGGGCACGGGCAAAACCAGGATCTCCTCGATCGTCCTGGACAGCGGCGGCCACAACTTCAACACCTGGCGGCGGGAGATCCCGCCGACACTTCAGTGGATCAGCGGGCGGCTGGGCGACCGGTGACGGCGGCCCTCGACGGCTCCGACCGGAAATGATCTTGTTTGCCGTCGAATTCGACGGCAGCACTCTTTGCTGATGCTCTGTGAAGACTTCGGTATGGCTGTGTTTTTGCGGGGCGGGGCGCCAACAATCGCCTACGCGCGGTAAGTTTCTGGCCATGCCACGTGGACGTCACCGCCATTCCCCACCTTTGCACAGGCTGCTGCCTCCCTCGGCGATCGCAAGCGTCTCCCTTCTCTGCGCCCTAGGCCCCTGGGTGTTCACGGAGCCGACAGTGCTCCGGGGTCTGGCCGCGGCCGCCGCGGCGACGGCGATCGTCGGCGCGGTCGTGATGCGCCGCTGGGACATGCAGGCAGGCAAGCAGGTCGCCGACCTCACGCGCGCGCGTGCCGGTGACGAATGGCGTTACGAGGAACGCGTCGCCGAATTGGAGAGCGACCTCGACGAGTCGCGTGAGCTGCGCGTCAAGCTGGAGCAGCGACTGCGGTCCAAGCGCACCGAACTGGCCGGCCTGCGCAACGAGCACGCCGCGCTGCTGCGCCGCTACGCCACCGCGGAGACCGAGCGCGCCACCGCCCTGGAGGGCCGCCGTCTGCTCGAGATAGAAGCGGCTCCCTCGCCCGCACTGCCTGCCGCGCGCACGGCACAGGACACCGAGTCGACCGGCACGCCCGCCACGCGGGACATCGACGCCGCTGAGAGCACGGACGCCGTCGAGACGGACACCGAGGCGCGGGAGACCGAGAAGGCCGAGAAGGCCGAGGAGACCCGGGAGACGGCTGAGGCAGTCGAGTCCGCCGAGTCGGCGGAGTCCGGGGAGTCGGCCGAGCCCGTGGAGCCGGCCGAGGAGGAGCCGAAGGCTCCGGCGGTCTTCTCCCCTGAGGGATCGAAGCTGTTCCTGCGGGCGCAGGCGGCGCTGGCCCGGTTCGACACCGAAGCCGCCAAGGCGGCCAAGAGCGAGGACCACGCCGAGGAGGAGCCCGCGCGGACGACCTCCGTGGAGGTCGCCGCCGCCGGTGGCGAGACGGAGGCCGCGCAGGAGGACGAGGCGCAGGGGAATTCCGAGGCGGCCGACGAGCACGCGCGCGCGGTCGCCCCCCACACGGCGGACGAGGACGCCCCGGCTCCGCAGAACGAGGTCGCGGAGAGCGACGAGGCGAAGCAGGAAGCTCCGGAAGAGGCCTCTGCCGACGCGAACGGCGCGAACGACGCGAACGGCGCGACGAATGAGGCGAACGACGTGGCCGGTGAGGCCGGCGTGACCCGCGCGGATGACGCGAACGCGAACGAGGCGGAGTCCGCGCGGCCCGAGCCGTCGCCGACCCCTGCCCCGGCCGCCGAGGTCGGCTCCGCGCTCGTCCGCCGTCCCGCCGCTCCCGTGCAGCGTCCCTCCGGCCACTTCGCCGTCCCGACCGCCGTGGCCGTCGTACCCGCCACGCAGCCCGTACGGCGTCCGACGGCCGAGGGCGGGTTCGACTTCTTCGGCACGAAGAGCGCGTCGTCGCCCGACACGCTGGAGTCGTTGCAGAACGAGGACCTCGCCGACGTCGTCGGCCAGGAGGCTCTCGCGCTGCACAAGGCCGAGTCCGAGGGAGAGTTCAAGCCGGTCGACGAGGCGTCGCGCGGTGTGGGCCAGGTGATCGACCTGACCGCCCACGACGAGACCGAGGTGATCGACCTCCAGGGGCTGCGCAGCGCCGTCTCCTGACGCCGGCGCCGTGCAGTCCTAAGCCATCCACCGGTCGGGCCGGGCGTCCAGGCGCCCGGTCCGCGACCGTTCGGCCTGGCCGCGGAGCAGCTCCGCGGCCTCCTGTGCGTCCCGCAGGCGGGCTGTGACGGTCTTGTCGGCTCCCGTGTCCACATGGACGTCCGCGAGGCGCCAGAGGCGCTGCCAGGGCCCTTGCGTCAGCCGCACGCTCTGCACCTTGGCGTGCGGCACGAGCGTCAGGGTGCGGCGCAGCAGTCCGTGCCGGGCGGCGAACACGCTGTCTGTGACGGCGATCCCGTAGCCCCGCCACCACACCGGCACACACCGCCCGGCCCGTCGCGGCGAGCGCGACAGCGAGTCCTCGGCCGGGACGCTCACCCCGGGCAGCACGCGCGCGACGACGGCCTCCGCGGCCTCGCGCGGGGCGACCGGCACAAGCACGGAGTTGGCCGAGCCGGCCACATGCAGCTCGACGCGCACCCAGCCGAGCCGCCGCCACAGCAGCGGCCGGACGATCCGCACGGTCTGCACGCGTCCGGGCGGGACCGTCTCGTGTGTACGGTCCAGCAGCCCGTGGTCGATCCGCAGCCCGTCCGGGGACTCGCCGACCGTCCAGTCGTACTCGCCGACGAACCGTCCCACGCTGCTCGCGCCCGCCGCGCCGAGCAGCGGCACACCGGTCGCGAGGACCGTCCACACGCTGTGGGTGGCCAGCCACAGCACCGGCGGCACGACCAGCGCGGCGGCCAGCGCGCCCCAGGTCGCGCCGGTCAGCACCAGTGAGATCGCCAGCTTGCGCGCCGGTACGCGCAACAGCTCGCGCGCGGGCGCCTCGCCCACTTCGTGCGCCGTCTCCGGGGCGAAACCCGCCGCCCGCGCGAGCAGCTCCGCCCGCAGTACGCGGGCCTCTTCCTCGCCCAGGAAGGCGAGTTCGTCCTTCTTCTCGGCGCCGACCACGTCGAGCCGCAGCTTCGCGACGCCCGCGATCCGCGCCAGCAGCGGCTGGCCGACGTCGATCGCCTGGATGCGTTCCAGCCGGATGTGCGCGGTGCGCCGGAACAGCAGGCCGGTCCGGATGCGCAGTTCGCTGTCCGTCACCGCGAAATGGGTGAACCACCAGGTCAGAAAGCCGTAGAGGGAGGCCGCGGGGACGAGGACGGCGAGCGCGATCAGCAGGGTCGTGGTGGTGAGCCGGGTCAGCTGCTCCTGTGCCTGGTTCGGGTCGTGCACCGCCCAGCCGACGAGGACCGCGATCGGCGCCCACGCCCGCCGGAACGGCGTGACCGGGTGCAGCCTGCGCTCGGTGACGGGCCGCTGCGGGCGGGTGCCGGAGGCGGGCCCGTCCGATATGCCGTACACGTTCGCCTCGGCAGGCGTGTCCGGGACGTCGTCCTCGACGCCCGGGGTCGTCACAGTCCCGCCGATCGGGCCTCGCCGAGCTCGGTGAGCCGGTCGCGCAGTCGTTCCGCCTCGGCCGGGTCCAGGCCCGGGATGGTCGCGTCGGTCGCGGCGGCCGCGGTGTGCAGCTGGACGCTGGCCAGCCCGAAGTGCCGCTCGACGGGACCCGAGGTGACCTCCACGAGCTGCATGCGTCCGTAGGGCACGACGGTCTCCTCGCGCCACAGCACACCCCGGCTGATCAGCAGGTCGTCGGCCCGCTCGGCGTACCGCCAGGAGCGCCAGTTACGGCCGAGCAGCACCCACCCCCAGCCGATGCCGGCCAGCGGCAGCAACGCGAACGCCGCCCACACAGGGCCGACGAACAGGCCGAGCGGCAGCCCGATGCCGACGGCCGCCAGTCCCAGCCACACCACCAGCAACAGGCGCCGCATCCGCAGCAGCCCCGGAGGCAGTCCGGTCCACACGGGTCCGGCCGATCCGGTGTCCGTCGTCTCCACGCCCCCAGGGCTCCCCGTCTCCATGCGGCCAGCGTACGTAGGGGAGACTGTGATGCATGACTCCTCAGACGGAGACCACGGTCGGGATCGGCGGTGCCGCGGAGAGCACCGACATGGTGCTCAACATCGGCCCCCAGCATCCCTCCACGCACGGTGTGCTGCGGCTGCGGCTCGTGCTGGACGGCGAGCGCATCCAGCACGCGGAGCCGGTGATCGGCTACATGCACCGTGGCGCGGAGAAGCTGTTCGAGGCCCGCGACTACCGCCAGATCGTCATGCTGGCCAACCGCCACGACTGGCTGTCGGCGTTCTCGAACGAACTGGGCGTGGTCCTCGCGGTGGAGCGGATGCTCGGCATGGAGGTGCCCCCGCGCGCGGTGTGGACCCGCACGCTGCTGGCCGAGCTGAACCGGGTGCTGAACCACCTGATGTTCCTCGGGTCGTATCCGCTGGAACTGGGCGGCATCACACCGGTCTTCTATGCCTTCCGCGAGCGCGAGGTGCTCCAGAACGTCATGGAGGAGGTCTCCGGCGGGCGCATGCACTACATGTTCAACCGCGTCGGCGGCCTCAAGGAGGACATCCCGGCGGGCTGGTCCACGCGCGCGCGTGGCGCCGTCGCCGCGGTGCGTTCCCGCATGGACGTCTTCGACGACCTCGTGCTCGGCAACGAGATCTTCCGGGGGCGCACGCGGGACGTGGGCGTCCTCGCGCCGGAGCATGTGCACGCGTACGGCGTGAGCGGGCCCATCGCGCGGGCCTCGGGCGTCGACTTCGACCTGCGCCGCGACGAGCCCTATCTCGCGTACGGCGAGCTGCAGGACACCCTGAAGGTGGTGCACCGGACCGAGGGCGACTGCCTCGCGCGCTTCGAGTGCCTCCTGGAGCAGACGCACAACGCGCTCGACCTCGCGGACGCGTGCCTGGACCGGCTCGCCGACCTGCCGCCCGGCCCCGTCAACCAGCGGCTCCCGAAGGTCCTCAAGGCGCCCGAGGGGCACACGTACGCGTGGACCGAGAACCCGCTCGGCATCAACGGCTACTACCTCGTCAGCAAGGGCGAGAAGACCCCGTACCGGCTGAAGCTGCGCTCGGCGTCGTACAACAACATCCAGGCGCTCACCGAACTGCTGCCGGGCACGCTGGTCGCGGACATGGTGGCGATCCTGGGGTCGATGTTCTTCGTGGTCGGGGACATCGACAAGTAGGGATCACACCGCAGTGTCGAGCGGGTCCGGAATTCCAACCGGCTGGAGAAGCCACCCGAAGTCGCCCAGTCCGTCCGCCGCGGTGAGCTCGGCGGCCTCTCCGGCGCTCGCGAGGGCGCGCACATAGGCCGCGGGGTCGGTGGAGGCGAGCGCGAGCGGGGGGCGTGCGCCGGTCACGCCCAGGGCGTGCAGCGCCGTGCGTTGGGTGAGCAGACGGGCGCAGGAGCCCCTCTCGCCCGCCTCCGCGCACGCGTCCAGCGCGACGTGGGCCGTGATGTCGCAGGACCCGTCCGGCACGGGCGCCGTCTCACGGCCCTCCCGGAAGCCGGTGAGCGTCCCGAACGGGGGGCGTGCGTCCGCCGAGTGCGCGTAGTCCACCGCCACCGCGAGCCCCCGTACGACGCAGCCGACGGCGGACGCCCACGCGGTGTCCCGGGGCAGCCCGATCTCCGCCCGGAGCCCTTCCTCGCGCGCCGACGGCCACGGCCACCAGCGGGCGAGCCACTGCGCCTCCGCGCCGGACAACGGCTCCCCGAGCCGTTCGACCCCGTCGTCGCGGACGAGCACCAGCCGCGCCACCCCCGCGGCGTCGACTTCCGCGACCTCCAGGGGCACGTTGTCGAGCCACTCGTTGGCGAACAACAGACCGGTGACCTGTTGTGGGGGCTCGGGCAGCCACTCGATCCGGGGAGCGAGGCCCTCGGGGCGGCCGACGACTTCGACGGCGTACGCGCGCGTGCGGGCCGCCACGTCGTCGGGGAGCGCGGCGAGCACCGCGGTGACCAGTTCGCCCCGGCCGGCGGCCATGTCGACGAAGTCGAGCGACGCGGGACGGCCCAGCGCCTCGTCGACCCGGCAGAGGAGCCGGGCCACGGCCCCGGCGAAGAGCGGCGAGGCGTGCACGGACGTGCGGAAGTGCCCGGCCGGGCCCTCGGGCCGCCGGTAGAAGCCGCTCGTCGCATCGGTGCCGTACAGCGCGGCCTGCGTCGCGGCCCGCCAGCCGCGCCATCCGCCCGGATCGGTCACCTCGTCCACCATCCGGTCAGACTAGGCGTACAGGTGATCACGGCATCCACCTTGCGGAGTACGCACGCCCGCACCGGATCGGCCCTCCGGTTGACCCCTGCACGCATCGGCCTTCCCTACGCTGGGTTACGTGCAGCGCCTCTATGACTTCCTCCGCAGACACCCGACCTGGGTCGACGGCTTCTGGGCCTTCGTCCTGTTCGGGATCTCCGCGGCTGCCGGAACCGCGGGACAGGACCGCGGCGGCACCGACTCCATGGCGCTGCTGGTGCCGGTCGTGTTCCTGTTGTGCCTGGTCATAGCGTTGCGTCGGCTCATGCCCGAGAAGATGCTCGTGCTTGCCGCAGCGCTCGGACTGGCTCAGCTGGTGCTGAACGTCGGGGTCACGGCGGCCGACTTCGCCCTCCTGGTGATCGTCTACACGGTCGCCGCGACCGGCGCTCGCTGGGCCTCCCGCCTCTCCCTGGTCATGGCGCTGAGCGCGGCCACCCTCGCGCAGGTGCGCTGGCCGCACGAGAACGCGAGCGTGCCCGGCCAGGTGGCGGTCATCGTCTTCCAGACGGTGCCGTTCGCCCTCGCCTGGGTGCTGGGCGACTCCATTCGCACCCGTCGCGCCTACTTCGCTCAGCTGGAGGAGCGCGCGGAGCGTCTGGAGAAGGAGCGCGAGGCGCAGGCGAAGGTCGCGGTCGCCGCGGAGCGCGCCCGCATCGCGCGCGAGCTGCACGACGTCGTCGCGCACAACGTGTCGGTGATGGTGGTGCAGGCCGACGGCGCCGCCTATGTCCTCGACGCCGCGCCCGACCAGGCGAAGAAGGCCCTGGAGACGATCTCCTCCACCGGCCGGCAGGCCCTCGCCGAGATGCGCCGCCTGCTGGGCGTGCTGCGCACCGGCGAGCACCAGGAGGGCGGCGAGTACGTGCCGCAGCCGGACGTCGAGCAGATCGAGGACCTCGTCGAGCAGTGCCGCGGTTCGGGTCTGCCGGTGGACTTCAAGGTCGAGGGCACTGCGCGGCCGCTGCCCAGCGGCGTCGAGCTGACGGCGTACCGCATCGTGCAGGAGGCGCTCACGAACACGCGCAAGCACGGCGGACCGAACGCGGGCGCGAGCGTGCGCCTGGTCTACTTCGACGACGGCCTCGGCCTGCTCGTCGAGGACGACGGCAAGGGCGCCCCGCACGAGCTGTACGAGGAAGGCGGCGCCGACGGTGCGGGCCATGGCCTGATCGGCATGCGCGAGCGGGTCGGCATGGTGGGCGGCACCCTGGACGCGGGCCCGCGGCCCGGCGGAGGATTCCGCATCAGCGCCCTGCTCCCGCTCAAACCCGCGCATTGACGCCGATGTGCGCCCCCTGTTGACACCTGTCACGCCCCCCTCGCTGCCACCCAGCGAAGACCCACGGAAGAGGACCTCATGACCATCCGCGTGATGCTCGTCGACGACCAGGTGCTGCTGCGCACCGGGTTTCGGATGGTGCTCGCCGCCCAGCCGGACATGGAGGTCGTGGCGGAGGCGGGCGACGGTGTCGAGGCCCTGCAGGTGGTGCGGTCCACGGAGGTGGACGTCGTGCTGATGGACGTCCGCATGCCGAAGCTGGACGGCGTGGAGGCCACCCGGCGCATCTGCGCGGAGCCCGAACCGCCGAAGGTGCTGATCCTGACCACCTTCGACCTGGACGAGTACGCGTTCTCCGGACTGAAGGCCGGAGCCTCCGGCTTCATGCTGAAGGACGTGCCGCCGGGTGAGCTCCTCGCCGCCATCCGCTCCGTGCACAGCGGCGACGCCGTGGTCGCCCCGTCCACCACCCGCCGACTCCTCGACCGGTTCGCGCCGATGCTGCCCAGCGCCGGCAAGGAACCCCAGCACAAGGGGCTGGAGCGGCTCACGGAGCGGGAGCGCGAGGTGATGGTGCTGGTCGCCCAGGGGCTGTCCAACGGGGAGATCGCGGCCCGGCTGGTGCTGTCCGAAGCGACCGTCAAGACCCACGTGGGCCGCATCCTCACCAAGCTGGGCCTGCGCGACCGGGTTCAGGTGGTGGTCCTGGCGTATGAGACGGGGCTCGTCCGCGCGGGCGGCCACTGAGCCCCGCCTGGACAGGTCCTAGCGGAGGATCCCCTCCAGGAAGTCGCTGCCCAGCCGGGCCACCACGGTCACATCGAGCTGGTGCAGCACGTACCGACCGCGCCGGCGCGTGGTGAGCAGGCCCGCCTTCTTCAGGACGCCGAGGTGGCGGGATATCTCGGGGGCCGTCATGCCGTGGACCTGGGCCAGCTCGGTCGTGGTGTAGGCGCTGCGGGCCAGTTGGCGGCAGATCCGCATCCGCACGGGGTGGGACAGCGCGGTCAGCCGCAGCGTCAGCTGCTCCACCGACGGCGGTGACGTCAGCTCCGGCGAACCGACCGGGTAGTGGATCACCGGCTGCCAGCCGTACCGGTGCAGCACCGCCAGGTGCGGCCAGCCGAGACTCGTCGGCACCAGCAACAGGCCCCCGTCGCCCGTGGTGCAGCGGCCGTCGACCAGTTTGTCGACGACGATCCGCGCGGTGTGCTCGTCCAGTGTCACGGCCGGGGACACCGCGGTGAGCGCTTCGGCCAGGCCCTTGCGGCGCAGCAGGTCCGTCTTGTGGCGGGCGTCCGCCGCGAGAGCGTGGCTCACGCGGGCCCAGACGTCGGCGAAGAACGCCTCTTCGCAGTCCTCCAGGAACTCCCTCAGCCAGGCACGCACGCGTGGCGGGTCATCGAGCACCCGCCGGGTGAACCGCACCTGGCGCGGTCCGCGCGAGGCGGCCAGTTCGAAGGTGCGGCTCTGCAGAGCGGGGTCGGACAGGACGCTGGGGGCCGGCAGGTCGTACCCGGGCGCGCAGGTGAACTCCAGGGCGAGGTCCACGAACTCCTCGTCCGTCAGCTTGTCCAGGAGGTCGAGTTCCTCGGCGAGCGTGGCTCCGGGGAGCGTGCTGCGGCCCGGGATGCCCGCGTAGGGGAGGAAGAGGTCCGAGAAAGTCGTCCGCCACAGGAAGTCGGCCTCGCACATCCGGTCGGCCAGCCGTGGGTCGAGCCGGGCGGTGACGCCGGTGACCCAGCCCTGCAGGCCGGGGTGGTGCCCCGGCTCGGACAGTGCGTGCAGTGCCTGACCGAGCTCGGCCAGGGGCGAGGGAACGACGGCGACCCTGTCCGGCCGCAGCCCCGCGATGTCGATGTTCACGCCCATGCCCTCATGGTGCACCTCGCCACTGACAGGGCGGTTCCCGATTGACGGCCGCCGTCAATCGACGCGACGCGGGGCACGGGCCGGGCGCAGCCTGAGGACACCGGGGCCGCCGCGGAGCCTTCCGGATTCCCCTTCCACGTCCCGACACGTCCCGAAGAGGCATCGGCCATGAGCATCACGCAGCAGTACGCCCTCGACGCCTACCGCGCCCGGCAGCACGGCGAGCCCCCCGTCCCGGCGCCCGGCGCCCACGACTGGCAGGTGATGCGCGAACTGCGCGACTACCAGCAGTTCCGCGCGGTCCTCGCGAGCCGTCCCGCGCGCGGGCGGCTGCGCCGGGCACTGGCCCGCCGACTGCGCCCGCGCCCCACCTGCTGACCCCCACCCGCTGACCTGCGCCGGCCGACCCTCCTACCTGCTGACCCCCTGCTTGCCGGCCTCCTCGACCACGCGTGCCACCCGGTCCATGAAGTCTGCGACCGCCGCCCTCACGTCGTCCGCCGTCCACGTGAGGCCGGCGGCGCGGACGGAGACCTCGGTGTGAGACAGCCCCGGGCCGCCGCGCTCCCATGCGGTGGCGAAGAGCATCGTCTTCGTCTCCTCGGCCTGGAGCGCCGCCGCTTCGGCGAGCACGTCCGCCTCGTACGGCAGCCAGACCTGGAACTCGTGGGTGTGCGGCACCTCGGGGTGCACACGGGCCCACGGCACCCCGGCCTCGGCGAACCCCTCGCGCAGTGCGGCGGCCACCACGCGCGCGTGGGCCACGTATTCCGGCAGCCGCGGCAGTTCCCGCTCCAGGCCGATGAGGGCGGACAGTGCGGTGGGAAACTGCTGGAAGATCATTCCGCCGTAGCGGTGCCGCCAGGTCTTCGCCTCCTCCACCAGCGACTTCGGGCCGGCGAGCGCGGCGCCGCCGAAGCCGTCGAGGGACTTGTAGAACGACACATAGACGCTGTCCGCCAGGTCCGCTATCTCCCGCAGGGGGCGGCCGAAGTGGTGGGTCGTCTCCCACAGCCGCGCGCCGTCGAAGTGCACCACCGCGTCGCGCTCGCGCGCCGCCTCGACGACCTCGGTCAGCTCCTCCCAGGAGGGGAGCACGAAACCGGCGTCCCTGAGGGGCAGTTCCAGCATCAGCGCCCCGAACGGCTCCTCGAAGCCGCGGACCTCCTCGGCCGTGGGCAGACGGGGCTCGCGCGTCACCTGGACCGTGCGCAGCTCGCTGACGGTGGTGAACGCGCCCCGCTCCCATACCTCGGGATGACTCAGCGCGTGCAGCGCGACCGTGGGGTTGCCGGTGCGGCCCGCCCAGCAGCGCAGGGCGATCTGCTGGGCCATCGTGCCGGTCGGGAAGAACGCGGCGGCCTCCGTCCCCAGCAGTTCGGCGACCCGCTCCTCAAGGGCCTCCACGATCCTGTCGCCGTACATGTCCCCGGGTTCGTCCAGGTCGTAGACCTGTGCGGCCTCCTGCAGCAGCAGGGCCAGCCGATCCCGCAGCGAGCTCCGGAAGCCGCCGCGCGACAGGACGCGTTCCGCCTCCCGGAAGGCGACCGCCCGCCGCTCCCGCAGGCGCTGCCGCGCCGTCTTCTCATCGTCGTGCTCTGCCGTGTTCGCCATGCCCCGGATGATGCCGTGCGGCGGCTCGCGTCGGCACGCGCATTTCCGGCCCCCGCCCGGCACCGGAAGCCAGCCGGGGAAGGCAGCCGGGGGAAGCAGGCGGGGAGCAGGCGGGGAGCGGGCAGGAAGCGGGTGGGAAAGCCCACAGCCTGTGGACAACCGGACGTCTCTCGAACCGATCGCGTTAACATGACGAGAAATCGTCCGGTACCCGGAGCGGACTGGAACGGAAGGCCGTCGTCGCGTGAGTACAGCCCAACAGCCAGACCCCAGGGACCGCCCCGCGCGGCTCGCCGTGGGCGTGGTCGGCGCCGGCCGGGTGGGTCCCGCCCTGGCTGCGTCCCTCCAGCTCGCCGGGCACCGCCCGGTCGCCGTCTCCGGCGTCTCCGACGCCTCCAGGAGGCGCGCCGCGCTCCTGCTGCCCGACGTGCCCCTCGTCCCGCCCGCCGAGGTCCTCCAGCGCTCGGACCTGGTGCTGCTGACCGTCCCCGACGACACCCTGCCCGGCCTCGTGGAGGGCCTCGCCGAGACCGGCGCCGTACGGCCGGGCCAGCTGCTCGTGCACACCTCCGGGCGGTACGGCGCGAAGGTCCTCGACCCCGCCCTGCGCGCGGGCGCGCTGCCGCTCGCGCTGCACCCCGCGATGACGTTCACCGGCACGCCCGTGGACGTCCAGCGCCTGGCCGGCTGCTCCTTCGGCGTCACCGCGCCCGACGAGCTGCGGCTGGCCGCGGAGGCTCTCGTGATCGAGATGGGCGGCGAGCCGGAGTGGATCGCCGAGGAACGCCGGCCGCTCTACCACGCAGCCCTCGCCCTGGGCGCCAACCACCTGGTCACGCTGGTCGCCCAGTCCATGGAGCTGCTGCGCGCGGCCGGCGTCGACGCCCCCGACCGGATGCTCGGCCCGCTGCTCGGCGCCGCCCTCGACAACGCGCTGCGTTCCGGCGACGGGGCGCTCACCGGCCCCGTCGCGCGCGGGGACGCGGGCACGGTCGCCGCGCACGTCGCGCAGCTGCGCGAGCACGCCCCGCAGACCGTCGCCGGCTACCTCGCGATGGCCCGCGCGACCGCCGACCGCGCGCTCGCCCACGGGCTCCTCAAGCCCGAACTGGCCCAGGACCTCCTCGGCGTGCTCGCCGAGGGCGCCCACGGCACTCCTGGCAGCCCCGGAACTCCCGGCCCGCACGGCACCGAAGGAGATGCCGGATGACCACCATCCTGCTGCGCACCGCCGGCGAACTGCACGCACGCACGCGTGGCGGCCGCCGGGCCGTCGTGATGACCATGGGCGCCCTGCACGAGGGCCACGCCACGCTCGTGCGCACCGCCCGCGAACTCGCCGGGCCGGACGGCGAGGTCGTCGTCACAGTCTTCGTCAACCCGCTGCAGTTCGGCGCGGGCGAGGACCTCGACCGCTACCCGCGCACCCTGGACGCCGACGTCAAGATCGCCGAGCAGTCCGGAGCGGACGTGGTGTTCGCCCCCGCCGTGGACGAGGTCTACCCGGGCGGCGAGCCCCAGGTCCGCATCACCGCTGGCCCCATGGGGGAGCGCCTGGAGGGCAGTTCGCGCCCCGGGCACTTCGACGGCATGCTCACCGTCGTCGCCAAGCTGCTGCACCTCACCCGGCCCGACGTGGCCCTGTTCGGGCAGAAGGACGCCCAGCAGCTCGCCCTGATCCGCCGCATGGTGCGGGACCTGAACTTCGGCGTGGAGATCGTCGCCGTGCCCACCGTGCGCGAAGACGACGGGCTGGCCCTGTCCAGCCGCAACCGCTACCTGTCCGCCAAGGAGCGGCGCACCGCGCTCGCGCTCTCCCAGGCCCTGTTCGCGGGCGGCGACCGGCACGCCGCGCAGGAGGCGCTGCGAGCACGCGCGCGTGAGGTGCCCGCCACGCAGGCGCGCGCCGAGGCGCTCAGCGCCATAGGGGAGTCCCGCGCGGCCGCCGACGCGCACGCCGTCGCCAAGGCCACGCCCGGCAACCCCGCGGCCGTCCGCGCGGCCGCCCGCATGGTCCTCGACGACGCCGCCCGCCTCGACCCGCCGCTGCAACTGGACTACCTCGCGCTCGTCGACCCGTCCGACTTCACCGAGATCGAGGACGACTTCACCGGCGAGGCCGTCCTCGCCGTCGCCGCCCGGGTCGGCACGACCCGGCTGATCGACAACCTCCCCCTCACCTTCGGAGCCGCCTCGTGACCAGCACAGGCATACGACTGCACGCGCCCGCGCCCGGGTGGAGCATCGCCGCTGACGTCGTCGTCGTCGGTTCCGGCGTCGCCGGCCTGACCGCGGCCCTGCGCTGCGAGGCTGCCGGCCTGAAGACGGTCGTCGTCACCAAGGCCCGCCTCGACGACGGCTCCACCCGCTGGGCGCAGGGCGGCATAGCAGCGGCCCTGGGCGAGGGCGACACGCCCGAACAGCACCTGGACGACACGTTGGTGGCGGGCGCGGGCCTGTGCGACGAGGACGCCGTCCGGATCCTCGTCACCGAGGGCCCCGACGCCGTGCGCCGGCTGATCGAGACCGGCGCCCACTTCGACGAGTCCGAGGAAGGCGGCCTGGAGCTCACCCGCGAGGGCGGCCACCACCGCCGCCGTATCGCACACGCGGGAGGCGACGCGACCGGCGCGGAGATCTCCCGCGCGCTCGTCGAGGCGGTACGCGCGCGTGGCTTGCGCACGATTGAGAACGCGCTCGTGCTGGACCTGCTCATGGACGCCGACGGCCGCACCGCGGGCGTCACCCTGCACGTCATGGGCGAGGGCCAGCACGACGGCGTGGGCGCCGTGCACGCCCCCGCGGTCGTCCTGGCGACCGGCGGCATGGGACAGGTGTTCTCCGCCACCACCAACCCGTCGGTGTCCACCGGCGACGGCGTGGCGCTGGCCCTGCGCGCGGGCGCGGAGGTCTCCGACCTGGAGTTCGTCCAGTTCCACCCGACCGTGCTGTTCCTCGGCGCCGACGCGGAGGGCCAGCAGCCCCTCGTCTCGGAGGCCGTGCGCGGCGAGGGCGCCCACCTGGTGGACGCGGACGGCGTGCGCTTCATGGTCGGGCAGCACGAGCTCGCCGAGCTCGCGCCCCGGGACATCGTCGCCAAGGGCATCATGCGCCGCATGCAGGAGCAGGACGCCGAGCACATGTTCCTCGACGCCCGGCACTTCGGCGCCGACATGTGGGAGCACCGCTTCCCGACGATCCTCGCCGCCTGCCGAGCGCACGGCATCGACCCGGTCACCGAGCCCGTCCCGGTCGCCCCGGCCGCCCACTACGCCTCCGGAGGCGTGCGCACCGACTCCCACGGCCGCACGACCGTGCCGGGCCTGTACGCGTGCGGGGAGGTCGCCTGCACCGGCGTGCACGGCGCGAACCGGCTCGCGTCGAACTCCCTCCTGGAGGGCCTCGTCTACGCGGAGCGCATCGTCGCCGACATCGCCGCGAGCCAGGCGGACGACGGCCTCCACGCGCGCGTGCCCGCGCCGGTGGAGCGCCCCGAGAAGCCCGCGCACCCGCTGCTGGCCCCCGAGGCCCGGTTCGCCATCCAGCGGATCATGACCGTCGGCGCGGGCGTCCTGCGCTCCGCCGAGTCCCTGAAGAAGGCCGCCGACCACCTTCAGAGGCTGCACAGCGAGGCCCGCGACGCCCTCGACGAGAACGGCAAGACGGCCGAGCCCGGCGTCGACACCTGGGAGGCCACCAACCTCCTGTGCGTAGCGCGCGTCCTGGTCGCCGCCGCCCGGCGGCGCGAGGAGACCCGTGGCTGCCACTGGCGTGAGGACCACGCCGACCGCGACGACGCGAACTGGCGGCGTCACATCGTCGTCCGGCTGAATCCGGACCGCACGCTCGCCGTACACACCACCGATACCGCAGACTTCCCCCCGACCCGGCAGCACCAGCCGGAGCACCGTCCCCAGGAGCAGTGACAGAAGTGAGCACCCCCGACCTTCCCCTCGCCCAGAGCGGCGGCTGCGGCGACGGCTGTGCCTGTGGCGCCGACGCCGAGTTCGCCGACGCGGAATACATGGAGTGCGGGCTGGACCCCGCGCTCGCCCAGCTCCTGGCCGACGCCGGTCTCGACCCCGTCGAGGTCGAGGACATCGCCAACGTCGCCATCCAGGAGGACCTGGACCACGGTGTCGACGTGACGACGGTCGCGACCATCCCCGAGGACGCGGTCGCCACCGCCGACTTCACCGCGCGCGAGACGGGCGTGGTCGCGGGCCTCAGGATCGCCGAGGCGGTCGTCTCGGTCGTCTGCTCGGACGAGTTCGAGGTCGAGCGGCACGTGGAGGACGGCGACCGGGTGGAGGCCGGCCAGAAGCTGCTGTCGGTCACCACGCGCACGCGTGACCTCCTCACCGCCGAGCGCAGCGCGCTCAACCTGCTGTGCCGCCTGTCCGGCATCGCGACCGCCACGCGCGCGTGGGCGGACGTCCTGGAGGGCACCAAGGCACGCGTGCGTGACACCCGGAAGACGACGCCGGGCCTGCGCTCCCTGGAGAAGTTCGCCGTCCGCTCCGGCGGAGGCGTCAACCACCGCATGTCGCTGTCGGACGCGGCTCTGGTCAAGGACAACCACGTGGTCGCCGCCGGCGGCGTGACCCGGGCCTTCGAGGCCGTACGGGAGGCCTTCCCGGACGTGCCGATCGAGGTCGAGGTCGACACCCTGCACCAGCTGCGCGAGGTCGTCGACGCCGGAGCGGACCTGATCCTGCTGGACAACTTCACGCCCGGCGAGTGCGCCGAGGCCGTCGGCATCGTCGCCGGGCGCGCCCTGCTGGAGGCGTCGGGCCGGCTGACCCTGGAGAACGCCAAGGCGTACGCCGACACAGGCGTCGACTTCCTCGCCGTGGGCGCTCTGACGCACTCCTCGCCGATCCTTGACATCGGTCTGGATCTGCGAGCGGCCGAGTAGGAACGGGGAACGGCCATGCTGCTGACGATCGACGTGGGCAACACGCACACCGTGCTCGGCCTGTTCGACGGTGAGGACATCGTCGAGCACTGGCGGATCTCCACCGACGCCCGCCGCACCGCGGACGAACTCGCCGTACTCCTGCAGGGCCTCATGGGCATGCACCCGCTCCTCGGGGACGATCTGGGCGACGGCATCGACGGGATCGCGATCTGTGCCACCGTGCCCTCCGTGCTGCACGAGCTGCGCGAGGTGACGCGGCGCTACTACGGCGACGTCCCCGCGGTGCTCGTCGAACCCGGCGTGAAGACGGGCGTGCCGATCCTTTTCGACAACCCCAAGGAGGTCGGCGCCGACCGCATCATCAACGCGGTCGCGGCCAACGAGCTCTACGGCGGCCCGGCGATCGTCGTCGACTTCGGAACGGCGACGACGTTCGACGCGGTCTCCGCGCGCGGGGAGTACGTCGGCGGCGTCATCGCCCCGGGCATCGAGATCTCCGTCGAGGCCCTGGGCGTCAAGGCCGCCCAGCTGCGCAAGATCGAGCTGGCCAGACCCCGGAGCGTGATCGGCAAGAACACGGTCGAGGCGATGCAGTCCGGCATCGTCTACGGGTTCGCCGGCCAGGTCGACGGAGTGGTGACCAGGATGGCCCGAGAGCTGGCGGACGACCCGGACGACGTGACGGTGATCGCCACGGGCGGACTGGCGCCGACGGTCCTCGGAGAGTCCTCGGTGATCGACGAACACGAGCCGTGGCTGACGCTGATCGGGCTGCGCCTGGTGTACGAGCGCAACGTCTCGCGCATGTGAGCGGCGAACCGGCGGAGCCGACGCGGCCGCCCTCCGACGCACGCCGACGCACGCCGGCACGGGCCGGCACAGAGGACCACCAGGGCGGATTCGGTTGGATTCGGGGCGCGCCACACCTGTCGTTTATGTCGAATTTGTCTGATTAGCGCGTATCGTCGCCGCATGCCCACGCCCTACGGATCCCGCGGCGGCATGGCGTTCGGCGCGGAGGAGCTGCGTGTGCTCCGCCGCGCCCTCGCCCTCGCCCTCCACCCCGGCCCCGTCTCCGCCGAGGACGTCCAGGACTGCCATCGCCTCGCCGAGTCCCTCGACGAGGCGATGCGCGAGGCCGCCCGGCTGCGGGCCTTCCTGGTGGCCGACCTCGCCCGGTACCGCGCCGCCCTCCCCGGCACTGCCGCCGGCTACCTCGCGCTCCTGGAGGAGGTCCTGGCCACCGGCTACCGGCCCGACCCCGACGACCTCGCCGCGCTCCGCGCCCTGCGCGGCAACCCGACGGCCGCCGTCCTCCTTGACCGCTGTCAGACACTCGCCGAACAGGACGTACGCGCCCGCCTGGCCCGCCGCACGGCCCGGAGGCTCTCCGTGCCCGCTCCCGCCGTCCCGGCGTCACGTACGCGCCTCCTGGCCCTTCCTGGGGGCCGTTCCGGCGACGGCTGCGCCCGCCTCTCCGCCGCGACCGAGGGCGCGGGCGAGCGCCCGGGCGAGGAGTCGAGGAAGAAACCCGCCGAGAAGCCGGCCGCGCCCGCACCGGCGCCCCACCCCGCTCCCGGGCCCCGCCCCGCTCCCGGCCCCGCCGAGCCGTCCGCCCCGGAGCCCGCCCGCCGGCCCATTCCCACGCCGGGCGAGGTCTTCCCGCGCCGCAAACCGACCCCGCCGCCCGCCGCCCCTGACCAGCAGCGGCTGGCCGCGGGCTGACACCGGGCAGCCGCCGGGCGACCCCGCCCGGATGTCCCGTTCCTCCCTGGCTACCCTGGATCCATGGACTACGTCTCCGCGCTCGTGCCCCCCGTCGTCATGGCCGTGTTCTTCATCGGTGTGATCAGGGTGATCGTGAAGACCCAGGGCGGGGCCAACAAGGCCAAGGAGGACGCGGTCGTCGACGCCGCACTCGCGCGCGCGGAGAGCACCCGCCAGGCCTCCGCGAGCCCCGACGCCTGACCTGCTCACGACGCTTCCGCGGCCATCCAGGGCGTGCGGCTCCTTTCGGGGCCCGCACGCCCTTTTTGTTCCTGTTTGCTGATGAAAGTGCACGTTCGGCACGCGATCGGCAAGATCTCCCACTATTGTTCTGAGCTGTGCCTCGCCCATTGGGAGAACTCGAAGACGCGGTCATGACGCGGGTGTGGAAGTGGAACCGCCCTGTGACCGTTCGAGAAGTCCTGGAAGACCTTCAGCAGGAACGGTCCATCGCGTACACCACCGTGATGACCGTTTTGGACAATCTCCATCAGAAGGGCTGGGTGCGCCGCGAAGCGGAAGGCCGGGCCTATCGATATGAGGCGGTCTCCACCCGGGCCGCCTACGCTGCCGCCCTGATGAACGACGCCTGGGCGCAGAGCGACAACCCCGCAGCCGCTCTCGTCGCCTTCTTCGGGATGATGAGCGACGAACAGCGACACGCGCTGCGCGACGCGGTACGCATGGTCCAAGGCCCCGAAACCGCCGAACCCGCAACTGAGGAGAGCGCCGGGAGCACAGGGAGTGCGACAAGTGCGGCAAGTACGGCGACTACAGGGGAGAACCCCGCCTCGGCAACGGAGGCCGACGGGCGATAGCGTCCGGCACATGTCCGCAGAGAGTCCCTCCGCCGAGAACCCCGAAGTCACCGCTAAAGCCATCACCGTCCGACGGGCCCGGACCGGCGATGTCCCCGTCGTCCGCCGTCTGCTTGACGCCTACGTCCGCGGCGGCATCCTGCTCGACAAAGCGACGGTGACGCTTTACGAGGACATCCAGGAGTTCTGGGTGGCCGAACGCGACGACAACGCCGAGGTGGTCGGCTGCGGCGCCCTGCACGTCATGTGGGAAGACCTGGCAGAAGTCCGCACTCTCGCGGTGAAGCCCGGACTGAAGGGCGCCGGCGTCGGTCACCAGTTGTTGGAGAAGTTGCTCCACACCGCACGCTGGCTCGGGGTTCGCCGCGTTTTCTGCCTGACCTTCGAAGTGGAGTTCTTCGGCAAGCACGGCTTCGTGGAGATCGGCGAGACGCCGGTCGACACCGATGTCTACGCGGAGCTGTTGCGTTCCTATGACGAGGGCGTCGCGGAGTTCCTCGGACTCGAACGAGTGAAACCGAACACCTTGGGCAACAGCCGGATGCTTCTGCATCTGTGATCGTGGCCGTCCATTCCGCCCGACCCTCCTAGCCGGGGTTCCCTATGTCCGAAACGCGCACGTTTCCGGACCGAGGCGGGCTGCCGGTCTCTGTCAGGGGTTTGTGTTTTCCCAGGAAAAGCGGTTTGCTTTCGGACGTACTGCAGTACTGCATATAACAGGGCGCGGCTAAACGGCGGACGCCGCGGACCCCGTCCCTCACGTTTTCGATGAAAGGAAATCCGGTGGCACAGAAGGTTCAGGTCCTTCTTGTCGACGACCTCGACGGCGGCGAGGCGGACGAGACCGTGACGTTCGCGCTGGACGGCAAGACGTTCGAGATCGATCTCACGACTACCAATGCGGACAAGCTCCGTGGACTTCTCGAGCCCTACGTGAAGGGTGGCCGTCGTACCGGTGGCCGTGCTTCGGGTGGGCGTGGAAAGGCGCGCGCCGCTTCCGGTGGCAGCCAGGACACCGCTCAGATCCGTGCGTGGGCGAAGGAGAACGGTTACGAGGTCAATGACCGTGGCCGTGTTCCCGCGTCCATTCGCGAGGCCTACGAGAAGGCCAACGGCTGACCGCTCGCGCCCCGCAGCCGGACACGGTGACAATGCGTCGCCAGCGTGTCCACCAGCCGTACGAGATCGGGGGCGTCCCCAACGCCCCCCAAGGCCGACATCGTCGGCAGCGAGGTCTCGACCTCGCGCCCTGCCACGGGGGGCCGCAGCCACACGGCGGCCCCCTGCACCGGCCCGGGGGTGTTCAAGCCCGTGAGGGGCCCCGCGACGCGGTCCGGAACACCACTCGACACAAGCCCTTGATCGCGGCTCGGATCGCGACCCGGATCGCGGCTCACGTCCCGGCCGCCCGCAGGCCGGCCCGCGTTCAGGTCGGGTGACAAGGGCGCCTCCATGCACCCGCCCGCGCCGATCGCCGTCAGGTCCAGGGGCAGGGCGCCCCATTCCAGCCACTGCAGGATCCCCGGCACCTCCTCCGCGCCGCCCGCTGCCACGAGCAGCCATAGCCGGTCGCCCCGCGAGGCCACCGGCGAGCCCGGCGCCAGGCGCCGCAGGGCCGCGAGGCCCGCCTCGGCCGGTACGTCCAGTACGTCGAAGCGCTCGCCCACCAAAAGTCGTACCGGATCCCCGGGCACGGTCGCCCAGCCCAGTTCGTTCTCGTACCAGCCGCGGATCCGGTCCGCCGGATCATCCGGATCGAGCGGCCGTCGGGGGAGGGGAACCGTGAGGATCGCAGAGGCGGCCGAGCCGGCAGCCGGGGGGACTGAGCCAACCATGCCAAGTGCAACCGCCCAAAAGGCCCGCGAGTTACGCTGGGTGTTCCCACGGCTGCGCCGTGTGTCGACAAACGGGGCGGGTGGGGGTGCCGGGAGGCGCAAGGTTGTTCGCCCATAGCGGAGGGAACCGGTGCGCACCGCATGGAGTGTCCGTCCCAGCGGGTAAGACATCCCTAGTGGGAGGGGGCGACACGCAGAAAAGGCCGTCTCACGTTCGCCATCGGCGTACTGGCGAGTGGGGTAACTGCCTGGCCTGCGGGAACATCGTCTCGCACCATCGGGTTGGAGCAGATGTCGGCGTTCGGGGTCAGGAGGCCATCGACGGTGTCGGCAGTTGGAATGAGCGGTCCCCGCTTGCGGGACTAAGCTGCGGAAGGACAGGGAGGGGAAGTTCCCCCCACTGCCTGACCGCTCTGAGGAGCGATTAACGATGTTCGAGAGGTTCACCGACCGCGCGCGGCGGGTTGTCGTCCTGGCTCAGGAAGAAGCCCGGATGCTCAACCACAACTACATCGGCACCGAGCACATCCTCCTGGGCCTGATCCACGAGGGTGAGGGTGTCGCCGCCAAGGCCCTTGAGAGCCTCGGGATTTCGCTCGAGGCGGTCCGCCAGCAGGTGGAGGAGATCATCGGCCAGGGCCAGCAGGCCCCGTCCGGGCACATCCCCTTCACCCCCCGTGCCAAGAAGGTCCTGGAGCTGTCGCTCCGCGAGGCCCTTCAGCTGGGCCACAACTACATCGGCACGGAGCACATCCTGCTCGGCCTGATCCGCGAGGGCGAGGGCGTCGCCGCCCAGGTCCTCGTCAAGCTGGGCGCAGATCTCAACCGGGTGCGGCAGCAGGTCATCCAGCTGCTCTCCGGTTACCAGGGCAAGGAGACCGCCACCGCCGGCGGGCCTGCCGAGGGCACGCCCTCGACGTCCCTGGTCCTCGACCAGTTCGGCCGGAACCTCACCCAGGCCGCTCGTGAGTCCAAGCTCGACCCGGTCATCGGGCGCGAGAAGGAGATCGAGCGGGTCATGCAGGTGCTGTCCCGCCGTACCAAGAACAACCCGGTCCTGATCGGTGAGCCCGGCGTCGGCAAGACCGCCGTCGTCGAGGGCCTCGCCCAGGCCATCGTCAAGGGCGAGGTGCCCGAGACCCTCAAGGACAAGCACCTCTACACCCTGGACCTCGGCGCGCTGGTCGCCGGCTCCCGCTACCGCGGTGACTTCGAGGAGCGCCTGAAGAAGGTCCTCAAGGAGATCCGCACCCGCGGCGACATCATCCTGTTCATCGACGAGCTGCACACGCTGGTCGGTGCGGGCGCCGCCGAGGGCGCCATCGACGCCGCTTCGATCCTGAAGCCGATGCTGGCCCGCGGTGAGCTGCAGACCATCGGCGCCACCACGCTGGACGAGTACCGCAAGCACCTGGAGAAGGACGCGGCCCTCGAGCGCCGCTTCCAGCCCATCCAGGTCGCCGAGCCGTCTCTGCCGCACACGATCGAGATCCTCAAGGGTCTGCGTGACCGGTACGAGGCCCACCACCGCGTCTCCATCACGGACGAGGCGCTGGTCCAGGCCGCCACCCTGGCCGACCGGTACATCTCGGACCGCTTCCTGCCGGACAAGGCGATCGACCTGATCGACGAGGCCGGTTCCCGGATGCGCATCCGCCGGATGACCGCGCCGCCGGACCTGCGCGAGTTCGACGAGAAGATCGCGGGCGTGCGCCGCGACAAGGAGTCCGCGATCGACTCGCAGGACTTCGAGAAGGCCGCCTCCCTCCGCGACAAGGAGAAGCAGCTCCTGGCCGCCAAGGCCAAGCGGGAGAAGGAGTGGAAGGCCGGCGACATGGACGTCGTCGCCGAGGTCGACGGCGAGCTGATCGCCGAGGTCCTCGCGACCGCCACCGGCATCCCGGTCTTCAAGCTGACCGAGGAGGAGTCCTCGCGTCTGCTGCGCATGGAGGACGAGCTCCACAAGCGGGTCATCGGTCAGGTCGACGCCGTCAAGGCGCTGTCGAAGGCGATCCGTCGTACGCGCGCCGGACTCAAGGACCCGAAGCGTCCGGGTGGTTCGTTCATCTTCGCCGGCCCGTCCGGTGTCGGTAAGACCGAACTCTCCAAGGCGCTCGCCGAGTTCCTCTTCGGTGACGAGGACGCGCTGATCTCCCTCGACATGTCGGAGTTCAGCGAGAAGCACACGGTGTCGCGTCTCTTCGGTTCCCCGCCCGGATACGTGGGCTACGAAGAGGGCGGCCAGCTGACCGAGAAGGTCCGCCGCAAGCCGTTCTCCGTCGTCCTCTTCGACGAGGTCGAGAAGGCCCACCCGGACATCTTCAACTCGCTGCTGCAGATCCTGGAGGACGGTCGTCTGACCGACTCCCAGGGCCGGGTCGTGGACTTCAAGAACACGGTCATCATCATGACGACCAACCTCGGCACCCGGGACATCTCCAAGGGCTTCAACCTGGGCTTCGCGGCCTCGGGCGACAAGAAGTCCAACTACGAGCGCATGAAGAACAAGGTCTCGGACGAGCTCAAGCAGCACTTCCGCCCCGAGTTCCTCAACCGCGTCGACGACGTGGTCGTCTTCCCGCAGCTGACGCAGGAGGACATCCTGCGGATCGTCGACCTGATGATCGGCAAGGTCGACGAGCGCCTGAAGGACCGGGACATGGGCATCGAGCTCTCCCAGTCCGCCAAGGAGCTGCTGTCCAAGAAGGGTTACGACCCGGTGCTGGGTGCGCGTCCGCTGCGTCGCACCATCCAGCGCGAGATCGAGGACACGCTCTCGGAGAAGATCCTCTTCGGCGAGCTGCGCCCCGGTCACATCGTGGTCGTGGACACGGAGGGCGAGGGTGAGACCAAGACCTTCACCTTCCGCGGCGAGGAGAAGTCGGCCCTGCCCGACGTTCCGCCGATCGAGCAGGCGGCCGGCGGCGCCGGACCGAACCTGAGCAAGGACGCGTGACCCTCCGGGGGTTGAGCCTCCGGGAGTCAAGCCTCCGTCCGGGCTGACAAGAGGGGCCGGTGCTGAAAGGCACCGGCCCCTCTTGCATGTCCGCGATGCGGTTACGACAGCTGCCCGTCGTAGTCCGGCAGCTTGTACGTCGTCTCGGCGTGGCCGCCGGAGAGGTCGGTGGCGCTGTTGCCGATGTTCGCGATGATCGTGTAGCCCTTGCTCTCGATGTTCACGCGCTGGGCGGTCTTGTAGGCGGCGACGTCCTTGAAGAGGTCGAGGAAGCCGCGCACATAGAGCCCGGAGACCTGGTAGCCGACGTACTTGAGGTTGTAGTCGGTCACCCCGGAGATGATGCCCGGGCGGGCGGTGACGAAGAACAGGGAGACGCCGTGCTCCTGGGCGTACTTGGCGACGTCGAGGACCGGTTTGTTGGCCGGCTGCGGGTAGCTGAAGCCGAAGTCGGTCTCCAGGGTGGTGTTGTCGATGTCGAAGACGATCGCCTGCTTCTCGCCCGGCTTGGCGGCGGCGATGCGCTGCTTCAGTGCCGGCAGGGCCTTGTTCATCACGGCCTGGCAGTCCTGCTGCCAGGTGGCGTAGTCGACGTCCTCCGCGGCGGCCGCGGAGGCTGTGGCGACGGTGGAGGTGCCGGTGGAGGTGCCGGTGGCCGTCGCGGCCTGGGCGCCGGCCGGGACGGCCATCGCGGTGACCGCGGCCGTCGCCGCGGCGGTCATGGCTATGCGGCGCGTCCAGGTGCCTCTGGTCATGTGTGGGGTCCTCTCGCGTCCTTGCGTTGCCAGTGTCGTGGGCATGCTGATCGCTGGGGGTGGCCTGAGGGGAACCAGCGGGTTACTGGACGGTAGTGGTCGATGAGAGGCTGGTCACAGACCCGTGTCTGCGATCGTGACCGGGGTCACAAGTGGCCTGCGGGGTGCGGGAGTAGCCGCCGTCACATTCCGAAGTCCCTTGAGGCGGGCGGCCGGTGACATGCCGCACAGGCGAATCGGGTCCTACTAGGCCGGATAGTCGCATCGCAAATAGGCGCAAAAGGGGCATTGGCCTTGAAGTCCTGAGCTTCGCTCCGGCCTCCGGCGTGGACCGGTGTCGAAAGTGTCGGGAAAGGGTGATCTGTCAATAAGTGGGAAGTTTTAGCATGAATTACTAGCTTCCATCGTAGATCACACGTTTGGGGGTATGTGGGCCCCCGGGTTACCAAGGGATGGCCACTCCGGCAGAGCTTCGTGCCGGGTGGTTTCCTCTGTCCCCGTCCCCATGAGGTCTTCGATGTTCCAGCGCGTCACGTTCCGTTCTTCCCGTACGTCCCTGCTCCGCACCCGCGTGGCCGTCGGGGCCGCCGTCGTCGGCGCCTCGGTCGTGCTGGGAACCGGAGTGGCGTCCGCCGCTGCGCCTGCTGCCGCGCCCGCCGCCAAGACGGCCGTCTCCGCCGCCTCCTGGATCGACCCGGTGAAGAAGTACACGCTGTCCGCGGGCTTCGCCCAGGCCGGCGCCATGTGGCAGTCCACCCACAGCGGTCAGGACTTCGCCGTGCCGAGCGGCACCAAGGTGATGGCCGCGCACGGCGGCACCGTGGTCAAGGCCGGCGGCAACGGCGCCGGTGACGGCCCGGCCTACGGCAACGCCATCGTGATCAAGCACGCCAACGGCGTCTACTCGCAGTACGCCCACCTCTCGCAGATCGACGTGAAGGTCGGCCAGATCGTCAAGACGGGGCAGAAGATCGCCCTGTCCGGCAACACCGGCAACTCCAGCGGTCCGCACCTGCACTTCGAGATCCGTACGACCGCGAACTACGGCTCGGCGATCGACCCCGTCGCCTTCCTGCACGCCAAGGGCGTGAAGGTCTGACGCCCTCGTGATCAGGCGCCCCGGTGCGCCTGCGTCACCAGATCGATGGCGACCTCGAGGACGGCTTCCCGCTTGTCCTCGGGGTCGCCTTCGAGGTCCTGCAGGAAGAACATGCCGGCGTGCAGCGTGAAGATGGCGCTGACGCAGCGGACCTGGTCGGTCAGGGGGGCGTCCGGGTCGATGATGATGTCGCGCAGGCTGCGCGTGCGGTCCTTGAACGAGTCGCCGATCTGGAGTTCCCGCACCGTCGCCTGGTTCTCCTGCATGAAGCGGAAGAGCGGGGTCGCCTCGGAGAGGGCCTGGCTGTAGCGGCGGACGAGCTCCTGCTTGGTCTCCAGGGTGTGCGGCTGGTTCCGGCCCCACTCGATCAGGTCCTCGATCGGCTTCGTCAGATCCATGAAGATGCTGACGAGGATCTCTTCCTTGGTCTTGAAGTGGTAATACAGGGCAGCCTTGGTGACCTCCAGGCGCTCCGCGATCTCGCGGAGGGAGGTCTTCTCGTAGCCCTGCTCGGCGAAGAGTTCGAGCGCCACGTCCTGGATGCGCTGTCGGGTGTTGCCCCGGCGCTGCTGCTTCGTGCTGTCCATGGTGACGTCCATCCTCGTACTCCTTGAGCTCCCGCGGACACTTACTTGCCGCCCGGCTAGTCTGAGGCAGGAACTTACTTGACGCCCGGCTAGTGACAGGTCTACCTTCCCAGTGTAGTGAACTAGCCGGGCGGCAAGTAAGTGGCCGGTCGGGGGGAGTACCCAGGGGAGTGGGGAAGATGGCGGACACGAAGACAGCGAAGAGCGGGGCGGAGAAACCGCCCAGGAGCGTGCGGGTCGTCCTGCTCGCGCTGATGATCACGATGATGCTCGCGATGCTCGACAACATGATCGTGGGCACCGCGATGCCGACGATCGTCGGCGAACTCGGCGGGCTCGAACACCTTTCCTGGGTGGTGACCGCGTACACCCTCGCGACCGCCGCCTCCACCCCGATCTGGGGCAAGCTCGGCGACATGTACGGCCGCAAGGGCGTCTTCATGTCGTCGATCGTGCTCTTCCTGATCGGGTCCGCGCTCAGCGGCATGGCCCAGAACATGGGCGAGCTCATCGGCTTCCGCGCGATCCAGGGCCTCGGCGCGGGCGGTCTGATGGTCGGCGTGATGGCGATCATCGGCGACCTGATCCCGCCGCGTGAGCGCGGCAAGTACCAGGGCATGATGGCCGGCGTCATGGCGCTCGCGATGATCGGCGGCCCGCTCGTCGGCGGCACCATCACCGACAACTGGGGCTGGCGCTGGTCCTTCTACATCAACCTGCCGCTCGGCGCGGTGTCGCTGGCTCTCATCAGCACCGTCCTGCACCTGCCGAAGAAGCGGTCGAAGGCGGGCATCGACTACCTCGGTGTCGTGCTGCTGACCGTCGGCATCACCTCCATCGTCCTCGTCACCACCTGGGGCGGCACGGAGTACGCCTGGACGTCCGCGCGGATCATGGAACTCATCGGCATCGGCGTCGCCTCGCTCATCGGGTTCGTGTACTGGCAGACCAAGGCTGCCGAGCCGATCGTGCCGCTGCACATCTTCCGCAGCCGCAACTTCACCCTGATGTCGATCATCGGCTTCATCACCGGCTTCGTGATGTTCGGCGCGACCCTCTTCCTGCCGCTGTACCAGCAGTCCGTGCAGGGCGCCTCCGCGACCAACTCCGGGCTGCTGCTCCTGCCGATGCTCGGCGCCATGCTGGTCACCTCGATGGTCGCCGGCCGGGTGACCACGAACAGCGGCAAGTACAAGATCTTCCCGGTGGTCGGCAGCGTCCTCATGGTCATCGGCCTGTACCTGCTGTCCACGATGGACACCGGGACCAGCCGCTTCACCTCCGGTGTCTTCATGGCCGTCGTCGGACTCGGCATGGGCTGCCTGATGCAGATCACGATGCTGGTCGCGCAGAACAGCGTCGAGATGAAGGACATGGGCGTCGCGTCCTCGTCCACCACCCTCTTCCGTACGCTTGGCTCCTCCTTCGGCGTCGCGATCATGGGCGCGCTGTTCAACAACCGGGTCCAGGACGTCATGTCCGAGCGGGCCGGTGCACTGGGCTCGAAGGTCACCGAGCAGTCCGCGCAGCTGGACGCCGCCAGCCTGGCCAAGCTGCCCGCGGCAGCCCGGGAGGCCTACCAGCACGCGGTGTCGGCCGGCACGCACTCGGCGTTCCTGCTGGGAGCCGTGGTGGCGGTGGCCGCCCTGGTTGCGGCGGTGTTCGTGAAGGAGGTTCCGCTGAAGGGGGCGGGGCCGCAGAAGGGGGACGAGGCGAGCGGCGGAACGGCGTCCGCGCCGCCCACCATGGTCGAGGTCTGACCTCGCCCTGAACGAAGGCCTCCCGGCGGTGTCCGCCCCGGGGGGCCTTCCTGTGCGCCTGAACAGGCGCCGCTCTCGCGGACACGGTTGACCCCGGTGGGGGTTCCTCCGACGGTCGCTGCCTCAAGTCGGGCCTCAGCGGGCCGAGGAGATGGCTCCGCCACAGGAGGAGATGCTCCGCCACAGGAGCGGCCGTACGGCATCGAGGAGGTCTTCCGCGACGACAACGGCAACCGGTACTCGCCGACCCAGCGCACCGGTCGCGGTTCGCACGGCCCGCCCTCACGGCATCGTCGGATAGCTTCCCGTGTTCGTCGGCGCGTGCTCGGGCAGCCACAGGACGGCGACGGCGCCCTCGGACGGTATGTGCTCCGGGGCTCCCGCGGGCCGTACGTTGCGGAAGGTCAGCCGGGCGCCCAGGACACGGGCCTGGCCTGCCGCGATGGTGAGGCCGAGCCCGTGGCCGTGCCCGGCGCGGTCGGTGCTGCCGGTACGGAAGCGGCTCGGCCCCTCGGCGAGCAGGTCCGCGGGGAAGCCGGGGCCATGGTCGCGGACCCGGATGACCCGGCCCTCGACGGTGACCTGGATCGGCGGCTTGCCGTGCCGGGCGGCGTTGGCGAGAAGGTTGAACAGAACCCGCTCCAGGCGGCGCGGGTCGGTCGTGACCATCGACTCGTGCACCACCCGCACCTCGATGTCCGGGTCCTTGGCCGCCACCCGCCGGGCCACGAACTCGCCCAGCACGATGTCCTGCAGCTCGGCCCGCTCCGAGGCGCCGTCGAGACGGGCCACCTCCAGCACGTCCTCGACGAGGGTGCGCATGGCCTTCGCCCGGTCCAGGACCAGCTCCGTCGGCCGGCCCGGCGGCAGCAGCTCGGCGGCCGTCAGCAGTCCCGTCACCGGGGTGCGCAGTTCGTGCGCGATGTCGGCGGTGACCCGGCGCTCGGCCTCCAGCCGTTCCTGAAGCGTGTCCGCCATGGCGTCGACCGCGCTCGCCAGGTCGTCGGTCTCGTCCCGCACGACGCCGCCGATGGCGTCCCGTACGCGGACGTCCGACTCGCCCCTGGCGACCTGGTTCGCCGCGGCCGCCGCCTTGCGCAGCCGACGCGAGAGCTGCCCGCCGATGAGGACGCCGAGCGCGCTGCCGCCGAGGACGACCGCGATCGAGCCGATCACCAGAGCCTGGTCGAGGTCGTTGAGGATGTCCGTGCTGCGGTCGGTGAACCCGGTGTGCAGGGACAGCACATGCCCGTCCTTGACCGGCACGGCCGCCCAGATGTCCGGCACACCGCCCGCGCGGTCGGAGACGAACGTGGCCCGGCGGCCGTCCCGGACCTTCTCCTCCAACGCCGGCGGCAGGTTCGAGTCATCGATCTTGATGTTGGGGAAGTTCAGCCGCCCCGACGCCTCGTAGTTGCGCTGGGCGATCCCGACGCGCTCGTCGGCGAGGTCGCGCGCGTTGTCCAGCATGGACACGCGTGCGGCGTTGTGCACGACCAGGCTCAGCGTGATCGCCACGAGCGCACCGACCAGCGCGATCGCCGCGCTCAGCTTCCACCGCAGACCCGTACGGATGCCCATGCGCTCCGTACGGGCCGGAACCAGGTGCCGGATCATCCCCCGCATACTCCTGCCCCTGCCCCGCTCAGGCCTTCAGCTTGTAGCCGAAGCCGCGGACCGTCTCGATACGGTCCTGTCCGATCTTGGTTCGCAGCCGCTGCACATGGACGTCGACGACCCGGGTGTCGCCGCCCCAGCCGTAGTCCCACACCCGCTCCAGCAGTTTGTCGCGCGAGAGGACCGTGCCCGGAGCGGAGGAGAACTCCAGCAGCAGGCGCATCTCGGTCGGGGTCAGCGCCACCGGCTGTCCGGCCCGGCGCACCTCCATGCCCTCCGTGTCGACCTCCAGGTCGCCGAAGGTCAGCACGCCACCGGCGGCGGAGGCGGCGGGCTCGGTGCGGTCGCCGCCGCCCGCGTGGCCGAAGCGGCGCAGCACGGCGCGGATCCGGGCGACCAGCACGGCGCCGTCGAAGGGCTTGGTCACATAGTCGTCGGCGCCGGCCTCCAGGCCGAGGACGACGTCGATGGAGTCGGCGCGCGCCGACAGCATGATCACCGGAACGGTGGACTCGTCCCGGATGCGCCGGCACAGGCTCACGCCGTCCAGTCCGGGCACCATGACGTCCAAGAGCGCGATGTCGGGGCGGTCGGCACGGAACGCCTCCAGACCCGACAGACCGTCGGGCATCGCGGTGACCGCGAAGCCGTCCCGCTCCAGGGCGAGCTGGGTGGCTTCGCGGATGACGTCGTCGTCCTCGACGAACAGGACGTGTGTCTGGTCTGCCATCCCGGTGCTCTCAGTTCTCGTATGGGTATGCGATGCGTATGCGTTGTGGTGCGCGGGTCGGCCGTCAGCCTGAGGCCCGTCAGTCCGTGTGCTGCCAGTCTGCGGTCCCTCAAGCTGTCGGTGTCCTGTCGAGGGTGCCCTTTGAAGGGACGCCCGTAGCGCGACGGGCGTTCATTTTTCGTGCGGCCCGCCTCACCCGACACCCATTGATCGGAACGAGAGGCCCGATCGGTTCACGCTGCCGGAAGATTTTTTCGGCCGACCGATCCCGGGCAGGTCAGCCGGCCTCCGACGGCACCGCCGGCGGTTCTCCGTCGCCGACGTTGCTGTAGTCGTTGTGCCAGCTGAACTCCTTCATGAAGCGGCCCGCGGCCCAGCGGTAGGTGATCACGTTCTCGCCGGACGGGTTGGAGACCGGGTCGCCCTTCTCGTACACCTGCTTGGTCACTACCAGGTCGCCCCGGTCGATCTCCGCGTAGACCGGGGGCTCCTCGGCCTTGAACACGTTCTCATAGCCGCCGTCGCTCTCCCGGTACACGTACGAGCCGACGCCGACGAGGTCGCCGCAGGTGAGAACGTTGACGACGAGGTCGTTGCCGGAGCCGCCGGTGAGGTTGCCGTACGAGACGTCGACCGGGTACTCGTCGCCGGCGCAGGGCTTCAGCTCGCGCTTGACCTCCGCCGAGACCGCGGGGTCGTCCTTGATGAGCTGAACCGCGTCCGCCCGGCCGGGGGTGTCGGTGGGGGCGGCGGAGGGTGGGGCCGTGGCGCCCGCCATGGCGTCGGTGTGGGCCGGGCCCTCGTCACGGGCGCCGGTGCCGCCGGTGGCGCAGGCGGAGACGAAAAGGGCGAGGGCGGCGAGCACGGACATCGCCGTGATCGCCGCCTGGATGGTGCCTCGGGCCGGTGTGGGCCCGGCCTCGGTCAGGCCGCCGCGCAACGCTCCCGCTCCTCACGCTCCAGCGCGCGTGCGTCCAGATCGCGGGCTTCCAGCTCCTCGCGGAGCCGGGCGAGCGCCCGGTGCAGCGTGCTCTTGACCGTTCCCGTCGACATGCCGAGGGCGGCGGCCGTCTCCTCCGTGGACATCTGCTCCCAGTGTCGCAGCACCACGACGCTGCGCTGCTTCGGAGCGAGCACCTTCATCGCGTCCATCAGCAGGGCGCGGTCCGCGTGCTGCTGGGTGGAGTCGTCCACACAGGCGTCCGGGAGCTGCTCGGTGGGGACTTCCTCGAGCTTGCGGGCCCGCCACCACTCGGTCCGCGTGTTGATCATGACCCGGCGCAGGTAGGCGTCCGCGAGCCGCTTGTCCGCGATGCCGTCCCAGCGGCCGTACGTCCGGGCGAGGGCGGTCTGCAGGAGGTCCTGCGCGTCGACCGGGTCCGGGACCAGTCGGCGGGCGCTGCGCAGCAGCGCGTCCTGCCGGGTGCGGACATACTCCTCGAACTCGAGCACCTCGCCCTGCGCCATGGTCAACCGCCTCCGAATTCCCCGTTCCGACGGACTGTCCGCCGCCGGTTCACTGCTTCTGGTCTGTAACCCGTCGTGTCCCTGCCGGGTACGCAACTGAAGCTACGGAGGTGTTGTCACGGCGCTGTGCGAAGCAGCCTTCGGCTAGCGCTCAGCTGTCCGTCGGTTGTGTAACGGCGATGGGTTCGGGGTAAGGGGGCGGGGTTAATGATGTGGATATGGGTCGATTTATCCGGCGGTCGGCTGTGACAAAGGCTCGTCGTCGGCCGTAACGAAGCCGCTTGTCTGTGAAATGACCGTGCGTCAGACCTGGGCGCGAGACCTCTGTCAGGTCAGCGGCAGGCGGTACAGCCCGCCCGGGAGCGGCTCCACCAGCCCGTCCGCGACGAGGCCGTCGAGCGCACGCGCGCGTTGCACCGGCTCGTGCCACACCCGGTCGAGCGCCGACTGCGGCACGGGCGCGTGCGCCTCGCGCAGGACGGCGAGCAGCTTGCCCCTGACCTGACGGTCGGTGCCCGCGTACGTCTGGCCGCGGCGCGGCGGGCCGTCGTGCTCCGGCTTGCCCGCGAGCCGCCAGGCGCACTGCGCGGCGATCGGGCAGCGCACGCAGGTCTCGTTCTTGGCCGTGCAGACGAGCGCTCCGAGTTCCATGGACGCGGCGGCCCAGCGCGCGGCGGTCGGCTCGTCGTCGGGCAGCAGGGCGCGGGCCAGCTTGCGCTCGGCGGCCGTCGTGGCGGTGGGCGGGTACTGCACGCCCGTGACGGCCCGCGCGAAGACGCGGCGGACGTTGGTGTCCAGGACGGCGTGCCGCTGCCCGTACGCGAAGGAGGCGACGGCCGCGGCCGTGTACTCGCCGATGCCGGGGAGCGCGAGCAGCTGTGCGTGGTCCGACGGCACGTCGCCGCCGTGCCGTTCCGTTATCGCCGCCGCGGCGCCGTGCAGCCGCAGGGCGCGGCGCGGGTAGCCGAGCCGCCCCCACGCGCGTACGGCCTCGCCGGGCGCGTCGGCGGCCAGGTCGGCGGGGCGCGGCCAGCGGGCGAGCCACTGCTCGTAGACCGGCAGGACGCGGCTGACGGGCGTCTGCTGGAGCATGAACTCGCTGACCAGCACACCCCACGCGCCGGCGTCGGGGCGCCGCCAGGGCAGGTCGCGGGCGTTGTCGTCGAACCAGTCGATCACCGGGGAGTGCAGGTCCGCTCCGGGGGCGTCGGCGTCGGCGCTGGCGGGGCTGCTGTGCGGGGGCTTCGTGGGCGCAGTCATGGCCCTTCCGATCCTGCCATGCGTACCGGGGCACGCGCGCGTACCGCCACTCGCCCGGGTTGGGCGCCGGGAGCGCGGGCACGCGCGCGTGCCGCGGCCATGGCCAGAGGTGTGACGGGTGCGATCAACAAGGGGAGCGGGGCGTGCGGGCCGAAGTCGGGCGCGGGGGCCGTGGTTTCCGGGATGATGATCCGGAAAAGTTGTCGTCGCGGCGGCGGGTGGGGCCAGCGAACGCGTCGATCTCTCGTACAGTTTGCGCCGTGGGATCTCTGCGCAATCCGGTCGGGCCGCTTCCCTCCTCCATCTACTGGCGTCGGAGGGTCGTACTGCTGTCCGTGTTCGCCCTGTTGGCGCTGCTGATCCTATGGGTGGTGACGTCGGGCGGAGGCGGCGGCAAGAACGGCGCCGACGGGGGCGGCGGCAAGAATCCCGCGTCCTCCATCACGCCGGGGCCCTCCGGATCCGGGCCCGCGATCAGCCAAAACCCGGGCGGGCGTGACGAGTCGAGCCAGGGCGCCACCAGCGGGGCCGGTTCGGGGTCGGACTCGGGCTCCGGGGGCGGCTCCGGCTCCGGGGGCTCGGGCGGCGGCTCGGCGGGCTCCGGCGTCGACGACGACGGCGTCAACGGCGACAGCTCCAACGGCAGCGGTGGCGGGAGCGGTACGGCGACGACGTTGCCGGCCGGGACGACACTGCCCAACTGCACCGCCGGCGTGGTCACGTTGAGCCTGCGCAGCGTCCAGAACGTCTACTCGCCGGACCAGACGCCCACCTTCCAGCTGATCGCGAAGAACAGCTCGGGAAGCGACTGCAAGGTCGATCTCGGACCGAAGACCGCGGTGCTGACGATCACCAAGACGGGCGCCCACGACGACTACTGGTCGTCCGCGGACTGCCCCAAGGCGTCCGGGGGCCTGCTGTACCGGGTGCCGGCCGGGGACAGCTTCACGTACACCCTGAAGTGGGACCGCAAGCCGAGCGCCCCGGAGTGCGCAACGCCTCCGGCGGGAACGGCCGGAGCGGGGACGTACCTGGTGGAGGCCAAGGCCCCGGGGTTCGCGAAGGCACAGACGTCGTTCGTGCTGAAGGACGACTAGGACCGGCTGCAACCGACCTAGACGTACCGCTCCAGGATCGACGACTCCGCCAGGCGCGACAGGCCCTCGCGGACGCTGCGCGCCCTTGCCTCGCCCACGCCGTCCACCGTCTGGAGGTCGTCGACGCTCGCGGCGAGGAGCTTCTGCAGGCCGCCGAAGTGCTCCACCAGGCGGTCGATGATCGCGCCGGGCAGGCGCGGCACCTTCGCCAGCAGCCGGAAGCCGCGCGGGGAGACTGCCGAGTCGAGGGCCTCGGGGGAGCCGGTGTAGCCCAACGCGCGGGCCACCGTGGACAGTTCGAGGAGCTCGGCGTGGGTGAGCGCGTCCAGCTCGTACAGCGCCTCTTCGACCGTGCGGGAGCGCTTGGCGGTGGGCTCGGGCACGTAGTCCCGGACCACCAGCTCGCGCTCCGGTTCCACGCCGGCGATCAACTCGTCGAGCTGGAGGGCGAGCAGACGCCCGTCCGTGCCCAGTTCGACCACGTATTCGGCGATTTCGGTGGCGATGCGACGGACCATCTCCAGGCGCTGGGCCACCGCGGAGACGTCCCGGACCGTCACCAGGTCCTCGATCTCCAGCGCTGACAACGTTCCCGCGACCTCGTCCAGCCGGAGCTTGTAGCGCTCCAGGGTCGCCAGGGCCTGGTTCGCGCGGGACAGGATCGCCGCCGAGTCCTCCAGGACACGGCGCTGTCCGTCGACGTACAGGGCGATCAGGCGCATGGACTGGGAGACCGAGACGACCGGGAAGCCGACCTGCTTGCTGACCCGGTCCGCCGTGCGGTGCCGGGTGCCCGTCTCCTCCGTGGGGATGGTGGGGTCCGGCACCAGCTGGACGCCGGCCCGGAGGATCTTCGACAGGTCGGAGGAGACCACGATGCCGCCGTCGAGCTTGCACAGCTCGCGCAGGCGCGTCGCCGCGAACTCCACGTCCAGGACGAAGCCGCCCGTGCACATCGCCTCGACCGTCTTGTCGGAGCCCAGCACGATGAGTCCGCCGGTGTTGCCTCGCAGCACCCGTTCCAGGCCGTCGCGCAGGGCTGTACCGGGGGCGACCGCGCTCAGCGCGGCGCGCATCAGGCCGTCGGCACCGGAACTCCCACCGGACTTTCCGGGAGCTGCCGCCCGGTCGTTGGCTGCCACTGCACTCCTCCGGTCACAGGGTCTGGGGGTTCCCGTTTCGCGCACTCGTTTCGTACGGACGGGCGAGACCAGGGCAAAGTCTACCGGCGGTCCTCCGCCTCCTGTGGGGCGTCTCGGCGACGCGAGCGCGGCAGGACCCGCAGGGCGTCCCCCATGTCGGCGACTTCCAGGACCTTCATGCCTGCGGGGACCTTGCCGGGATCGCTCGGCACGAGCGCGTGCGTGAAGCCCAGACGGTGGGCCTCCGCGAGCCTGCGCTGCACGCCCGTGACCCGTCTGACCTCGCCCGCGAGGCCCACTTCACCGATCGCGACGAGGTTCTTGGGCAGCGGGGTGTCGCTGGCGGCAGAGGCCAGCGCGAGGGCGATCGCGAGGTCGGCGGCGGGCTCCGAGAGCTTCACCCCGCCGACCGTCGCCGAGTAGATGTCCCGCTTGCCGAGCGCGCTGATCCGGCCCCGCTGCTCCAGGACGGCCAGCATCATCGAGACCCGCGAGGTCTCCAGGCCGGACGTCGTACGGCGGGGCGAGGGAATCTGGGAGTCGACGGTGAGGGCCTGCACTTCGGCGACCAGGGGGCGGCGGCCCTCCAGGGTGACCGTCAGACACGTCCCCGGGACCGGCTCGTCACGCCGGGTCAGGAAGAGCCCGCTGGGGTCGGCGAGCCCTGTGATGCCCTCGTCGTGCAGTTCGAAGCAGCCGACCTCGTCGGTGGCGCCGTAGCGGTTCTTGACGCCCCGCACCAGGCGCAGGCGCGCGTGCCGGTCGCCCTCGAAGCTCAGCACGACGTCCACGAGGTGTTCGAGGAGGCGGGGGCCGGCGATCGAGCCGTCCTTCGTGACATGGCCCACCAGGAGCGTGGACATGCCGCGTTCCTTGGAGGCGCGGATCAGGGCGCCCGCGACCTCGCGGACCTGGGCCATGCCGCCGGGCGCCCCGTCGATCTCCGGGGAGGCCACGGTCTGCACGGAGTCCATGATCAGCAGGGACGGCTTCACCGCGTCCAGGTGGCCCAGGACCGCCGCCAGGTCCGTCTCGGCGGCGAGGTAGAGGTGGTCGTCGATGGCGCCGATGCGGTCGGCGCGCAGCCGGACCTGGGAGGCCGACTCCTCGCCGGTGACGTACAGCGTGCGGTGTTCGTCACTGGCCGACTTGGCCGCCACGTCCAGCAGGAGGGTCGACTTGCCGACGCCCGGCTCGCCGGCCAGCAGCACGACCGCGCCGGGCACGAGACCGCCGCCGAGGACGCGGTCCAGTTCGGGCACGCCGGTGGGGCGGGCGGTGGCCTGACGGCCGTCGACCTCGCCGATGGGCACGGCGGAGGTGGTGACGCGGCCCGGCGCCGTCGTACGGACCGCGGGCGTGCCGTACTCCTCGACCGTCCCCCAGGCCTGGCACTCGGGGCAGCGGCCGAGCCACTTGGCCGTCTGCCAGCCGCATTCGGTGCAGCGGTAGGACGGGCGGTCCTTGGTGGTCTTCGTACGGGCAGCCATGGGGAAACCGTAGCCGCCGCCACCGACAGCCGGACCTGCCTGTGGACAACCGGGCTCCCCGGACGCCCGCGCCCCTGGTGAATTGGACACGCCCTGTCACGAACGAGCCACGGGACGCCTCTTAGCCGTCCCCTTATGAGGGATCGTTTCACCCGTACGGATTAAAAGGACGCAAGGGACAAGAAGACCTAGTTCCGTGCCGCCTACGGTCGCACGGGTGATGAGCAGCAGCCCGGAAACCTCGACCCGCACGACCGGCGCGCACCGGGCGCACCGGGAGGTGCGCGACGGCGCTGCGGCGCGCACGCTCGCGCAGCGGCCGCCCGCGCGCTACGAGCCGTACCTGGACGGCCTGTTCACCTACTGCCTGTCCGTTCTGTGCGACCACGACGCGGCCACCGCCGCCCTCGGTGACGTCCTCACGTTCGCCGATCGGCGCGGCCAGCGTGTTCCGAACGCCGGGGGCGACCGCCGGGCCTGGCTGTACGCGCTGGCCCGCTGGGCCTGTCTGCGCAAGCTCACCGAGGCCAAGCAGAAACGTCAGGGCACGCACGCGGCGGCCCGCAACGGCACCCGCCGACCGCCGGGCGTCAAGTCCGCTGCAGCCCCTGCTTCCGCCGCTTCCGCCGACCCTGCCGACCCCCCCGATCCTGCCGGTCCCGACGAGGACCAGGAGCAACGGCGGCGGGAACTCGCCCTGCTCGCCTGGCCGGAGGCGGCCGGCACCACCCCGGAGCAGCGTGAGGCGCTCGAACTCGCCGTCCGCCACCATCTGGCCGCCCACGAGATCGCCGCCGTTCTCGGCAAGGACCTCGCCGTCGCCCGCGAACTGCTCTCCTCCGCCGCCTGCGAGGTCGAGCGCACGCGCGCGGCGCTCGCCGTCGTCGAGGCCGGCGGCTGTCCCGGTGTGTCCCGTCTCACAGGCGAGAACCAGGTCGTGCTCAGCGCCGCCCTGCGCCGTGAACTCGTCCGGCACGTCGACGACTGCCCGCGCTGCCGTCGCATCGCCGAACGCGCCGTTCCCGGCCGCTGGCCCGGCGCCGGGGTCACCCCCGCCGAGCTGCCCGTCCTGGAAGCCCCCCGCGCGCAGTTGCACGTCGCCATGGCGCACCTCCCGCGCGCGCGGGGCACCGCCGCGCCGCGCTACGACCGGCGCGGCTTCCCCATGGACCCCAAGGACCGCGCCGCCCGTCGGGAGCGGCTACGCGCGCGTGCCGTCACGACGACCGTGGTCGCCACCGTCGTCGCCGCGCCCGTGCTCGCTCTGTGGGCGGCCTACCGGAGCACGCCGACGGGGGACGCCGAGGGCCGCTCCGCCAGCGCCAGCGAGGCGCACGGCGCCGACGGCCTCGACGGTGAGACGGCCGGCGGCTACGAGAACGCCGGAAACGCCAGCACACGTCCCGGCGCCGGCTCCCTCAAGGACGACGGACCGGACGTCTCCGTTGAGGTCATCAGCGTCACGGGACTCGGCCGGAGCGCTTCCGGCCGCCTCTCCGTGACGGCGGCCACCAGCGGCGACACCACCCTCGTCACCCTCACCGCACCCCCGGACGGGGTGGGGCCGGTCCGCTGGTCGGCGGCCACCCCGGCCCCGTGGCTCTACCTGAGCCGCTCCGCGGGCGCCCTGCGGCCCGGCGAGTCGGTGACGGTCAAGGTGTACGTCGACCCTCTGCGGGAGCCCCCCGGGCGCTGGCACGCGCGCGTGGCGATCGCCCCGGCGGGCGCCGTCGTCTCCATCGAGGGCTACGGCACGGCCCCACGCCCCGCGGACCCCGGCAAAGGGCCGGGCCCGCGTCCCGGCGACCCGCCCCCGTCGTCCGACCCGCAACCGACCCCCACACCCCCGCCTTCCGCGGACCCCACCCCGGCCGGCCCGCCCTCCTCTTCCACCCCGGACCCCACCCCGACCCCCACCGCCCCGACCCCGTCCACCCCGGAGTCCTCACCACCGCCGTCCACCGACCCAGGCACCCCCACCCCGTCGACGTCGTAGACGTGGTCGCAGTCGCAGTCGCAGTCGCAGTCGCAGGAGCCCCGGGCAGCGGGCCCTGGGCCCCGGGAGCCGTGTGGTCCCCCGGAGCGGGCCGTCAGAACCTCATGCGGTCGGGTCCGCCGGATGCGGCGCCAGGAGCGGGAGCTGCGAGGCCAGGCGCTCCTCGCACAGCTCGGCCAGGCGGTCGTAGCCGGCCTTGCCCATGAGTTCGGTCAGCTCCGGGCGGTAGGAGACGTACACCGGGTCGCCCGCGCCGTGCGCCGAGGTCGCCGACGTGCACCACCAGTGCAGGTCGTGGCCGCCCGGACCCCAGCCCCGCCGGTCGTACTCGCCGATCGACACCTGCAGCACGCGCGTGTCGTCGGGCCGGTCGATCCAGTCGTACGTCCGCCGCACCGGTAGCTGCCAGCAGACGTCCGGCTTGGTCTCCAGCGGCTCGCGGCCCTCCTTGACGGCCAGGATGTGCAGCGAGCAGCCCGCGCCGCCCGCGAAGCCCGGACGGTTCTGGAAGATGCACGAACCGTTGAACGGGCGGGTCTGGCGGGAGCCCTCGTCGTCCTCCGAGACCCAGCCGTCCCGGGTGCCCTCCTCGTGGTGCTGCCAGAGGTCGGGCGTGAGCCTCGCCACATGCTCGGCGACGCGCTTCTCGTCGTCCTCGTCGGAGAAGTGGGCGCCCAGCGTGCAGCACCCGTCGTCCGCGCGGCCCGCCTGGATGCCCTGGCAGCCGCTGCCGAAGATGCAGTTCCAGCGAGAGGTCAGCCATGTCAGATCGCAGCGGAACACCTGCTCGTCGTCCGCCGGATCAGGGAACTCCACCCACGCCCGCGCGAAGTCGAGGCCCTTCTCGTCCGCTGCCAGGGCCTTCTTGGACTTCTTCGGTGACTTCACCGGCTTCGCCTGCGAAGAACCGCCGGTGGATTTGTCGGCCTTCGCCTTGTTCGTCTTTGGCACTCGTCCAGGGTAAGTCGCCGGCGGCCGCTTCGGGGACGGCCCACGGCCCTGCGGGCAGTAGCGTTCCCTACATGAGACTCGGTGTCCTCGACGTGGGATCGAACACGGTGCATCTGCTGGTGGTGGACGCACACCCGGGCGCGTGCCCCCTGCCCGCGCACTCGCACAAGGCGGAACTACGCCTTGCCCAACTCCTCGACGGGGACGGGGCCATCGGCCCCGAGGGCGTCGACAAACTGATCACGGTCGTCCACGAGTCGCTCCAGGCTGCTGAGGACAAGGGCGTCGAGGACCTGCTGCCGTTCGCGACCTCCGCCGTGCGCGAGGCCAGCAACGCCGACGACGTCCTCGCGCGCGTGCAGGCCGAAACAGGCGTCGAGCTGCAGGTTCTCTCCGGCGCCGAGGAGGCCCGGCTCACCTTCCTCGCCACCCGCCGCTGGTTCGGCTGGTCGGCCGGAAAACTGCTGGTCCTGGACATCGGCGGCGGCTCCCTGGAGATCGCCTACGGCATCGACGAGGAGCCCGACGCGGCCGTCTCGCTGCCGCTCGGCGCCGGCCGGCTCACCGCGGGCTGGCTGCCCGGCGATCCGCCCGACCCCGAGGACATACGGTCCCTGCGCCGGCACGCCCGCGCGCAGATCGCCCGCACGGTGGGGGAGTTCAGCCGCTTCGGCACCCCCGACCACGTCGTGGCCACGTCGAAGACGTTCCGGCAGCTCGCCCGCATCGCCGGCGCCGCCCGCTCGGCCGACGGCCCGTACACCCAGCGCCAGCTCAAGCGCGAGTCCCTGGAGGCCTGGGTGCCCCGCCTGGCCGCGATGACCACGGCCCAGCGCGCAGCGCTCCCGGGCGTCTCCGAGGGCCGCGCCAACCAGCTCCTCGCCGGCGCTCTGGTCGCCGAGGGCGCGATGGATCTCTTCGGCGTCGAGACGCTGGAGATATGCCCGTGGGCGCTCAGGGAGGGCGTCATTCTGCGCAGACTCGATCACATGGGTTCGCTTTAGTCACGTACAGGTGTGCGCGTAGGAGTGCGAGCCATCGCCCTCCGCGCGTAGCTGCCCGTGGCGTACCCCACAACGGCGAGCAGGCACACCGCACCGGAGCGACGGCACCCCGTAACCTGTCCCCCATGGCAGAGCCAGTCGTGCGGATCCCGGATGCGAAGGTCGCCCTGTCGACTGCCTCGGTCTATCCGGAGTCGACGGCGACGGCCTTCGAGATCGCCGCACGCCTCGGGTACGACGGCGTCGAGGTCATGGTCTGGAACGACCCCGTCAGCCAGGACATCGACGCGCTGCGCAGGCTCAGCGACTACCACCGGATCCCGATCCTCGCCGTCCACGCCCCCTGCCTGCTCATCACGCAGCGGGTGTGGTCGACGGACCCGTGGACCAAGCTCCAGCGGGCCCGTGCGGCGGCGGAGAAGCTCGGCGCGAGCACGGTCGTCGTCCATCCGCCGTTCCGCTGGCAGCGCCAGTACGCGCGGGACTTCGTCACGGGCGTCTGGCGGATGGCGGACGAGACGGACGTACGGTTCGCCGTCGAGAACATGTACCCGTGGCGCTACCGCGACCGCGAGATGCTCGCGTACGCGCCGGACTGGGACGTCACGAAGGACGACTACCGGCACTTCACGATCGACCTCAGCCACGCCTCGACGGCCCGCACGGACGCGATGCAGATGGTCGACCGCATGGCCGACCGCCTGGGCCACGTCCACCTCGCCGACGGAAACGGTTCCGCGAAGGACGAGCACCTCGTCCCCGGCCGCGGCTCCCAGCCCTGCGCCGAGCTGCTGGAGCGGCTCGCGCTGACCGGCTTCGACGGCCATGTCGTCATCGAGGTCAACACCCGGCGCGCGATGTCCGGCGCCGAACGTGAGGCCGACCTCGCGGAGGCCCTGGCCTTCACCCGCCTGCACCTGGCCTCGGCCGCGTCCTCCTCCTCGGCGCCCCGCCGATGACCGGCATCGCCGCCCGCAAGCGCGGCCGTCCCCCTCGTACGGAGTCGGCGGACACCCGTGACCGCATCCTGACGGCGGCCCGCGAGGAGTTCTCCGAACGGGGCTACGAGAAGACGTCCGTCCGCGGCATCGCGAAGGCCGCCGGCGTGGACCCGGCGCTGGTGCACCACTACTTCGGCACCAAGGAGCAGGTCTTCGAGGCGGCCGTCGAGGTCGCCTTCGCGCCCGCGCTGAGCGCGCCCGAAGCGGTCGCCGACGGGCCGTTGGACCAGGTCGGGGAGCGGTTCACCCGCTTCGTCTTCGGGGTGTGGGAGAACCCCACCACCCGTAAGCCCCTGCTGGCGATCCTCCGCTCCGCCGTGAACAACGACACCGCGGCCGCCGTCTTCCGCCGTCTGGTCGCCTCACAGCTGCTGCGCCGGATCGCCGCCCAGCTCGACCTGCCGGACGCCGAGCTGCGCGCCGAACTGGCGGCGGCACAGCTGGTGGGCTGCGCCATGATGCGGTACGTGATCAAGCTGGAGCCGCTGGCCTCGGCGGACCTGGAGCAGATCATCGCGCGCGTGGCGCCCGTCGTACAGGGACACCTCACGGCTCCCTGAGCACGCCGGGTCCTACCTGAGGACGAGACCTGCATCCCGCATTCCGGACACCTCGTCCCGCCCCCTGGATGACCGGCGTACGCTCATTAGCAGTCAGAAGTCTCTGATCGCAGTCTCTGAAGGAGCGAGCGACGATGCCCGAGCTGAGGTCCCGCACAGTCACCCACGGTCGCAACATGGCGGGCGCACGCGCCCTTATGCGCGCCTCCGGTGTACCCGGTGCGGACATCGGCCGGAAGCCGATCATCGCGGTGGCGAACAGCTTCACCGAGTTCGTGCCCGGGCACACGCACCTCCAGCCGGTCGGCCGGATCGTCAGCGAGGCGATCACCGAGGCCGGCGGCATCCCGCGCGAGTTCAACACCATCGCCGTCGACGACGGCATCGCGATGGGCCACGGCGGCATGCTGTACTCCCTGCCCTCCCGCGACCTCATCGCGGACTCGGTGGAGTACATGGTCGAGGCGCACTGCGCCGACGCCCTGATCTGCATCTCCAACTGCGACAAGATCACCCCGGGCATGCTCAACGCGGCCCTGCGGCTGAACATCCCGACCGTCTTCGTCTCCGGCGGCCCGATGGAGTCCGGCCGCGCCACGCTCGTCGACGGCACGGTCCGCACCCTCGACCTGGTCGACGCGATCTCCGACGCCGTCAACGACAAGATCTCCGACGAGGACATCCTCCGTATCGAGGAGAACGCCTGTCCGACCTGCGGCAGCTGTTCCGGCATGTTCACCGCCAACTCGATGAACTGCCTGACCGAGGCCATCGGCCTCTCCCTCCCCGGCAACGGCTCGGTCCTGGCCACCCACACGGCCCGCAAGCAGCTGTACGTCGACGCCGCGCGCACGGTCATGGACATCACCCGCCGCTACTACGAACAGGACGACGAGACGGTCCTGCCGCGCAACGTGGCGACCTTCGCGGCCTTCGAGAACGCGATGGCCCTCGACATCGCGATGGGCGGCTCCACCAACACGATCCTGCACCTCCTCGCCGCCGCCCAGGAGGCGGGCGTCCCGTTCGGCCTGGAGGAGATCAACGAGGTCTCGCGCCGCGTGCCGTGCCTGGCGAAGGTCGCGCCGAACGTCGCGAAGGACCGCACGTACTACATGGAGGACGTGCACCGCGCAGGCGGCATCCCCGCCCTCCTCGGCGAACTGCACCGCGCGGGCCTGCTCAACGAGGACGTGCACGCCGTCCACAGCCCGTCCCTGGGGGACTGGCTGAAGACGTGGGACGTCCGCGCGGGCTCGCCCTCGCCCGAGGCGCTCGAACTGTGGCACGCGGCCCCCGGCTGCGTCCGCTCCGCCGAGGCCTTCTCCCAGTCCGAGCGCTGGGAGGCCCTGGACGAGGACGCCGAGGGCGGTTGCATCCGCTCCGCCGAGCACGCCTACAGCAAGGACGGCGGCCTCGCGGTCCTGCGCGGCAACCTCGCCGTCGACGGCTGCGTCGTCAAGACGGCCGGCGTGGACGAGTCGATCTGGACCTTCGAGGGCCCGGCCGTCGTCTGCGAGTCGCAGGAGGAGGCCGTCGAGAAGATCCTCAACAAGCAGGTGACCCACGGCGACGTCGTCGTCATCCGCTACGAGGGTCCCAAGGGCGGCCCGGGCATGCAGGAGATGCTCTACCCGACGTCCTTCCTCAAGGGCCGCGGCCTCGGCAAGACCTGCGCCCTGATCACCGACGGCCGCTTCTCCGGCGGCACCTCGGGCCTGTCGATCGGCCACGCCTCCCCCGAGGCGGCCTCCGGCGGCACGATCGCCCTCGTCGAGAACGGCGACCGCATCCGCATCGACATCCCGAACCGCACCATCGAGCTCCTCGTCGACGACGCCGAGCTGGCGCGCCGCGAGGCCGCCCTCGACGGCGTCTACGCCCCGAAGAACCGCGAGCGCAAGGTGTCCGCCGCCCTGCGCGCCTACGCCGCGATGGCGACGAGCGCCGACAAGGGCGCGGTGCGCGACGTGTCGAAGCTGGGCTGACGCCCATCAGTGCGTGACCGGGGGCCGCTTCCCAGGGAGGCGGCCCCCGGCGCGTCTCACCAGTCCGCCGGATCCCGCCCGTCCACCGCGAAGACGGTCCCGTCGGGAGCGCCGGCGTAGACGCGGCCGTCCACCGCCTCGGGCGCGGGCAGCGCCGTCACCACTTCGTCGGAGTTCGCACCGAGCCGCAGCTGCGTCTGCCCGACGAGCTTCCCCCGGTCTGCGTCCACGGCGAGGAGACGACCGTCGGGGGCGCTGAAGTACACGTGCGCGCCGTCGGCGGACGGCACCGAACCGCGGCTCACGGCCGTCTGCAGGGACCACACCTGCTTCCCCGCGACCGTGTCCACGGCCACCAGCGTCCCGTCGAAGCCCAGCAGGTAGACCCGGTCGCCCTGCAGGGCCGCGCGCGCCTGCTGCAACTGCAGCGGCACGCCCAGCCTCACCCGCAACGACACCTTGTCCGCCGGGTAGTACCGGACCACGGCGTCGACCGACCCGTACCCGCTGCCCTGCGACAGCAGCACCAGGCTGTCGCCCGCGGTGCCCACCAGCGTCAGCGCGCCGCTGAGCCGCTCCTCCCACTTCACCTGCCCGGTCGCGGGATCCACGGCCGTGATCCGGGTGCGCCCTTCGCCCGAGCCAGACGTGCTCGACACGTACGCCAGCGGATCCTTGGGGAACGACAGGAAGTACGGCTCGCCCAGCCCCGGGATCCGCCGGCTCCACGCCGTCTTCCCCGTCGCCGCGTCCACGCCGGTCACCTTGCCGTCGGCCGCGGTCAGCAGCAGCGTGCCGCCGACGGTGCGGACACCCCGGTACGCCGACAGGTCCCGCTGCCAGCGCGTGGCGCCCGACGCCGGATCGAGCGCCTCCACCCGCTTGCCCGAGTGCGTGACCACCAGCGCCAGCCCGCCCGCGAGCACCGGCGCCTCGCCCGGCCGGTCGTCCTCGGCGAGCGCGTGCCGCCACAGCACCCGCCCGCCGGACGCGTCCAGCGCGGACACCAGCCCCGACTGCGCGCACAGCAGCCGCTTCGCGTCGTACGCGCACTGCGGCATGCCGCCCGTGCCGGTCCCGGCGCCCGTGTCCCCGCCCGCACCGCCGCCGTTCGCCGGGCGCGCGCTCCAGGGAGCGAAGGCGGCCGACGCGGACCCCGACGCGCCCCGCGCGCCCCGGCTCGTGCCGTTGTCGCCGAGCAGCTGCGCGGCGGCCAGCCCACCACCCGAGAGGACGACGACCAGGGCGCCGGCCGCCAGGGCGACCCGCCTGCGCCGACGCTTCACGCCTGCCGGTCCCGCCTCCGATCCGGACTGCGGATCCGCCCGATCCGCCCGATCCGCCCGATCCGCCTGATCGGCCTGGTCCGTCGGGCCCGCCGAACTCACCGAACCCGCCTGGTCGGTCTGGGGCTCCTCCAGCACCCGCTGCGACGGTATGAACGCCTGCGTGTCCCACGAGGCCGCCTCAGACCGCAGTTCCCGCATCATCTCGTCCGGCGTGGGCCGGTCCTCGGGCTCCTTGGCGAGACACCGCGTCACCAGCGGCGCGAGGTTCGCCGGTACGCCGGTCAGGTCCGGCTCGTCGTGGACGACCTGGTAGGCGACGACGTACGGGCTGTCGGAGTCGAACGGCCCGCGTCCCGTCGCCGCGTGCACCATCACGGACCCGAGCGCGAAGATGTCGGCGGCCGGCCCGACCTCCCGCGGCCGCCGGAACTGCTCCGGCGCCATGAACGGCGGCGTGCCGATCAACTTGCCCGTCTCGGTCCGCAGTTCGCTGTCCTTCGGCCGCGAGATACCGAAGTCGATGACTTTCGGACCGTCCTCGGCGAGCAGCACGTTGCTCGGCTTCAGATCCCGGTGCACGACCCCGACCCGGTGGATGTCGCGCAGTGCCTCCGCGAGCCCGGCCATCAGCCGCCGCAACTCGCCTGGGCCCATGGGCCCGTTCCGCTTCACCTGCTCGGCGAGCGTCGAGCCGGGAATGAACAAGGTGGCCATCCAGGGCCGTTCGGCCTCCGGGTCGGCGTCGACGACGGGTGCGGTGAACGCCCCGCTGACCCGCCGGGCGGCCGCCACCTCCTGCCGAAAACGCCCCCTGAACTCGGGATCCCGGGCGAACTGGGCATGGACGACCTTCACCGCGACCTTCATCCCGGAGGTGCTCCGGGCCAGGTGCACCACGCCCATGCCGCCGGATCCCAGGCGCTCCTCAAGACGGTAGTGACCGGCGTACTCCGGAAGTTCCGCTTCCGCGCCCGCTCCGGTGTTGCGCTGTGGCGTCATGGACCACCCCCGTGCTGTTCGTCCGCGCGCGCGACGCACGGAGCCTAGTCGATGACTCGTACGGGACAGAGGCGGCTTGCTAGCCTTCACGTACGAATTGCGCACATGTGTTTCATGGCGCGTTTCAGGGGAATCAACGTGGCCCCATGGCAGTCATGGGGTCCAACGGGGGGAGTTTTTTTCATGTCTGTTGACCGCGTGGAAGAGGTGGACGAGGTCGGGAGCGCCGACGCGGCGGATGCCCTCACGACGGCGTCTCTCACCTACTACCCGATCGCCCCGGGCGTCCGGCTGAACGTGCGCAGCGGCCCCGGCACCAGCTACCCGGTCGTCAAGGTCCTGAACGAGGGCACCAAGGTCCCGATCTTCTGCCAGACCCCGGGCACCTCGGTGAGCGGCCCGTACGGCACGACGAACATCTGGGACAACATCGCCGACAGCCAGTTCGTCTCGGACGCGTACGTCAGGACGGGCAGCGACGGCTACATCGCCCCGCGCTGCGCCTGATCCCAGCCTCGGGGCGACCCACCCGGGGAGCCCGCCCCCGTCCGGAGCCATAATCGTCCCGTGAGCGACGAAAACGGCACCCCGGACACGGCGGAGGGCTCCCCGGGAGCCCCCGCCGAGCAGGCAGGTCAGGCCGGCGCGGGCCCCCGTCCGGAGCCCCTGCGCTTCTTCGGCACCACCTGGGTGAACCACGACCCCGGCGTCCAGGGCTACGCGGCCCGCCGCATCGGCGTGGCCGTCGGCTCCCTCGCCGCCGTCACCGCCTCCTGTCTCGTCCTTCGCTTCGCCTACGAGGGCATCGCGATCGCCGACCTCGGCGGCTTCGTGACCCTCCTGGTCGTCGTGATGTTCGCGGTCTGCAGCGCGCTCGCCTTCCGGCACACCTGGGACGGCTTCTCCCGGCGCCCCGACCCCGACCGCCAGGCCTCCCTGCGCGGCCTGCTGGCCATCGGCTTCGTCGGCTCGCTGCTCGCCTACTTCTTCCGCGCCCTCACCGAGGCGCCCGGCGAGAAACTCCACCGCGAGGAGTACGACACGGCCCGCCAACAGCACCAACGCCGCACCTCCCGCCGCACAGGCAACCCATCGAAGAAGCGCCGCCGAGGCTGACGCCGAACCGGTCACGGAGGCAGGCCGCTCCACCCGCCGGCTCCACCCCGCCGCGCCCGGCCACCACCGCACCCGGCTCTTCCCCGACCACCTCCCACCGGCCACCATGGCCCCCATGACGTCGTCCTCCCCCATCCCCTCCCACGTCGCCCGAGCCCACTCCTTCAACTCGGCAGCGGCCCAGTACGCCGCCAACCGCCCCTCCTACCCGACCGCTCTCCTCGACGCGATCGAGGACCTCGCAGGCCACCCCCTGACCGGCGCGCGGGTCGCGGACATCGGCGCCGGCACCGGCATAGCGACGGCCCTCCTGCACGCCCGCGGCGCGGACGTCATCGCCGTCGAACCCGGGGACGGCATGGCCGCGCAGTTCCGCCGCGCTCTCCCCGACGTGCCGATCGTCCGGGGCGACGGCGACCACCTTCCGCTGGCCGACGCCTCCGTCGACTTCCTGACCTACGCCCAGTCCTGGCACTGGACCGACCCGGCCCACTCGGTCCCGGAGGCCCTGCGGGTCCTGCGCCCGGGCGGCGCGCTGGCGCTGTGGTGGAACACCAGCGCCGTGGACGTGCCGTGGATCGACGCCCAGGCCCACCGCATGGAGCGCCGCTTCGGCCTCGACCACGTCGTGCAGAGGAACGGCGACGGCAGCCGCGCCGCCCGCACCGACCCGACCGGCAGGCTCGACTTCGCCCACCGCACGGTCCGCTGGAGCCGCCGCGTCCCCCTCGACCTGCACCTGGCCAACATCGGCAGCCACTCGGTCTTCCTGGTGCACGGCGAGGAGAGCACGGCCGCCTTCCTCGCCGAGGAACGCCGCCACCTCCTCGCCGCGTTCCCGGACGGCGCCGTCGAGGAGACCTACGACGTCGAACTGCTGCTCGCGACCAGACCCTGACCCCGCGCGGCGGCCCACCCCTCCAGGGCCGCCGCACACGCGTGGTCCACATGCCGCAGCCCGCCCAACTCCAGCCGCACCTCACGGTCGTGCGGCAGCGCCTCCAACGCGTCCAGCAGCTTCGGCAGCCGCAGAAACGTCGCATGCCCCAGCACCCGTACGACGAGCCCGGCGTCGCCCCGGTCCTCCGTCTCGACGTGCACATGGCTGATCTCCCAGGCCGTCTTCGCCACGGCCAGCGCCAGCCCGACCAACACCCCCTCGAACAGGTTCCCGACGACGATCGCCCCCGCCGTGACCCCGAGCACCACGACCTCCCCCCGATGCCCGCGCCACAGCTTCCGCACCTCCCGCACCGGCACGAGCTTGCAGCCGGCGTGCACCAGCAGCCCTGCCAGCGCCGCGACCGGAATCAGCCCCAGCACCCCGGGCACGACGGCCGCGAACAGCAGCAGCCACACCCCGTGCAGCACCCGCGACGCCTTCGTCCGCGCACCCGCCCGCACGTTCGCCGCGCTTCGCACGATGACCGCCGTCAGCGGCAGCGCGCCCAGCATCCCGCACACGGTGTTGCCCGCGCCCTGCGCCATCAACTCCCGGTCGTAGTCCGTCCCCCGTCCGTCGTGCAGCCGGTCCACCGCCGCCGCGCTGAACAGCGACTCCGCCGACGCGATCAGCGCGAACGCCACGACCGTCCCGATCACCCCCACTTCCGTCAGCCGTCCGAAATCCGCCGCCTCCGGCACCCGCACGGCATCCAGCAGGCCCTGCACCCGGACCCGCCGCACCTCCAGGTCGAACACCCACGTGACGCCCGCCGCCAGCGCCACCGCGACCAACGGCGCCGGAACCAGCCGCGCACCGCCGCGCCACCGCCCCCACGCCACCAGCACGACCATGGTGGCACCCCCCACTGACAACGCCACCGGATCCACCCGCCCGGGCAGCGACACCAGCCCGGCGAGCTTCCCGAGCCCGCCCTCCGGCGCGCCCGCGTCCCCGAGGGCGTACACCTGTCCGGCGACCAGCACCAGCCCGATCCCGGCGAGCATCCCGTGCACGACGGCCACGGACACGGCCCGGAACCACCGCCCGAGCCGCAGCGCGCCCAGCCCGAGCTGCAGCAGCCCGGCGGCGAGCACGAGCGCCCCGAGCACCTGAACGCCGTACCGCTGCACGGCCTCGTGGACGAGCACGGTGAGCCCCGCCGCCGGCCCGCTCACCTGCAGGCTGCTGCCGGGCAGCACTCCGACGACCAGCCCGCCGACGATGCCGGTGACCAGCCCCAGCTCGGCGGGCACGCCGGAGGCCATGGCGACGCCCACACACAGGGGGAGCGCGACGAGAAAGACGACGAGGGAAGCGAACAGATCGGCTTTGCGAACACCACGGCGCAACACGGCGGCACCTCCGGTAGGAAACGGGAGATGCGTGGGCGCGCCGCACCGGGGGAGGGCGCGACGACGACCATGCGCGGACGCGGCCGGGACCGAAGCCCCGCCCGCGCAACGCGCATGAATTCCATTATCGGTTGAAACGATCGCCCGGACGACGGGTTCCTGTGCCGACCCGGTGAACACGGAAGCGGATGAACAGGAACCTCCGCTTCCAATCCCACCGCCACGCGCCTGCGCCCCCGCACGCCCCACCCCCGCACCCCACCGCCCGCGCACCCCACCGACCGAAGCGCTTGACGACTCATGGCCTCACGAGGATTATTCATCACATGATGAATTCTAGGATCGGGCCACCCGGCTCACCCGAGCCGCCCGCCGTGCCCGACACACCCCCCGCCGTCGTGGCCGACCGCCTCACCGTGGTCCGTGGCCCGCGCACGGTCCTCCACTCCCTCGGCTTCGCCGTCCCCCGCGGCCAGATCACCGGCCTGCTGGGCCCCTCCGGCTGCGGCAAGTCGACCCTCATGCGCGCGATCGTCGGCACCCAGGCCAAGGTCACCGGCACCCTCGACGTCCTGGGCCGCCCCGCCGGCCACCCCACCCTCCGCACCCGCATCGGCTACGTCACCCAAGCCCCCTCCGTCTACGACGACCTGACGATCCGCCAGAACCTCGACTACTTCGCCGCGATCCTCGACCCCGGCCGAAGCGCGGCGGACCGACGCCACGAGAACGTCACCCGAGCCATCGCCGACGTGGACCTCACCACCCACGCCCACGACCTCGCCGGCAACCTCTCCGGCGGCCAGCGCAGCCGCGTCTCCCTGGCCGTCGCCCTCCTGGGCGCCCCCGAACTCCTCGTTCTCGACGAACCGACGGTCGGCCTCGACCCCGTCCTCCGCCGCGACCTGTGGAACCTCTTCCATGACATCGCGGCGACCCGGGGCGCCACCCTCCTCATCTCCTCCCACGTCATGGACGAGGCCGAGCGCTGCCACCGCCTGCTCCTCATGCGCGAGGGCGAGATCCTCGCCGACGCCGCCCCCGACGCCCTGCGCACCCGCACCGGCACGGACACGGTCGAGTCGGCCTTCCTGCACCTGGTGGACGAAGCGGCCGCAGCAGGCCGCGCCAAGGAGACAGCCCGATGACCACGACGACCGGCATCCTGAACGCCTCCCGCACCACCGCCACCGCGGCCCGCGTCCTGCGCCAACTGCGCCACGACCCCCGCACGATCGCGCTGCTGATCCTGATCCCCTGCGTGATGCTGTTCCTGCTCCGCTACGTCTTCGACGGCAGCCCGCGCACCTTCGACGGCATCGGCGCGTCCCTCCTCGGGATCTTCCCCCTGATCACGATGTTCCTGGTGACCTCCATCGCCACCCTGCGCGAACGCACCTCGGGCACCCTCGAACGCCTCCTCGCCATGCCCCTCGGCAAGGGCGACCTGATCGCCGGCTACGCCCTCGCCTTCGGCGCCCTCGCGATCATCCAGTCGGCCCTCGCCACCGGCCTGGCGGTCTGGTTCCTCGACCTGGACGTCACCGGCAGCCCCTGGCTCCTCCTCCTGGTCGCCCTCCTCGACGCCCTGCTCGGCACGGCCCTCGGCCTCTTCGTCTCGGCCTTCGCGGCCACCGAGTTCCAGGCCGTCCAGTTCATGCCGGCGGTGATCTTCCCCCAGATCCTCCTCTGCGGCCTCTTCACCCCCAGGGACGCCATGCACCCCGCCCTGGAAGCCCTTTCCGACGCCCTCCCCATGTCCTACGCCGTGGACGGCATGAACGAGGTCCTCACCCACACCGACATGACAGCGACCTTCGTACGAGACGTCCTGATCGTGGCGGGCTGCGCCCTCCTGGTACTGGGCTTGGGCGCGGCAACGCTACGGCGTCGGACAGCGTGACCGACGAAGGGGCGGCTGGGCCGAAAACCGCAGTCCGCCCACCGGACACCACACCCCCCAACCCCACCGCCGATGCGAGGATGACTCCGGACGACGCAACCCCCGGAGGACCCCCAGCCATGACCCAGAAAGTCGCAGTCCTCGGCACCGGCAAAATCGGCGAAGCCCTCCTCAGCGGCATGATCCGAGGCGGCTGGCCCCCCGCCGACCTCCTCGTCACCGCCCGCCGCCCGGAGCGAGCCGAAGAACTCCGCACCCGTTACGGAGTCACCCCGGTCACCAACGCCGAGGCCGCCAAGACCGCCGACACCCTGATCCTCACGGTCAAACCGCAGGACATGGGCGCCCTCCTCGACGAACTCGCCCCTCACGTCCCCGCCGACCGCCTGGTCATCAGCGGAGCCGCCGGCATCACCACCGCCTCCATCGAGGAACGCCTCGCCACCGGCACCCCGGTCGTCCGCGTCATGACGAACACCCCCGCCCTGGTCGACGAGGCCATGTCCGTCATCTCCGCCGGCACCCACGCCACCGCCGACCACCTCGCCCACGCCGAGGAGATCTTCGGCGCCGTCGGCAAGACCCTCCGCGTTCCCGAGTCCCAGCAGGACGCCTGCACCGCCCTCTCCGGCTCCGGCCCCGCGTACTTCTTCTACCTGGTCGAAGCCATGACCGACGCCGGCATCCTCCTCGGCCTGCCCCGCGACAAGGCCCATGACCTGATCGTCCAGTCCGCGATCGGCGCCGCCACGATGCTCCGCGACAGCGGCGAACACCCGGTCAAACTCCGCGAGAACGTCACGTCACCCGCGGGCACGACCATCAGCGCCATCCGCGAACTCGAGAACCACGGCGTACGAGCCGCCCTCATCGCCGCCCTCGAAGCAGCCCGCGACCGCAGCCGCGAACTGGCCTCAGGCAAGAAGGACTGACGGAAGACCCGTCAGCAGGACCGAGAGCAGAACCGCCCCGCCCCCGCCCCCCGCCGAACGAACAAGCGGGGCGGTCACCTGCCCGAACCCGCCCCCACGATCTCCTTCGTGGTCACCACCCGCGCGAACCCGCCCCCGTGCAGCGACACCGCCGACGCCTGCGCGAGCTCGTCCGCGGTCCGCCGCCACCCGAACGGCCCCTCCAGGTCGAAGGTGTGCGTCGCGTCGTACGCGACCACGACCTGGTACCCCAGGTTCCCGCCCATCCGCGCGGTCGTCTCCACGCACATGTTGGTCTGGATACCCGCCACCACGAGCTGCGAGATCCCCTCCGCCCTCAGCCACGAGCCCAGATCCGGCGTCCCGAGGAAGGCCGAGTTCACGGTCTTCGTGATGAACAGCTCCGGCCCCGCCCCCTTCCCGCGCCGCTCCTGCACGTACTCCTTGAGGTCGTTGCCCTCGTACCCCGGCCGCAGCGGCGACTGCGGATTCGGGGAGTCGTGCCGCACGAAGACGACCGGCCGCCCCGTCTCCTGCCACAACTCGATGAGCGCGGCGATGTTGTCATCGGCCCCGGGATTGTTCCGCGGCCCCCAGTAGCCCAGCTCCTCGAAGCCCTTCTGCACGTCGATGACCACCAGCGCTGCGTTCTCTGCGATGTCCATGCCCTCGATCCTGCCGCCGCGGGCACCCTCGCTCCAGAAGCGCCAAAGTCATCGATCGATGGTTTACTGCCAACCATGCAGAACGCCGTGAAGCCCACGGAAACCAAAGAATCCGCAGAAGCCACGGAAACCACTGAATCCACGGAAGCCCCACAGGGCACGGGGCACGCAGAGACCGCGGGCAGCACCTACCGCGTTGCCCTGGTCGCCTTCCCCGGCATCCGCGCCTTCGACGTCTCGGTCGTCACCGAGGTCTGGGGCAACGACCGCACCGACCGCGGCGTCCCCGCCTTCGATCTGCACCGGGTCGCGGCCGACACCACCACCCCCATCCCCATGCGCGGCGGCCTGGCCCTCCTCCCCGACCGCGCCCTCAGCTGGCTCTCCCGAGCCGACCTGATCCTCGTCCCCGGTCTGGACGACTACCTCACCCCCGCACCCGCCCCCGTCCTGGAGGCACTGCGCCGCGCCCACGCCCGCGGCACCACCCTCGCCGCCCTCTGCGGCGGCGCCTTCACCCTCGCCCAGGCAGGCCTCCTCGACGGACGCCGAGCGATCACCCACTGGAACCTGATCAACCTCCTGCGCACCCACCACCCCCGGATCACCGTCGTCCCCGACGCCCTCTTCATCGAGGACGACAACATCTGGACCGCCGCCGGCACGGCAGCCGGCATCGACCTCTGCCTCCACCTGGTCCGCCGCTCCCACGGAGCCGAAACGGCCGCGACCATCGCCCGCGCCATGGTCACCGCCCCCTTCCGCACCGGCACCCAGGCCCAGTTCATCGAACACCCCACTCCCCGCGCGGACCGGGACGCCGACACCCTCGCTGCCGTACGCGAACACGCCCTTCGTCATCTGCACGAACCACTCACCGTCGCCGACCTGGCGGCGCACGCCGGAATGTCCCCGCGCAGCTTCGCCCGCCACTTCACGGCGGCGACCGGTGTCACCCCCCTCCGCTGGCTTCTCGACCAGCGCATCGCCGCAGCCCAGAAACTGCTCGAACGCACCGACCTCCCCATGCCCGAGGTCGCCCGGCGCGCCGGCTTCGGCAGCGAGGTCACGATGCGCCAGCACTTCGCGTCGCGCCTCGCCACCAGCCCCCGCGCCTACCGGGCCGCGTTCAGCACTCCGCCCGCCATCGGCGCCGACTCGCCGACGGGCTCCGTCACCGGCGGAAGCAACCCGATCGCGCGATAAGCGGTATCCACGACGGGCCGGGCCATCCCGCGAGCCTTCTCCGCACCATCCCGCAGCACCCCCTCGACATAGACGGGGTCAGCGCACAACTCCTTGTGCCTGACCTGCACGGGCTTCAGCACCTCGACCACCGCGTCCGCGGTGTCCTTCTTCAAAGCGCCGTACGACTGGTAAACGCCCGCCAAGATCTCCGGGTTCCCACCGGTGCAAGCGGCGAGGATCTCCAGCAGATTCGCGACCCCGGGCCGCCCCTCCCGGTCGTACACGACTTCCCGCCCGCTGTCGGTGACCGCCCGCATGACCTTCTTACGCACCGCTTCGGGCTCGTCCAGCAGATAGACGATCCCCGGCCCGAAGTCGTCGCTCTTGCCCATCTTCGACGCCGGCTCCTGCAGGTTCATCACCCGCGCCGCCACCGCCGGATGCGTGGCCTTCGGCACGACGAACGTGTGCCCGTACCGCTGGTTGAACCGCACCGCCAGATCCCGCGCCAGCTCCACATGCTGCGTCTGGTCGTCCCCCACCGGCACCTCGTCGGTCCCGTAGGCCAGGATGTCGGCCGCCATCAACACGGGATACGTCAGCAACGACAGCCGCACACTCCCGCCGCGCCCCCGCTCCCGCGCTGACTTCTCCTTGTACTGGATCATCCGCCGCATCTCGCCGTCCGTGGCCACGCACTCCAGCAGATACGACAACCGCGCGTGCTCGTCCACATGACTCTGCACGAACACGGTGCACAGTTGTGGGTCCAGTCCCGCCGCCAGCAGCAGCGTCGCCGCCTGCCGACTCAGCCGGCGCACCCGCGCCGGATCGTGCTCCACGGTCAGCGCGTGCAGATCCACGACGCAGAACAACGAGTCCGCCCGGTGCTGGTCGACCTCGGCCCACTGCCGCAGTGCTCCCAGGTAGTTCCCCAGCGTCAGGTGCCCGGTCGGCTTGATCCCGCTGAAGACCCGCTTCATCTCTCCACCTCCTGGTCGACGCCGCCGTCCCGGTCGGCCGTCCCCCTGGAACCCGGTGGGAGAAACAAGAACGGCCGCCGAGGCGGCGGCCGTTGAGTGCATACGTGAGCACGGCCGCCGTCAGGCGGCCCACCACAGCTGGGTGCACGTACGCGTAGTCATGTCCGTCAGGGTACGCCTCAGGGGTGCCTCCGGGACATGAGTTGACACGCTCACGTCCGGATACGTAGTGTTCTCCGAGTTGTCCGACGTGAGCGCCGACTCCGGTCGGTCCCCGGGCAGCCATTCCGCAGGTACCAACCACTTCTCGACGCGCAGTCGATCCGGCTGCCGTCGCGTCATTGGCGTGCGTATTCGCGAAATGAGGAATCCGCGTTCGAAAGGACGCAGGCCCCCGATTGGCTTCGGGAGCAGGGAATCCGCTAAAGTCTCACTCGTCGGAACGGCCCAGCGGCCGCGAAGACAAGCCCCCGCTGACTGGGAATCAGGACCGAAAGGATCTGATAGAGTCGGAACCGCCGGAAAGGGAAACCGCGAAGCAAGAAACGCGGAGAACCTGGAAAGCACCGAGGAGATCGGATCGAGAAAAAGATCTGATAGAGTCGGAAACGCAAGACCGAAGGGAAGCGCCCGGAGGAAAGCCTGAGAGAGTCTCTCGGGTGAGTACAAAGGAAGCGTCCGTTCCTTGAGAACTCAACAGCGT
>NZ_JBITCT010000028.1:0-141633 GCF_044453465.1 Streptomyces sp. NPDC051677
TCCCAGCATGGGCATGACGAGCAGTCGCCCCGGACGAGTATCAGTCCCACGATCGAGCGATCACGAACCGGGGAAGATCGGACTTAACGTCCACTGAGCTTGGTCGTTAGGAACGTCCGTGGGGGTTCCTCCGCTCCCCTGCCTATGCGGGGCGCAACATAGCCGACGATCGCCGGTTAGCCAAACCGGCGATCGTGATGACCATTGAGGGTGTTCGCAGCGGCTGTGCTTGGCGGTGGAGCTGCTGCGGGATGCAGTCGGTAGTGCCGCAAGACGCAAGGAGGTAATGAGCGGCCCCCGCCTGCGGCATCCCTGATTTTGCAGCGCCGGTTTGGTCAAAGCAGCGATACCCACGTCGAGTTTGCGTGGACGCTCTGGCGTTGCTGATCCCGTTCTGTCGCAAGTGCGCTCCCTCTCAAGGAACTTCACCTGATGTGCCGATCCGCGATACCCCCTGCCCTTTTTCACCCTGGCCTGGCGGGCCCATCCGTTTTGCTTGCTGACTCCGCGTCTACCCGTAATCGCGGAGCGGCGTCATGGCGGTAGCCGTTCGGCTTGGGCAAAAGCTGACGGTCGATGAGGTCTGTGCCGAGCTGCAGATCTCCCGGTCGGCCCGCCGATACCCCGGTTGCTGACACGCCGAATCCCCAGTCCATCCCCACCTCAAGGTTCTCCTCCATGCCTGCACGCCTGCTGTCCATCCCGACCGTCGCCGCCGCCTTGGACGTCGACCGCCGCACCGTCTACCGCTTCATTGCTGCCGGCGACCTGCCTGTCGTCGACCTCCGTACCGGATCAGGCCGGTCACGTGTACGGGTCCCCGCGGCCGGCCTCGACGAGTTCATCAGCCGCCGCGCCGTCGTACCGCCGGCGGTCCGCCGCTGACCCTGGCCCACCCCGGCCCCGCCCCCGTTGATCAAGGAGTAGAGCCTCGTACCTCCGTAAGTTGAAGTCCGGCAAGTGGCAGGCGACCGTACGCAACCGGGCAGGAGACCGGTTCAGCGAGTCGTTCCCCCTCAAGGCGCAGGCGCGCGCCTGGGGCATCGAGATGGAGACTCAGTTCGCCCGCGGAGGCATGCGCGACCCGCGGGCCGGTGAAATGTCGTTCCGCGAGTGGCACGATCGGTGGTGGAATGCCCGAATCGTTGAGCCCCACACGCTTCGCGGCGACGCCTCCAACATCAAGCACCACGTCATGCCCTACTGGGCGGACTGGGAGATGCGGGCCATAACTCGCATGGACGTCCAGAGCTGGATCCGGACCCTGGTCGAGAAGGGGGCGGGGGCCGCTGCGATCAAGCGCGCCTACAACCTGACGTCCTCTACGATGCGCGCGGCCGTCGACGACGATGTCCTGGCGGTGACCCCGTGCCGCAACATCGACTTGCCCCAGATCGCGGTCAAGCCGCCGCGGTGGTTCACGCTCGACCAGGCGCAGAGCATCCTGGACGAACTCCCCGCCGCGTGGCGGACGATGTGCCTGCTCGGCTTCTACACCGGACTGCGCTGGGGAGAACTCTCCGGCCTGCACCGCCACCGCATCGACCAGCGCCGCTCGCGACTGTTCGTGGTGGAGGTCAACAGCAAGAGCGGCATCAAGGAGTACCCCAAGAGCTCCAAGAGCCGTAGAGAGGTCCCGCTCCCGCCTCACGTCCTGGAAGCCCTCGACCGCCACATCCACCGGCTCGACCGGGACGCCGTGGTGTTCACCACCATCACCAAGGGCCGTGCCGGCCGCCTCCTTGCCGACAGCAACTGGCGTCGGCAGACCTGGTGGCCCACCGTCGAAGGCGCCTACTACTTCGACACCGACGGCGAGCAGCACCTCGTCCCGCACTACCCGCCGCACTCCATGCGCCACACCTGCGCCTCGTGGCTGGTCCAGAAGGGGGTGTCGCTCTACGAGGTCCAGCACCTCCTTGGGCACGAGAGCTTTCAGACCACCCAGCGCTACGCGCACCTTCAACCGGACGCGCACAAGGCCGTTCTTGGTGCCTGGGAGCGCCTGGACGTTCCGCTCACCATCGCCGCATGAATGATCCTCCGCCCTATCCCTTCATGGACAGGGCGGAGGCGCTTGCCTGATCAGGGGCGCTGTGCGACCTCCTCTTCGGACGGTGTCCAGCGCCCCCTTGCTGTCGAACGGCCAGAGGTGGGGGTAGAGATCGCTCTGAAGGAGTTCGCGCAGGGCCTCACGGCTGGCTGAGGGATCCGGCGGAGTGGCCAGCGGCGCAAAACAGTGGATCAATCCGGTCTGCGTATCGCCTCAGCCCAATGCAACACTTCGCTCTCCAGCCGAGCAGGCTGGACGCTGTCCTGGCAATAGCTGAGTCGGGGTGAATGTCAGCTGCGGAATCCACGGGTCTTGTCCCGAGGCTTGATGCCTGGGTAGGGCTTGAACCATTCGTCCCACAGATCTTCCTCGATCACGTCCGACGTCAGGAACGTACGCGCCCTGTCGCCCACGTCGAACACCCCAACCCCATCAGCGAGGAACTCCCAGTCGTCGTCGAACCGGGAGGCGGGAAGGGTCCAGTACGACTCGTCCACACGGATCGATTCGGTACGGAGCCCACCGATGGTGGACAGGGCGTAGCCGAGTGCCACGCTCTCGGCCAGGCAGCGCGGTTCCGGGACCTGACCGACGAGCAGATCCGCCGCGAGGTCGTCGTAAGCGCGGGCGCAGTGGAGAAGGAACCAGTCCGTCTGGGTTTCCACACTGTCCGGAACGCTGTGCTCCCAGAAGTTGGATCGGACGGTGAAATACGTCCTGTCCGCGAGGTCTCGCAGAACGTGGTGGAGGACGAAAGAGGTCCTGGGCGTCACCCCGACCGTGCCGCAGTTCTCGCAGCCACGGCCATCGGGGCCGCAGACGGAGCACTTCGCGCAGTCCTCGTCCGCAGCACAGACACAGTCCGGGCAGTTTCCACAAGCGGTGGTGCTGAAGAGGGAGAACAGGGCCACATAGGGCCGCTCCAGGTTCTCCGTGACTGCCCGCGCGGTCTTGCGAGCCGCCTGGGATCGTGGAGCATCACGGTAGGTCTCCTCGATCTCCCCTGCGAGGTCGGTGATCCTCTTCCTGAGGGGGCCCGACAGGGAAGCTGAGCACTGGTAAACCTTCGAAAGCGCGCTCGCTCCGCCTTGGAGAGCTGCGTTGAGCGCGGCAGCGAGCAGTTGGGGTGCGTCACGGTTGTCGAAGGTTCCGATCTTCGAGAGCTCCGGTCCACGGGGCGTCCCCCGCATGCTGAAGAGAACGGCGCCGTCGCCCTTGGGCTGGGTCAAGAAGAAGAGATGCGACGGTGCGGGATGTGCCGGCATGGCTGGGCCTCCGAGTGGTGCGCGGGCATCGAGTGCGGGCATGTATCTGGGCCTCCGAGTGGTGCGCGGGCATCGAGTGCGGGCATGTATAGGGAATGCCGCCGCAGGCAAGTGCCTACTGCGCGAAAGATGAGGTGAGAGACAAGCCGGTGGTCCGGGTACGTCCGCAGACTCCTTGGCCGAAGCGCAGCTGGTGGTCTGGCTACGAGCGAGACCCCGTTGCTGGCACGAGGGAGCCTGCCACATGACGTGCCGGGACCGCCAGTGAGTCCACGAAATCCTGAGCTGGCGCGAGCGCTGCTCGATCCCTCAACTCCTGCCCCCACCCACCCTGATGTCCTGGTTCCAGGCATTGCTCCGGCCGTTCCTTTCTCGCAGACCGTGTCGTAGCAGCGCCAGAACCAGACGCCGTTCGTGCGGCGGCGCAGCTCGATGCTCGTGCCGCCACAGCGGGCGCACTTTGGCGGGCGGGTGAAAAGCTCGGCGTGCTCATGCTCCAGGAGCTTGCGGGCGAAGTGGCTCCCGCGCATCGTCACCATGACGTCTCGGTCCACGACTGGGACAGGGAGTTGAGGCTGCCGATCATCACCGTCCGCTCGTCGATCACCGCGATCTTCTGGTGCATGACGTTGACGGGGACGACGGTCCGGAGGTCCGCGATGAGGCTCTGGCTGTCCGGGCGAGCATGGAGCTGGTCCGTGTCGTCGTGGATGAACACGGTCACGCGGACGCCGCGTCCGGCCGCCTCGTGCAGCGGTGGCAGGATGCCGCGCACCCGGTTCGCGACCCACGGCGGCTGCCGAGGCCGCAGGTCGGGCACGGAGAGCGGCCCTGAGCGCGCAGACGCTTGCACCCTGTCGGGCAGCGGCTGCGGGTGCTGCCCGACAGGCGCTGTCGTGGTCAGAGTAGGTGTTCGGGGGCCGTGGCCAGGTGGAGCAGGATCGGTGCCCGGCCTGAGGAGAGATACCCCCGGCCAGGTGGCGCGGCGAAGTACTGGTCCGGTTCCAGGGTCATGCTGTGCGCCACGGCAGCGGGGCGGCCGGCCGGGGTCAGCAGGAGCCGGTGGCCCGTCGCCAGGATGGTGTTGATCAGGCGGGTGAGTGGGTTGGGGAAGCCGGTGAGCACGGGGGTGGCGTCGGCGCTGAGGACGAGGGCTTGGCGGCCGCGTGCGGAGAGGCGGGCGATGTCGTCCAGCAGAGTGGGCGCGTCGGCGAACCCTTGCTGGGTGGGGAGCACCGTGATGTGGTCCGCGTCGTCGAGGATCAGGGCATAGGGGTCGTCACCGAAGACCTGGGCGGCCTCTCGGAGGTCGGCGTCCTTGTGGGAGATGCCGGTGAGGATGCGTACGCCCGGGTTGTCGGGAAGCAGGCCGGGCAGCGGGGAGCGGGGCGGGGCGACGGCGAGCACGCCGATGCCGGCTCGGCATAGCGAGTGGGCGAGTGCAGCCGTCGCGGTGGTGCGGCCGGAGCCGGGCGGCCCTGAGAGGAGCAGCATGTGGGCTCCCTCGATGAGGTCGATGCCCACCGTGCTGTGGTCGGATCCGCCGATGCCGAGGGGGATCCAGGTCGGTGAGGCCGACGGCTCGTGCAGGGGCAGCTCGTCCAGGGTGATCCGGGTGGGCAGCGCCGGGAATTTCCGGGGCAGACGGGCGGGGTCGAGGTCGGTGAAGCGGGATGGCAGATCGGCGGGGAGCGCGTCCGATCGGCAGATCTGTACGTGGCGGCCGCTCGCGGCGTCGATCGCCCGTCCGGGCAGGGCGGGCGGGCTGGTCATGCGAGAGGTCAGGTGGGCTCGACGGGTCTCCTCCTTGGGGAAGGGGAGCAGCAGGCGGCGGGTGTAGTAGGTGGGAAGCTTGTGGTTGAGCATGTCGTGACCACCGAGCGGCACGATGTGCATCCCGAGCGGAGCGCCGGCCGCGATGATGCCGCGTAGCGTGGTCAGCAGTGAGGTCTCGGTGAAGGTGTGGGCGCCGTGGTCCTCGAAGTGCTCCCAGCCGTCGATGACGACGACAACGTGGGGCCTGTCTGAGCCCTGGGAGGGGTCACTCGTGGACCGGCGCTGGACTTCTTCGTCCAGCCAGGCGACCAGGCGCCGGATGCGGTCGGGTTCGGCAGGGGAGAAGACGCCGCCGCAGTGGGGCAGTTCGGCGAAGTCCGCCAGACCGGCAGGGTGGTGTTCGATGACGTAGAGATGAGCCTGATCGGGCCGGAACCGGGTGACGAGGCCGGTGATGAGCGTCCGGGCGAAGGTGGTGCGGCCCGACTGGGGACCGCCCGCGACCATGAGCCGGTCCGTACCGGCCAGGTCGAGGTACTGGGCGGGCTGGGCCTGCTCCGCGGGCTCGTCTGCCAGGCCGAAGGGCACGGCTGTGGCGGGCGGGGCGGTGGTCTGGCGGGCGGCGAGTTCCTCTGGCGTCAACGTCAGGGGTAGGGGCGGCAGCAGGGGCCGGAAGGGGGCGACGAGCCCCCGGCGGCGTGCTGCTTCCTCGATGGAGGTCACTGCCAGCTCCTGGTCGGTGGGCGCCTCCACGAGGGTCAGATGTTCGGCCGGGCGTGGCGTTCCGAACTGGGGCCACCGCAGGGTGCGGACGGTGACGGGCTGCGCCGCTCCGGAGGGCGGCGGCGAGCCCAGGTACCCGGACTGGAACACCTGAGAGATGCGCGCCTCGTTGGTGGTGCACAGGATCAGGCCGCGTCCGCGCAGCGAGCCGGGGATGGCAGCGGCGTCGGGCACACCGAGAACCTCGGTGCTGTCGGCGGCCTCGTTCTGCCGCAGGCTGACGCGCAGTGAGATGTTGTTCTTCAGCTCCGGAGACAACTTCCCTTGCAGGGACTGGGTGGCCAGAACCAGGTGCATGCCCAGCGAGCGGCCCTTGGCGGCGACGTTGACCAGTTCCTTGAGGAGGTCCGGTGACGTCTCCAGGACGCGGGCGAACTCGTCGAAGACCATCACCAGGCGCGGAAGCGGCGGCAGAGAGGCGTCGGTGCGGCGCTTCTTCCAGTACCGGTCGATCTCTCCGTCGTACCGGGCGAGCAGGGACTCGCGGCGGCTGACCTCGGCGCGTACGGAGGCCAGCACCCGGGTCGCGGCGGCGGCGTCGAAGACGTCGGCGGGGGTTTCTCCGGTGGAGCGGATCAGGGCGACCACATGGGGGCAGTGCTGGAAGGGCAGGAAGGCGCTGCCTCCTTTGAAGTCCACGAGCACCAGGTTGAGTTCGTCGGGCCGGTTGGCCAGCAGTAACGAGGTCACCAGGGTCTGCAGCAGAATGCTCTTTCCCGCTCCGGTGGCGCCGCCGAGCATGGTGTGCGGTCCCTGAGCGGCCAGATCCACGGCCACCGGGCCTGCGGCGTCCGCGCCGAGCACCACCCGGGTACGCGGTCCTTGCCCGTGCCCCCACAGGGCTATGACGTCGTCGGCGGTGGGTCTTCCGATGCCGAGCAGATCCAGGAAGCGTACGTAGCCGGGTATGGCGTTGCTCGCTGAGCCGAGCGTGAGCCGGTCCCTCATCGGGGCCAGCGCCCGGGCGAGCGGCTCGGCGGCGGCTTCGTCGAGGGTGTGAGGCGTCACGGTGATGGGGTGCTCTTCGGGCGTGCGGGTGAGCCGGAGCGTGGTGCCGGTCATCTCGCACAGGCCGCGGCATTCGTTCATGCCGCGCCGATCGGCGCACACGAGATAGACACCGACCGACGGCCCGTCTCGCAGCACCTCGTCCAGGCCGGGCAGTTCGCGCAGGGCGAGGGCTCCGTCCAGGACGACCACGATCTCGTCACCGAACCATGCGCGTGAGTCACGGGTGCGCTGCTCGCGGCGCGCGCCGACGAGCTGCCGCAGTTCCTTCACGCGCGCGGCGCGCGTCGTGCCGGTGTTGCCGATGACGCACGCAACATCGGCCGCCGGCCCGGCGTCCACGTGCGGCAGCCACCGGGTCCAGGCCAGTCCATCGTGCCCCTCCGCTGCGATCACCACGATGCGCAGATCGGCTGGCCCGCGCAGGGCGGCCAGCTGCAACACCAGCCAATCCGTCAGCGCCTGCACGTGCCGGCGGGAACCGACCACCCCCAGCACGCCTGTGGATCGCAGGTCCAGTGTGACCGGCGCCTTGCGCAGCAACGGGGGCTCGAAGCCCTCCCACGGTTCGCCCCGCAGTTCCACTGACGCCGGCAGATCGGCGGTTCCCACGCGCAGCACCAGTCCATGCGGCGAGTCCGCTCTCCGGGACCACAGGTCCGGCCCGGCGCCCATGGCCATGCTGGTGATCTTGGCCGGATCGGGGGCCAGGAGTCGACGTACGCGCAGCTCTTCCGTGACGTGGGCGTCGATCTTCTCCTGGACGGTGGTCTTCGCCGCCCCGTAGCCGGCCTCGCGCTGTTGTTGCTGCTTGTCCTGATTGTTGTCCGTGATCAGGTAGCCCACGAGGCCCAGTAAGGCGAAGAACATCATCCTCGGCTGGTGCGTCACGATGGCCAGGGCCAAGGCGCCGATCACACCCACCGCCAGCACCGTGAGTCCCGCATTGCTCGTCACGGTCTGCTGCACCGGCAACGTCACCTCCGTACGGGGGACCGCCGGGGCCGGGCTGAACGCCCGGTCGAAGTCCAGGCGTCCGTCCGCACTGCGCGTGGTCTGCGGGGTTCCCGTCGGCCGGGCCGTCCACTGCAACTCGTCGGCGCCCACCTGGAGGGTCCTGCCCGGAGCGAGCGCGATCCGGCCGGTTACCCTGCGGCCGTTGATGTACGTCCCATTGGTCGAGCCCCGGTCCACGACGAAGACCCGGCCGTCCGGCGAGACCTCCAGTCGGACGTGATCGCGGCGGGAGACGTCCGAATCCCGCAGACACACCGCTGCCGTCGAGTTCCTCGCCACGGTGTGGGTTCCGGGGCCGAGCGCCACCGTCAGCCCGGCGTCCGGGCCGACGGTCACCCGAAGCACGCCGACCCCGTCCCCCGAGGGGAAGCGGTAAGCCGGCCCCGGCGCCCCCACGCTGATCACCGCACCTGGCATCAATGGGCTGTCGGCCAGGCCGGCCTCGGGATCCAGCGGGACCGATCCGACGAAACACCGCCTGTCGCCCACGGCCACCGGTAATGCCGCGAGCAGCGAGGCCGTACTGCTGTTGAGACCGGCGGCCACTTCGACGTCCTGGCGGGTGCCCGTGTCAGCGTCCTGAACGGTCAACCGGAGAATCATGCTCCGCCTCCCAGCTTCACCTCGTCGTCAGAAGGTACGACCAGGATGTTGCTGGGTTTGCCATCCCGGTGCACCAGCCGCCGTGCCGCCTGGGAGTCCGTCCCCGCCAACGTCGCGCTCCTGTCGGAATCGCTCACCGGCCGGCGCCCCGCACGCCAGCATGACAACAGGTTAACCAGGAGTCGTCTGCGGTGAACCCCTATGGAAACGTCGCGAGTTGGGGCGACCTACGGCTTGACCCCCGTCTCCCATATCCACAGGGCCGTGCCACTCCCGTAGACGAGAGTCCTTCCGATGGGGCTGAGGGCGACAGCATCGGCCGTGGAGCCGCTGTCCCGGTCCAGGGTCAGTTTCCGCGCCATCTTGCCGGTATCGGTGCGCCAGATGCGGATCGTGCCGTCCGTGCTGCCGGTGGCCAGGAGTTTCGCAGTGCCCCCCGACCAGTCCATGTCGGTGATCTTGCCTTCGTGGCCGATCAGCAGGAGTCTGGACGATCCGGAACCGTCCCGTATGGAGACGGTGGAGCCTGAGATGGTGGCCCAGTTCCCGTCGCGGGCGGCTACGGACACAGGGCGGCCAGTTACGACATCCCACCGGTGTGGCCGGTTCCCGCTGTCGAAACCGCCGAGAAACAGGCTGGTCACACTGAATTCGACCGGGAAGGCGTCGGACGTGTTCTCGCGTATCGTGGCGGTCTTCCGGCCCGATCGGACGTCCCACACCAGGATGGTGCCGTCCTCGTCCACGCTGGCAAGGGTGTGGTTGTCGGGGCTGAAGGCCAGCGACACCACCGAGGTGTCTTCGCCCACGGTCAGGGTCCTGCGCTCGGTGTGCGTGGACACATCCCATAGACTGATGGTGTGCTCGTCGATGTCGTCGGCGGCAGCGGCCAGCAGGCTCCCGTCCGGAGTGAACCGCATTGCCGAGATGGCGCCCATGTGTCCGGAAAGGACACCGGTGTTCTTGCGGGTACCGACGTCCCACAGCTTGACGGTGTGGTCGGTACTGCTGCTTGCCAGTGTCGCCCCGTCGGGACTGAACTCCACTTCACCGTCCCATCCGGCCTTCTCGAGCTGAACCGGCCCTCCCTCATGGTGGAAGACATACGTGGCCGCGAGAATCCCGGCAAGCGAGAGGGACGCCAGTACCGGCCCGAGACGACGAGGACGGTGATGCAACAGATCCTTGGCGTTCGGCTCAGACGGACATCGGACGGTGGCCTGTGGAGGTGCGGCGGCGCGGATCGATACGTTCAGCTCGGCAGCTGGGTGATCCGCTTCCCCCAAGCTCCAGATGAAGCCGCGCCCGTCATCCGTGCGATCGACGCCGAGTACGGGGCGTCGTTTGCTCAGGGAGACATGCAGCGCGATGGCGGTCCGGCTGTCCCGGCTGGTGGTCTCGGCAGGGGACCGAGGGAGCAGGACGACTTCGTCGATGAGGTTCCACGGCACCAGGGCCTTGCCGTTCGGCGGCGAAAGGAGCCGCCACCAGGGTTCCTTCCTCCAGAGCAGGGTGATGCCTTGGCTATCGAGGACGAAGCTGTCTAACCCTGAACTGCCGACCACGGTCAGCTGCGTCACGAAGAACAGGCAACCGGCCACCACGACGACGAGGAAGAACGGAAGCTGCAACACGTCGTTGCAGAGTCTCCAGCCGGTCCACCAGCTCAGTCCGGCCAGGACGACGAGGGAAGAACGCCTGAACTGCCGCACGGCTTGCGACGGAGAGATCGCGTAGCGTTCGGTGCCCCCATCCGTCTCGTCGTCCGACCATCCAGCCGCCCGCGATCGCGCCGTTGGTCTCGGTGGCGCCGTATTCCGGACAGTGGTGGGCTGGTCTGCCCATGTGGCCGGTCCGCTGCCACCGTTGTTCCGCTGTTCCCCCTGGTGACGCAGGGCGGCAGCGGAACGGTCCGCCAGCCCGGGCTGCCTCGGTGATCCGGTGGCCGTGTCTCTGCCCGTGGCGGATGCCTGGCCCGTCGTGTCCGCTCTGGCTCTCGGTCTCCGGGCGCTGGTGAGGCGGGGGTGCACGCCGGTGGGGCGGTTCTGCCATGTGGCGGGTCGGCCGGTGGCTTCGTCGGGCCGGGGGGCCTGTCTCACTGGTTCGGGGGCCGGGTTCCGGGCTGAGGTGACGGCAGAGCGAAGACCCTCGGCCGCTTCCCCGCCGCCCAGGCGTCGGGCCGGGTCCCGGACGAGCAGGCCCTCGATCACAGGGGACAGCGAAGGATGACGGTCCAGCGGCGGTGGGTCCTCGTGGAGGACCGCTCGGATGGTAGCCGCGGTGGACCCGCGCTCGAAGGGGCTGCGGCCGGTGGCCGCGTGGTGCAGCGTGACGCCGACGGACCACAGGTCGGCCGCGGGAGTGGGGGACTCGCCCTCGAAGAGCTCCGGGGCGATGTATCCGATGGAGCCGGCGACGCCGGTGCGGGTGAGGCGGGTGTCGTCGACGGCGTGGGCGATGCCGAAGTCGACCAGCTTCACCTCGTCGTCGGCCAGGACCAGGATGTTGCTGGGCTTGACGTCCCGGTGTATCAGGCCGATGGCGTGTGCGGCGTCCAGCGCCTCCAGTAATCGGACTCCCAGACGTGCCACGCGCCGCTCGGGCAGGGCGCCGTCCTGCTCCAGAACCGCTGCCAGCGAGGGCGCCTCCACGAACTCCATCACCACGTAGACCACGGAGTCCTGCGCCGTGTCCGGAATCAGGTCATGGATGGCGATCACTCCGGGATGGCGGATGCGCCCAGCGGTGCGGGCTTCGCGCAACGCCCGCTCGCCGAACGCTGCGCGCTCTCTCTCGGACAGCCCATGCGGTATGCGGAGCTCCTTGACCGCGACGGTGCGGCCGATCAGTTCGTCCGCGGCCTGCCAGACGACGCCCATGCCGCCCCGCCCGAGCACCTCCGTCAGCCGGTAGCGCCCTGCGACCAGTCTCGGTCCCATCTGGGAGGAGTTCGTCCCCGTCACCACCGCGCTCCTGTCGGATCGCTTACCGGTCGGCGCCCCGTACGCTAACCTGACAGCAGATTAGCCACTACTGACGCGCAGTTGAGGTCTCACGGGGGAGATCCGAGCCGATGGCTCAAAAGTTCACCTGCGATCCACAGGAAGCGGACTTAGTCGCGCGGGAGTTGACCCGCATGCGCTCCGACCTCCAACTCTCGACGCCGCACCCCATGGCCGATGCCGTCAGCACGATGACCGGCGGGCCGGCCGCACAGGCTCTCGCCGAATTCCTCAATGCCGTAACCACAGCCCGAACCAGCCTCATCGCGTCGGTGGATACGGCCGCGGGACTCTTCGCGGGCCTGGTGGAAGGAACGCTCGACCTCGACCAGGTCCTCGCCGACCAAACCATGGAAATGTGAGGAGAAACCGATGGCGGATGTCAGTGTCGGCTACGACGGCGTGCAGCAGGCGGCGTCGCGGCTGATCAGCGGCCAGACCGAGATGAGCGAGAAGCTGCAGTCCCTCAAGAGCATGGTCGACCAGCTGGTGGCCGGCGAGTTCCGCACCCAGATGGCGTCGCCCAGATTCCAGGAGTCGTACCAGCAGTGGACGACCGGCGCCCAGAACATGATCCAGGGCTTGGAGGGGATGGCGGGCTTCCTCAACAACGTCGTCAGCGGCCACCAGGAACTCGACACACGACTGGCGGGCGGCGCGGGCAGCTGACCGACGGGGCGCCTGAGCGATGGAGGACTGGAGCGTTCTGGACCTGGCACAGGACCCGGTCCCGGGCGACCCCGCCCAGATCCAGACCCTGGCGGCACGGCTGTTGCGCGAGGCGCAGTACGCCGAGCAGCACGCCAGCCGCCTCGGGCAGGTCGCCGCCAACAGCGCGGACCTACGCATGCAGGGCGACTTCGCGCCGCTGTTCCAGCAACGGCTTGCCCAACTCCCACAGCAGGCAGACGCTCTGGGGCCAGCTCACGAAAGCTGCGGCAGGGCGCTCATTGCGTACGCACAGACCCTTGAGCAGGCCAAGATCGAGTCCCGCGCCGCGCTGAGCCGGGGCCTGCAGGCGGACGCCCAGTACAAGGCCGCGTTACAGCAGTTCTGCACGCTCGCCCCGGGGTTCTGGTACACCGGCAACTGGCGTGACCTCGATGAGTCGTTCGCGCTCAGGTACACCCAGTACCAACGCCCCGAGGTCCGCGCAGCCGCCGCACGGGTCGGCGCCTATGCCGCCCAGGCCGAACGGGAGCGGCAGACGGCGGCCAAGGTGGCCCGTCAGGTGGCCCGGCTCGCGGCCGAAGCGGAGATGCGGTGTGCGCAGGCCATACGCGCCGCGATACCCGCGCCCCGTTCGAGTGCGGCGGCTGCGCTCGGCCGGGGCGGTGGCACAACTGCCCGGACCCCAGCCCTGCAGGCAGCACGTGGGGCAGCGCGCGGCGCCGCTACGGGGTTGGCCCGACGGGGCGTCAGGTCCGCGCTCGGCGATGTGGCCAGGAAACACGAGAGCAAGTTGTTCTGCGGCGACCCGGTCGACGTGGCCACCGGGCGGATGACCCTTCCGCAGACGGATCTGACGCTGCCGGCTCGACTCCCCCTGATGTTCTCCCGCCACTTCGAGTCGTCCTACCGGGCGGGGCGCTGGTTCGGCCCTACATGGACCTCGACGGCAGACCAGCGGCTCGAGATCGACACCGAGGGCGTCATCTTCGTACGCGAGGACGGGTCGATGCTCTCCTATCCCCACCCGACTCCGGAAGCCGCCTCGCTGCCCGCCGAGGGTGACCCGTACCCGCTGGCGGTCGACGCCGACGGCGATTACACCGTCACCGATCCTGTCACGGGCCAAAGATGGGATTTCGCGGCCCCTGGCGGTGATGGTCACGGCATCGCGCTCCTAGCGCACGTCACCGACCGCGCAGGCACCCAGCGGCTGACGTTCGCCTATGACACGAACGGCGCCCCCACCGCGATCCGGCACTCGGCCGGCTACCACCTGAAGATCACCACCGAGAGCGAACGCATCAGCGCCCTCCACCTGGCGGACACAGCCGAGGACGGCGGAGACCAGGAACTGCTCCGCTTCGGCTACGACGAACACGGCCACCTGTCCTCGGTGACGAACTCCTGCGGCGTCCCGACCCGATTGACCAACGACGGAGTGGGTCGGATCACCGCTTGGACGGACACCAACGGCTCGTCGTACCGCTACGTGTACGACGACGAGGACCGCTGCACCTTCCAGACCGGCGAAGCCGGACACCTGCGGAACACCTACACCTACGGCGACACCGACTCGGCGACGGGTCTCAAGGTCACCACGGCGACCAACTCGTTCGGACACACCAGCCGGTACCTGGTCAACGACAAGCTGCAGGTGGTCACCGAGATCCGCCCGGACGGCGCTGCTACCCACACCACCTACGACCCGGTCCACCGGGCCCTCACCATCGCGGACCCCCTCGGCCGCACCGTCGCCTACTCCTACGACCAGGCAGGCCGCCCGCTGAGGATCGTGCACCCCGACGGCCGCTCGGTCAGCGTGGCCTACAACGACCAGGGCGTGCCTGTAACGGTGACCGAACCGGATGGAACGCAAATCCGCCGGGATTTCGACGAGAGCGGCAACCTCACGTCGGTCACCGATGCAGCGGGGGAGACCACCCGCTACACCTACGACAACCGAGGCAACCTCGCATCCGCCACTGACGCCTTGGGCAACACGACCCACGTCGAGTGCAATATCGCCGGCCTGCCCATCGCGGTCACCGACCCGCTGGGAGCGGTTACCCGATACGAGCGTGACGCCTTCGGTCAAATCGTCACGATCACCGACCCCTTGGGTGCCACGACACGTCTGTCGTGGACAGTCGAAGGCAAGCTGGAGCGCCGGATTGATCCGGACGGGGCCGAAGAATTCTGGACCTACGATGGCGAAGGCAACTGCACCAGCCACACCGACGCAATCGGCGGCACTACCCACTTTGAGTACACCCACTTCGACCTGCTCACCGCCCGCACCGGCCCCGACGGCGAGCGATACGAGTTTGAGCACGACACCGAGCTGCAACTACGCAAGGTCACCAGCCCGCAAGGGCTGGCCTGGGCGTACGAGTACGACCCAGCAGGCTGTCTCACCTCGGAAACCGACTTCGATGCCCGGACGCTGACCTACTCCTATGACGCAGTCGGCCAACTCACCGCCCGCACCAACGCACTCGGTCAGACCGTCACCTACACGTATGACGTACTCGGCCAGGTACTTACCAAGAACGCCCACGGCGCCGTCACGATGTACGCCTACGACCCCGCAGGCCGCCTGCTGGAAGCCACCGGCCCTGACGCGACCATCACGTATCGGCGAGACCGACTGGGCCGTGTGGCATCCGAGACCTGCAATGGGCGAACCATCAGCTTCACGTACGACTCCGTGGGCAACCGCACCAGCCGTACCACGCCCGTTGGCGCCACTAGCACCTGGACCTATGACGCAGCAGGCCACCCCACCGCACTCACCACAGCAGATCGCACCTTCAGTTTCGAGCACGACGTCACGGGCCGCGAGGTCACACGCAGCCTCGGCGAGACCCTCACCCTGACACACACGCGGGACCCCGCTGGCCGAGTGACCACGCAGACCGTTACTGGCCGCGACGCTCGCACTCTCCAGCACCGCGCGTACGCCTACCGCGCTGACGGCTACCTCACCGCCATCGAAGATCACCTCAACGGCCCACGCACCTTCGACCTCGACATCACTGGCAGGGTGACCGCGGTCCACGCCCGCGACTGGACGGAGCGGTACGCCTACGACGAGGCTGGCAATCAGACAAGGGCCCAGTGGCCGTCGACGCATCCCGTGTCGGATGCCGTCGGCATCCGGACGTACACCGGAACTCGCATCACCCGCGCCGGCTCCATCCGCTACGAACATGATGCCCAAGGCCGCCTCGCCCTTCGCCAGAAGACCCGCCTGTCCCGGAAACCCGACACCTGGCGCTACGAGTGGGACGCTGACGACCGACTCACGTCGGTAATCACCCCAGACGGCACGGTCTGGCAGTACCTTTACGATCCCTTCGGCCGCCGCATCGCAAAACAGCGCCTCGCCGATGACGGAACTGTCCGGGAGCAAACGGACTTCACTTGGGACGGCACCACCCTCGCCGAACAGACCTTCACTTCTTCTCAGCTCTTTCCGACCCAGACCACCCTTACCTGGGACCACGACGGGGTATACCCGCTCGCCCAGACCGAACGTATAAGCCGTACTGAGCCCCCCCGGCACGAGGCGGACAAGCGCTTCTACGTCATCATCACTGACCTAGTAGGCACCCCAACCGAACTGGTTGACGACGGAGGCCACATTGCCTGGGGAAAACGCTCCACTGTCTGGGGTGCATCCTCCCGTTCTTTGCATTCTGCGGCCAGCACTCCCCTCCGCTTTCCTGGGCAATACGTCGACCCAGAAACGGGATTTCATTACAATTTATACCGCTACTATGACCCCGAAACCGCACGCTACACCAGCGCGGACCCATTCGGACTCACCCCGGCCCCCAACCCCTCCACCTACGTCTCGAACCCGACTGGATGGGTGGATCCACTTGGACTTAGCGGCGTCAGAGAGGGGTGCGGGAGCAGTGGAGGCGGGCGCGTCTTCGGCCACGCTGCGCAAGAGTTACTTGCTATTCGGGCGCGGGTTTCAGCGGACAGAGCGACCGCCAGAAAACTGATAGAAGGTGCCATTGCTGCCAATGAACTCAGCAGGAAGAAAGCGGGTTTAGGTGGCGTTCTGCGTCTGAGAGATGGCGAGCCGGAGCTACTGAAAGCGTTCAGCGGCCAGGATAGGAGTCCGGGAGGGCGAAAGGGATGGGTTTCCGATGCGGGGAGTCCTGGGAACCCTGCTCGTTATGTTCCGACGTCTACTGGCAACAACCCGCGGGACAACGACACCGAGTACAAGATGCTCACACATATTGCCAACAGGCTGGGCGCACCGTCGAATGTTAGCGGGAGCCTTACCCTGTTCTCAACTCAATCAGCCTGCTTCTCATGCTCGCACATCATCGGGCAATTCGCGCAAGAATTTCCAAACATCCGCATTAACTATGGATCGGGCATTTAAGTCAAGGGTCTGTGCGCCTCGAAGCCGGGTTCGACGCGGCGAGTTCAAGTCAATATATTGCACACATGATAGCATTTGATGCCCTGTGGCGTGTTTCACTGGCGTCGAGTTCTCTACGTCTGAGTGACGGAGTTTGGTATGAGTGAGTCGCCGACTGAGCCAGTAGTTAGCGATGGTGACGAATGGTCGCCTGCGCATAAGGCTGTCGAGGGAAGCAATTATGAAGCTTTGGCCATATTTTTGGACGCCGGGGCCGACCCGAATGAGATGTGCTTCGGGCACACGCTACTTACTCACGCCATTGACGTGGAAGGTGATGGGCACCTGCAATCCGGCTATCCGCTAAACACCGCTGCGACCGCTATTTTGCTGGCCTACGGGGCGGACCCTGAATTGCCGGCAGCTGATGGAGAAACGCCGATGCTGATAGCGGAAAATTATCATCACGAGTCGGCGCAACGTTTGCTCCAGCGATTCCTGGATGTCAAGAAGTAGGGGCGCGTGGCGCGTTGCGGTGGCCGCTAATGCGGGCACGCTTTGAGCGCCATCCTTAGCCTTTTTGTGGCGTCCGCTGGTTCTCACTGATCGCCAAGCGCGTGGCACTGTAGTACCGGCTCACCGTCTACCTGCAGTCAGGCACCGGCCAGCGACCCATTGACCTCGATTCTTCCAAGGGCTGACGGCGACGTCGTGAGCGGCTGGTTGCCCGGTATGTCCCGTGCCGTGTCGAGGTGGGCCGTCGCGTGACGCTGGGAGCGTCGGGTCCAGGGCCAGGTGCGGTCCAGGTGCAGGGTGCGCCTGCGGGCGTGGGCGGTGAGCCGGGCGGGAAGGTGGTACAGCTTCATGCGGATGGTCTCCGGCTCGGCGGCAGCGAGTTCGGGCTTGTCGTGCAGGAGGAGTAGCCGGGTCCAGGCGTCGAGGTCGGCGGCGATCGTGGCCAGTACCCAGGCCACATTGAGATCCGAGGACTTCGCGGGCAGCAGTCGGGCGGACCCGCTTGATCGCTTTCACTCGGTCCTCGACCTCGGCGTGATCGCGGTAGAGGGCGTCGACGAACCACACCTGCCGGTGCCGGACACGCCGGAAAGCCCGCGCGTATCGGCGGGCGGGTGAACAGCTTGGCGTGTTCGTGCTCCAGGAGCTTGCGGGCGAAGTGGCCGCCGCGCGTCGTCACGATGACGTCGCGGGTCCACGGGTGGGACAGGAGTTGAGGCTGCCGATCTTCATCGTCCGCTCGTCCTGCTGGAACTTTTCCTCCAGCGCGGGGGTGGCAGGAGGGGCAGTCCTACTGCTCGGCGCGGGCGGAGAGTTCCGCGGCGTCTAGGGCGCGGACGACGGCCTGTTCCAGCCGGGTGGTTTCCTCGCGGCGGGCGGCCACGAGGTTCAGGGCCGGCCTGTACGTGGACTGCGCCGAGGCCAGTGCTTGCCCCAGAGCCGTGATCCGTTCGGAAGTGTGGGTGATGCCGGCCCCGGAGGAGCAGGTCCTGGTTGAGGTAGCGGGGCAGTACAGGCCCATGCGCTGTACAGCGCGAGGTCCTCGGCATCCGCTCCCGAGAGGCTCTTCGGCATGGGTGCCGGGTGTTGTGGGCTGGAGGGCATGGCTCCACTATGACGGCCGGAGAAGTGGTGCGGGGTGTGCTGTCCGAGCCGGTGCCCGGAGTGAGCGGAGCGGGCTCGTGCAGGGAGCTGGTCGTGGAAGCCTGTTCCGCCCCGAAGAGGAAGGACGGACTATTGGTCATGACGCTCGTTTGACGCTCTGGGTGCCAGCACGCGGTACCGCGAGCCAAAAAATGTGCTCTGACCTGGGCTTTTCCGAGGCATGCTCAGTCCGACATGTTTCCGATGACGCATCACGTGGAGTGCGTTGCCATCCTCGAACCCGCCGCGAAGGGCTCCTGACCTGCGGTTTCGTGCGTGTGCATGATGCGCGTTGCGGGCGTTACGGGCGATATCTTGACGCTGAAATGAAATGACGCTCGTGACGCCCGTTCTGACGGGGTGTCACCTGACTGATCGTGCAGGTCGTGCCAGTTGGAGGGCGCGTTCCCGCGGGCTGTCTTTGCAGAAACTTGAAGCCAATAAGCCGAGTCCCTGCATGCCGTAGTTCGGCGGGCCGGTCGTTGGTGGAGCGGGCGCTCAAGAGGTCGGTCCGTAAGGGCTCCAATGCCCGAGGAAGGGCCTTAGTGGGCGGTTCGTGAGGTGATGTCTGTTTCCGGCTGAGGTTGGAGCAGGGTCGCTGGTGGAGGTTCCGTCGGCTATTGCTTCCTGGCGAAGTTGCCGGTGTCGTTCATGAACGGACCGGCCGTCGCCGGTCATCCGGGTCGGACAGTACAGTGTCGCGGTCGCCGTGACCGCGTCACTGCACCCTTCGGCCTCGGCTGTCGGCGCCTCGGGCCGAGCACGCTTCAGACCTTCGGGATCTTCAGCGCGGCCCAGGTCCTCGGGCCCGGGATCCCGTCCGCGTCGCCGGCCAGTTCGGGCCGGGAGCGCTGGAAGTCGGCGATGTTGAGCCTGTCCGCCTCCGTCCATTCAGGGCCGGGACCAGAGGTGTAGTGCTTGCCGAAGCCGAGTTCCACCAGGCGCCTTCCGAGGGCGGTGACGAGGGGGCTGCGGCGGCCGACATGGAAGAACGCCGTTCCGGGAAACGGCTCGTACCGCGGTGCGGGCGGCTTTGCCGGGCCCGCCGTCGGCAGAAGCAGTCTCTGCCCCACGGAGATTTCGTCGGCGTCCTTGATGCCGTTGAGGGACAGCAGAGCAGCCACGGTGGTTCGGTGCGCGGCCGCGATGGACGTCAGGGTGTCGCCCGCCTTCACGGTGTAGGTACCGGAACCGGTGTCGGGAGTGGTTGCCCCGCCGGTGGAGTGGGGCTTGCCCGGTACGATCTCGGTGTCCAGCGCCCCCGGGTCCCAGTGGTCCTGGCCGGGGATCTGGGAGTGTCCGTAGTGGCCGCCCTTGTTCTCCCAGGTGGTTCTGGGACGCTCCGTCGCGGCGGCCGCGGTGGCCGGCGGGGCCCCGACGGGCCACACGTCCGGGATGCCGTGCGCGCGTATCGCGGAGAGCAGCCTCTGGAAGTTCGGCTTGGCCTTCGGGTCGAAACCCTTCGTCCACGGAGCGCTGGCACGTCCCAGCACCTCGACCTGGATGCAGACCTTGCCGGTGCGGTTCGTGCGGCGCGTGCCGTCGTTCTTCAGCGCCCTCGACGACAGGTTCAGGGGCCCGAACTGGCCCAGCCGGTCGGTGACAGGGCAGTAGATCACCTGCGGTTCCACCCCGGCACGGATCAGGTAGGCCGCCACGGACGTGAAGTAGTCGCCGCCGGCCGGGGACTCGGTGGTGTGCCACACGGCCCGCGGCGGCTCGAGCGGGGTGTCCATCGCTCCCCCGATGCGCTGCGCGCCGAGCCGGGTCGCGCCATCGATGTAAGCCGGGCCTGAGGCGCTGTGCGGCGCATCGCCCAGGGCGCGGCTGTCGCTGCTCAGGAACCCTTCGTGCCGGTCGCCGGTTTCGTCGGGGGTCTCCGGCAGCGGGTCGGGTTCGGGTGCGAGGCGCCCGGCCGGGCCGGTGGGCTCGTAGACGTCCAGGTCGCCGTCGTCGCGCAGGACCATGAAGGCGCCCTCGTGCCGGGGGTGTTCCTTGACGTGGCGCGCGGAGCCCGGAAGGGCGGCGATGGCGCGTACGCGGTCGATGTGGGCCTGGTCGACGGTGCCCAGATAGGTGGTGGTGATGTCGTGGGTGTCGGGGTCCGGGTGGTCGACCGCGACATGGAAGGTGGTCATGTGTCGGAGCTCCGTTCTCAGGGCCGGCGGAGGTCTGCCCGCTCGGGCGGGGGCGACGCGGGTGCTCGGGCGGGGGACGTGAGGTGCACGCTCTGCCCGCTCCGGGCGCAGGTCAGGACGGTTCGGGCGGCAGGGTCAGGGGGAGAGGCAAGGGGAAGTGAGGGGGGCGCGGTCGGGGAATGGGTCAGGAGCTCAGAAAGGTCACTCGCTCGGCCGTCTCGATCATCTGCCGTGCGAAGTCGCCGGAGCTGAGCGTCTCGACGCCCAGCGTCGCGGCGATGCTCCTGGTGAAATCGCCGATGGGCAGCCGGCCGCCCGGCCCCAGGGGTAGCGGCGCCAGCACCGGGCCGTCGGTCCCGTCGGCGTTGCGCAGTGACTTGCCGAACTGTCCGCGGGCAGGGAGTTCCACCGCGAAGTGAACCGCCTCGGGCCGCTGTCGGACGTCGAGCCGGGTCAGTGTGCCGGCGAAGAGACAGAGCATGACGTCCGGGGTGAGACGGATCGTCCCGACCTCTTCCAGCGGACTGTCGTGCCCCTCGGCGAACGCCTCGACGACCAGTCCGGGGTAGCCGGACACGACACCGGATCGGATCAGCGCCCCGGTCACCACCGCGGCCCTGTGCACCGGCGGTCCTGCCCGGTCGAGTTCGGCGTCCGCCGCGGTCAGTCTGCCGATGCTGAAGGCGCCGTCCAGCAGATGGCGTATCCACCCCTGGTCGAGGCTGACGAACCGGATGCTCTCCACCGGCAGCAGCCGCTCGTCGGGCACGAGGTACATCAACGGGACCCCCGCCAGACCGGCCAGGCCCGTCAGCCATGTCCGTACCGTCTCCGGCAGCGTGTCGTCGATGTCCGGGACGTCGAGCGGGTAGCCCGAGGCGGGTTCCAGGGCCGCCCGCAGCCGCTTCTGACTGCGGCGCCGCTTCCAGTCGTACAACGCGGTGGCGTAGTCGGTGCTCTGCAACGCGAGCAGTCTGCCCAGTTCCCAGGCGGCGGCGTAGCCGGCCTCGAACATGCCGATGTCCGGGTGGAAACGCAGCAGCCCGTCGGAGCTACGGGGCGCCGGGAGCGACGACTTGGCCACCGGTCCGGTCGTCAAGGGGCCCCGGTACCACGACACGGTGCTCCCGCCCTGCCGCAGGGTGTGCCGCACGGGAACCTGTCCCTGGCGCAGCAGGTCGTCCGCGGCGGCGTTGCCGCTGTCGGGCAGCCGCAGGGGGCTGCCGTGCTGAGCCAGGTCCCGGACGAGGGCGGCGAAGTTCTGGTTCTCGGCCACGCAGGCGAACTTCCAGGAGGCCAGGCTCACCAGACGTACGAGTGAGTCGGGCTCACCGGGACCCAGGTCGAACCCGTCGGCCCGGTAACGCCCTTCCACCGACACCAGGTGCACGGTGCTCGGCTCGTCCGCCGACGGCAGCCTGTTCCCCAGGACCACCGCGACGTCCGGGGCGTCCTCGGTACGCCGAAGATGCGCCAGGTAGGGCAGTTCCGCCGCCGACGGCAGGATCTCCTCCAGCACTTGTCTGCGGACGTCGATGACGGTGGCCTGGTCGTCGGGTGACTGGTGTGCCTCCAGAGGGGTGGCGGGAAAGTGCGCCGACCCGGCGCCGAGGTCGGCGAGCCGGACCACCTTCGGGTCGGGCCGCTGCGACTGGGTGAACAGCAGCAGCGCCAGCCAGGGGCCGTCCACGCCGGACGAGCGTTCCCAGGGCAGCGTCGGCCGGTCCAGCATGACGTGCGGCAGCACGTTGCGATGGTCGCCGAGGCTGCCGTCCGGCGGGAAGACCGCCGTCACCCGGGCCGCAGGAAGGGAGAAGCGGTCCGCGCTGACGGTGAACTGACGGGTCGCCGGAAACGGCTCCGGGCTTTCGGTGATCGTCTGGGTGGTGGTGATCACGTACTCCCCGGGCGGCAGGACCGGCTGGGAGTGATCGACGAACGTGATGGTGTCAGCCATGAGTGACCACCTGCGGTACCTCCAGGAACTGGTCGACGCCGAATCCGGCGAGGTCGATCGGGACGTCCCCGAGCACCGCGTCGACGAGGGTCGTGCGGGCCGCGGCGACGGCGGGGTCCCGCAGCGCGGCGGTGATCGTGCCGGCGTCCTGCGCGGTGTGGCGGGCCGGTTCGGCGGTCGCCCAGCGGATCGCGTCCGGTTCGGTGAACAGCGGGGTCGCGCTCTGGAGTGCGGCGCTCGGCAGGGTCGCCGAGACGGTCGGTTCCTTCGGCGGCAACGGTCGCACCGTGTAACCGGTGAGCAGGTCCCCTACGAGCTGCGGCCGGTTGAGCGAGGCTCCGAACTCACTTCCCCAGAGCGCCGACGGGAGTTGCTTGCCGACCGGCGTGAAGTCGAACAGCTGGTCCATCCGTTTGCCGTCTTTGGTGATCTCGATCCGGTGCGTCGAGGTCGCGGACGCCACGTCCATCGGGCTCACCCCGAAGGCCGTACCGGCGGTGCCCGTCGGCAACGCCACGTCCTGCTTGGCCGGGCCGCGCACCGCGCCGGTGCTGGGGATGACCGAGTCGGTGACCAGCACCAGGCCGTGCGGGTCCACCACGCCGAGGTCCGTGCCGCCGCCCGGGGCCAGCGCTCCGCCACCCAGCGCGACGGTGGTGATCTCCTCGTGGGGCGGGAGCAGGGTCGCCTGGAACGTGCTCCACGGGATCGGGGCGGGCCCGGCGGAGCCCGACGCGCCGAAGGAGATGGTGAAGGAGATGATGCTCAGGTCGATGTGGGCTCGACCGCCGAAGTCCGGGCCCCAGAACTCGACGTCCGCGCCCACATGGGCGCTGATGGTGTGGCTGCCGAAGAACGAGAACGTGTACGAGGCGCCGATCGAGACGTGCGCGGAGGCCTCGTAGTGATACGGCTGCCACGCGATGAGGAAGTCCATCGAGGCGTCGAACCAGGCCTGCAGCGAGCCGTCGTGCCAGGTCGCGCTGAGGCTGCCGCCCGCCATCAGTGCCGAGGGGGTCAGCGCGTAGTAGGCGCTGCCGGTGAGCTGCAGATGTGAGTTGACCTGCCAGTTGAAGCCGAGCCGCGGCACCACCGGGTAGTGCGCGGGCACGGTGAAGTGCGGGTGGTAACCGCCGACGCTCAGGACGAAGTCACCGCTGTTGGGCCCCGCGAACCAGGTGCTGAACGCGAAGCCGCCGGTCAACTTGCAGTCCCGGGACAGCAGATAGGAGTTCGGGGTGAGCTGGGCGGCGATCGCGAAGAACCCGTCGTCGGGGACGAAGGTGCCGCGCAGCGCCAGTTGCACCTCGGCGACCGGTGTGACGTCCGCCGCGCCCGCGTCCGCCGCGGGCAGGATCAGCGTCGACAGCCCCATCATGTTCAGCTCGAACCGGTGGCCGAAGCCTGCCGACAGCAGCAGGAAGGAGTCGACCATCTCGAACGAGGTGAACCGGATCCCGAACATCAGGAAGACGTCACCGGGGGACGGTGGCAGCGAGTCGTTCAGCCGCTGCAGCTGACCGCCCACGTCGGCGGCGGGCGAACTGCCCTTGACCACGTCGGCGATCAGCGGGAAGTCGGCGAGCTGGTCCAGCGCGGGAGGTATCAGCCTGCGGTTGTAGCCGAAGCCCGCGGCCAGCCCGCGGACGAAGAAGAACGCCGGTCCGCCGATCGGCTTGTCGAGGAAGGCGTACACGAACAGGGAGGGGCCCTGAGGGAGTTGGAGGTAGGAGCCGATGGCGCCGATGGACAGGTCGGCGGTGCGGATGGTCGCCGCCCCGCCGTACGCCGGGTAGGTCGCGCCCTCGAACTCGACGGTGTTCTTCAGGAACGAGCCGCCGATCTCGACCGGCCCCGAGGCGTAGGCGAGGTCGAGTCCCGCCAGCCCGAAGGTCGGCATCGCGGTCGGGTCGGACAGTGCGACCCCGGCCTCCAGGCCGGTCAGGGTGAGCGTCAGCCCGGCCGCCGAGATCGAGGCGTCCAGCAGTACGGCGAGTTCGGCGCCCTCGCCGGGCGGATGATCGTACCGCATGCCCACCCGCTGGACGTGGATCGGCCCGAAGGACCGCTGCACGTTGTACCAGAGGGCGTTGTCGGCGCTCTGCGGCGGGTTGTCGGTGGTCGGCACGTCCGGTGCGGCGGGCTGGGCGCCCGCGACCGGCAGGACCAGGCCCTGTTCCAGGGCGCCGAGCTTCAGCAGCCCGCTGACCAGGAATCCGGCGGGCAGGTCCCCGTCGGGCAGCTTGGCCACGGCATTCGGCAGCATCCCGTTGACGGCCGTGACCTCGGCCCCGGTCAGGGCGGCGGAGGCCGCGACCAGCCGGAGCGGGTCGAAGCCCATCTCGCCCGCGCCGAGATGGTCGCCGACGACCGGCAGGTGCGACAGGTCGACCGTGACCGCCAGGTCGGCGCCGAACAGGTACGCCGGCCCGTCCACGGCGAGGAAGGCGTCCTTCAGGTCCACGGTCAGCCCGTCCGGGACGAACGCCGCCGCGGACGGCAGCAGGGCTGCGACCAGGTCCTTCAGCGCGGGAACGGGGTCACCGGCCGCATGGCTGTAGGCGGCGGTGAACAGGGTCGCCGTCGGCTGTTGGGCGAACCTCAGGTCGAAGCGGGGAGTGAAGGGCCCGTGGGCTGTCGGTACCGTCGCGGCGAGCGCGGCGGTGAGGCTGCGCTGCCCGGTGTCGATCGCGAGCGTCACGTCCACCTCGGCGGTGTCGAGGGGGAACAGCGCCTCGCCGGTGAGGAAGAGGAGCCCGGTTCCGGTGGACACCTCCATACCGAGGTTCTGGATGACGAGCTGGGCGATCGGCGCGGGCAGGGCGATCGCGCCGAACCGGTTGGCGAGGTCCTCGAACAGCCTGCCGATCGGGATCCGCTGGCCGGAGCCGGTCCCGCCGGTGAACTGCCACTGCTTTTTGGGCGCGGGATCGTACGCCGCGGTGATCTTGGCTTCGACTCCGCCGATGAGGAACAGCGCCAGCGCCTCGAACGTGGTGCCCTGGTCGTGCTTGACGGAGAACATCACGTCGGTCAGGGAGAGCGAATCCGTCAGATGCCAGTCACCGGTCAGTTCCAGGAAGGCGCGGTAGACGGCGGTGCGTTCCTCGGTGGGCATCGTCAGGCCGAGGTCGAACTTGTCCACCGACAGGTCCGGGACCGTGGTGGGGTCGGCGCCGGTGAGGGCTGTGTAGACCTCGCGCATGCTCAGGGGGCCGTCACCCTCGCGCAGGGATCCGCCCAGCGTGCCGGCGCCGAAGTCGGCGCTGATCTGCAAGGTGCCGCTCTCGCCGATGCCGAACAGCCCCGTGAGGATTCCGGATGTCTTCGGTGACGACAGCGGGCTGTCGATCCGGAAGTGCAGGTCGATCGCCTGGAGATCCAGCAGGTTCGGGACGACCGTCCACTGTTCCCGGGTCTCCAGGGTCACGCTGATGTAGTCGACGGACAGGGTGGCCGGGGTCACCCGCATCTCGACGTCGCTGAGCACCACCGGGCTGGTGACGGAGAAGTCGAAGGGGACCGGCAGGGCGGACTGGCCGACGAAGCCGGTCACGTCCGCGAGGCTGAGGTCGCCGAGTTCGCTGAAGTCCCCCGAGAACAGCAGGCTGTCGCCCCAGCCGGCGATCCCTGTGGAGACGAGCACGTTCCGCCGCGTTCCGGCCACGGTGACCGGTACGGCCGCGGTCACGGTGATCGAGCCGCGTGCCGTCCAGTCGACGTCGTGGTAATTGAAGACGGGGTCCGAGGTGATCTCGTAGCGAAGCTCGGTGAGGGTGAACAGGCCCAGGTCGAGGGTCAGTTTCTCCGGCCCGTACAGCAGGATGTCCGGGACGGGAGTCGTCGGGAAGTCCAGTGCCGCCGGGCCGCTCACCATGGTGATCTCACCGGCCAGGGTGTGGGTGACCCCTGGCATCAGCAGGTCCAGGGCCGCCATCGGCGTGGTGACGACCAGGACACCGCCGAAGGTCATGGCGGTGGCGGCCGAGTCCAGGACCAGGACCGGTGACTGGAACCGCAGAGTGTCGAAGACCGAGTCTCGCAGGGGTGGGAACGCCTGCGAGAACGTCCAGTCAGGGGCACCGGCGGCCCGTACCACGACCCGTACGGAGTTCGGCGCGCTGGTGAAGGACACCTCCAGCGCCATGCCGGTGAACGGTCCGGAGGCACCGGTGCCCATCGCCCTGACCCCGCCGGCGGTCTCCGTACGGTCGGTCACGGAGGACAGGACGAGGTGCCCGTCGGGGAAGAACGAGGCGAAGAGGTCGCCCACGCCGGTCAGCGCGCCGACCGCGACATCGATCCCGGTGCCGGTCAGGCGCACCGCGTTCCTGATCTCGTCGGGAGTCATCAGCTTTCCGGGTAGTCGAGTGTGACGGCCCCATAGGAACCGGTGGTGTACACCTTTCGTCTGCTCCAGACGCTGCCGCGGGAGCGGTTTCCCCCTTTGTTGAGTTCCCAGACGAACGTCTCGTGTTCGTCCTTCAGTCTGTCGGTGCGCTTTTCTTTTTCGAGTTTGTCCACGTAGCCCTGGATCACCTCATGACTCGGGTGATGATGCTTTTTGATTTCCATTCCAGCGCTGGCGACGACAACTTTCGGGTTCACCCATTCGACGAAATCCGGGGAGGACGAGGTCGTGATGCTGCCGTGGTGGGCGGCCTGCACGACGGTCAGGTCCTTCAGCCGGCCCTTGGCCGTGTTCAGGAGGAATTCTTCGGTGCTGGTGGTCGCGTCGCCGCACAGCAGCAGCTTTTCACCGAAGGCCTCGACGAGCGTCACGATGCTTGCCCGGTTGGGGTCGGTAGCATGGTCTTTCGCGTAGTCTTTCTCGACGCCGGCGGCCAGGATCGACACCTTGCAGTCCTTTTCGTCCACGATCAGAATGCCGTGCTGATCGCCTTTTCCGTCTTTTGAGCCTTTTCCGTCCAGCCGGTCGACTTTTTCCTTGTCGGTCGCTGCCTTCACGGGGGTTCCGTTGAGAGTGACCTGGCCGTTCACGCCATGGTTCGGGTCATGGTTCTTCACGACGCGCAGTATCGCGGGGTCACGCACCTTCTTGCGCAGGAAGGTGCTCGCCCCCCCTCCGGTGTACTCGCCGAACTGGGCACTGTGATAGCACTTGTAAATCTTGCATCCGTCCGGGATTACTTTCTTGAGCTTGTTGCAGTGGTCGCCATCAGGGTGAGTGAGAATCAGGATGTCGATCTCGTTCACCTTGCCGAGAAACTTGGGATTTTTCAGAGTGTCCAGCGCCCGGTCCACGAGCACCTGGTCGGCCTGTTCGTCAGTGAGGTTCTCGTCCGATTTCTCTGTGCCGAGCGAGCCGCAGTCGAACAGGATGACCCGGCCCTCGGGTGTGCACAGCACGATGCAGTCGCCCTGGCCCATCTGGATGAAGGCGATATGCAGGCTGCCGTCTTTCCGCTCTCCGGGCGCTCCGGGCTTGCGACTCGCCGTGGCCTGTTCGCGCCTTCTTTTCAGGTCTCTCGCCCTCTTCTCGGCTTCTCTGCGAATTTTTCTCAGATCCGCGTCCCGCTTGTCCTTGGTGGCGGAACGGGTCTCGCGCCTGGTCGAGTAGACCGGGATGTCTTTTATGGGTGTTCGCGTTTTCGGGGTCATCGGTCACCTCATCCCGGGAAAGAGATCTGCCAGCGTCCTTGGGTCACCCGCTCGCCCTTGGAGGCCCAGGTGGCCATGGCACGCCGGTTGTCGCCGATGAAGTTGAAGCCGGCGAAGGCGTATTCGTCGTGCACCACGTTCCGCAGGTCGAACTGGAGCTGTCCGGACGCCAGTTTCTGCAGGATCTGCAGTTCGCCGGAGCCGATGGTGACGTCTCCGATCCGCAGGCCGTTCAGCACCGCGGTGTTGGCGTACACGTCGACGAGACCGTCGCTGTTGAGGTCGCCCGTCTTGAACATGAGCCCTTCGGGCCTGCCCTCGATGCGGTGCCAGAAGTGGTTGCCGTGGTGGAAGCGCAGCGAGGGGTAGGCCGCGCCGACGTTGCTGTCCTGGAACAGCTCCAGGTGCAGGGTCTTCCCGGAGACGGTGTCGGCCGTCCCGCTCTGCCGCCGCAGCTGAAGGTGCCCGGCGCCGGTGTCGGTCACCAGCGGCGTGTTCGCGGCCGTCCCGCTGCGCAGGCCGTTCACGACGGCGACGTTCGCGTACACGTCGCTGAGACCGTCGCTGTTGAGATCGCCGGTCTTGAACATGAGCCCTTCGGGCCTGCCCTCGATGCGGTGCCAGAAGACGCCGGCGTGATGGAAGCGCAGCGCGGGGTAGGTCGGGTTCGGGCTGTTGTCCTGGAACAGTTCGAGATAGAGCTGCTTGCCGCCGCCCGCGTTCGGCTCTCTGCGCAGTTGCAGGTGGGAGGAGTCGGCACTCACGGTGAGCCGGGCGCCCGGCGTCGTGGTGCCGATGCCGACGTTGTTGTTGAGCGGGTTGACGGCCAGCGGTTTCGAGCCGTGCGACTGCACCCAGCTGTAGTCCTGGTGGTAACCGAGCCGCAGGTTCGACTGGTTGGTGGGGCCGAGGACCAGCGTGTTTCCGTTCGCGTCCTGGTTGGCGTTGACGATGTGCAGCTTGGCCTGGGGGGCGACGGTGCCGACACCGGTGTTCACGGGGCCGTACAGCAGCGGCGACTTCTCGGCGAACAGCGTCACCGAGCCGTCCTGATATCCCGGTACGTTGCGGTAGCCGATGACGATCGGAGCCTGGCCTAGTGATGCAACCGCGATCACCTGGGACAGGGTCACCACCAGCGTCCCGTCGGGCCCGAACGCAGTGGCCGACCGGGGGGTCAGCGTCCATTCGACACGCTGCCCGAGTCTCTCCGAGGCGATCGCCCAGTCGGAACCGACCCCGTTCGCCCGCAGACCGCCCAGCGCCGCGCCCGCCGCCGCGGCCGCGTTCACCAGCGCCCACTCGTGGGTCTCGCCGGCCTCCTGAAGGTCGTACGAGAGGGTGAACGAGGCGCCGGCCAGGGAGAGCGCGGTGTCCCGCGACCGGTTGGCGATCCGGAAACTCAGGGTGTTCGGTGTGACGCCGTCGCTCAGTACCCGGTTTCCGCCGACGAACCCGATGGTGAGAGGGATGTCACGGCGGCCCCGCCGGTTGACGATGTCGAGGAACGCGGTGCGCTGCCCGGTCAGTTCGCTCTGCTCACCCGCGTACCGCATCCGCTGGTGCGTCAGCTCGACCCGGGTGCCTCGGGTTCCGCGGCTCCCGTCGGCCGTCAGCCCCTGCAGCGACAGGTCGAAGGACGCGCCCCGCCCGATGACCATGGACTTGGGCGCCCCCAGGTACAGCACCGTTCCGCCGGTCGCCGGGTCCGGGGCCCGTAGCAGCGCCCACCCGGAGGTGGCGACGGCCGGTTCGGGCGGGACCGTGATGGTTCCCGGGCGCAGCCGCAGCGCGACGTGGTACTCGGTGGCCGACACGGGGCCCGTCAGGGTCCGGAGTTCAATGTCCTGGCGGGAGGTGTTGGTGAGCCGCAGGGTCATCGGCTGCCCTGCGGGGGCGTCGTCGATGAACAGCACCGGCTGCTGGTCCACGTCGAGCAGGGCGAAGTCCAGCGGATGCGCCCGTACGAACGCGGCCAGCGACGCCTCGTCGTCGGCCATGTCCCGCTGGATCTCGGCCTGGCTGAGCGCGTTGTCGTAGATCCGTACGTGGGCCAGCAGCCCGGTGTACCGGCCCGTCCCGTCCGTGCCGACCAGCAGCGGGCTCTGGGCGGCGGCCCGGTCGCCGGCGAACGCGTACTCGCTCGCCTTGACCCCGTCGACGTAGATACGGGCGGTGTGCCCGTCGTTGACGCATGCCACGTGGTGCCACGTGTCCGTCGGTACGGCCCCGGGCGCGGTGGCGTGACCGTCGCCGGCCTTCGCCGTGGTGTCGAACCGGTGCCTGAGGGTGCCGTCCGCGTCGAGTGCGACGGCGAAGTCGCCCTTCGCCTTCGCCACGATGCCCACCTGTTTGGCCCTCTTGGCCGACGGGTTGACCCATGCCTCGACCGTGTACGAGCCGAGTCGCAGCAGCGGTGTGTCGGCGCCGCTGACCTGGACGGTGGTGCCGTCGAACGCCAGCACGCTGCCGAACCGGTCGTCGGGGCGTGTCCCCGGTTGCCCGGAGACGGTACCGGCCAGATGGTTGTCGGAGCTGTCCGTGACCTGGTTCTTCGAGGTCAGGGCGTCCAGGTGCCAGTGCAGCACCAGGTTGGCCGTCATTCCGCGGTTCCGTCCTGGGACTCGGCGGACTTCTCCGCCTGCTGGTGGATCTTGGTTATCAGTTCGTACACCTGCGCGTACGGCTGGTTGCCGAGCGCCTCCAGAAGGAGGTTCGTCTCGGCGAGCGTCAGCTCAAGGGTGATCATCGGGCTCCTTGGTCGGTCTGTGGGTCGGACACGGGACGCAGCGTCAGCCAGCCTTCGCGCAGGGTCGCCCGGGCCGGGAACCGTGCGTCGGGGCGCGGCGGATCGGCCTGTTCCACCTCGCCGGTCTGTCCCCGCTCCTGCCAGGACCAGGCGTAACCGGGCTCGTCCGGCAGCGGTACGGCGATCCGGTCCGCGTCGGTGAGGACCGGCGCGGTGCGGAAGCTGATGGCCATGCCTTCCAGCGCGTCCCGGAACATCCCGGACGGGATCCGCAGCGAACGGGTCGGCAGGATCCCCGCCGTCGCGTGCACCGTGCCCCGCGGGTCGATCAGCATGGTCAGGTGCTGCGGAGGCGCGTCGAGTGCCTGGACCAGCGGGTCCGCGTCGGAACGTACGTCGTGCCAGAGGGGGCCGAGGCGCTGCGCCGAGTCCTCCAGCCAGAACCCGAGGACTCCGTCGTCGAGGACCTGGTGCTCGCCGATCCTGACCGGGAAGCGGACCGACGGGAAGTCGTTGGTCTCCCGGTGGGTGCGGCCCATGTCCTGCCGGAAGACGTTCCAGTCCTGGTGGGTGGCCGGACGGCCCATCAGCTCCAGCGACACCCGCGCGCGGACCACCGCCAGCGGCCGGCCCATCAGCACGGACCGGCCCCGGTGCTGGGCGTAGTCCTCCGGCTCGATGTACTCAAGGGTGGTGTCCAGGTCCTCCAGGAACGTGCCCAGAACCGTCAGCCTGGTGTCGCGCAGACGCTGCACCACCGCCCGCAGACGGGAGTTGGCGATCGCCTCGATCGGGCCGGAGGCGCCTCCGGGAAGTTCCCGCCACTGGGCGAACTGCGGCTGCTCGGGGTCCGGCAGGGCGAGCAGTTTGCCGAGTGCCGAACCGTCGGCGGCGTACACCGCGAGACCGGCGTCGAGGTGGTCGGGTACCAGCCAGCCGCAGATCGGGGAGGTGTCCGGCAGACCGTTGGTCTGCCGGACGTCGTCCTCCGCGTCGAGCCACTCGAACGACAGCTGTGCGGGCTGGGCCAGCCGGGGCGGCAGCGCCACCCAGTCCGGGTGCTCGGGCATCCGCAACTGTGTGGTGGTCCGGATCCGGCTGACATCGACGTCCTGGGCGGTGCCGAAGTTGTCCAGCATCCGCAGCCGCAGTACCCGCAGCGCACCGGCGCGGATCGGGTTGAAGCCGCTGAGCGGCTGTGGCGCGTGCCGGGTCTCCGCTCCCACCGCCTGCGCGAGGTCGGCGGCGAACCGCTGGTGGTCGGGGAAGCCCAGCGGATCGGCCACGGGAAGCTGCCGGGTGAGCTTGCGCATCAGCAGGGCGTCGTTGAATCCGCTCAGGACGGCTGACAGGTTGCTGTCCTCGTGCTCCGCGAGATGCCGGTAGACACGGACCAGCAGGGCCAGCCGCTGGTCCGTCCCGTGGGAGTCGGACCAGTCGAGCACGGGGGCAGGGTCGGAAAGGAACGCCTCACGGGTCACCTTCGGCTGCCCCGACGCGTTGTACAGCGGCAGCAGGGCGCCCTGCAGGTAGCGCAGCACCCGGGAGGACAGCAGGGGCCGGGCCCCCGGTGAGAGGATCGTCGTACCGGTGTAGACGTTGGCGCCCTTGTCCGGTATCTGCCGGATCGGCTGAAGTTCCACGTCACGGGGCGGCAGGACGTAGTTGCCGGTGACGAAGTCCTCGCTGTAGCTGCGGTCACGCGGGTCGTTGTTGTTGCCGACCGTCGCGGGGAAGAACTCCACTTCCCACTCCAGCACCGTGGGATGCCAGGGCGCGCCGGTCCACTCGGTGACCGCGAAGTTCGGCACCGGCAGCTCCGCCACCGCGGCGACGGCACTCGCCCGCAGGGCCCGCACGGCTTTCGGCGTGCTCAGGTCCGGGTGGCCCTCGGCGGACAGGGCGCACTCCAGCAGCCCCTGCGGGTGCAGCGCCCCGTCCTGGCCGTGGCGGTCACCGGGAGTGGCCGCCTGCCCGGTGAGCAGCACCACGGGATCATTGGGGAGTTGGTACGACGGTGCGGGAATCTCGTGCAGGACGAAGGTGCTGCGGGCGCGCAGGGCGACGGCGTTGAAATCCTTCAGAGAGATGTCGACGGCCTTGCGCGCGTCGCGCAGCCGCTGGGCCAGGAGCTCGGCCCTGCCGGAGTCCTGGTCGAGCAGGCCCATCGTGCGTCGGAGAAAGAACGCCACCTGGTCCTGGTTCGGATACGAGTCCACCAGGGCGTCGTACGGATAGGCGCAGAGCTGGTACTTGTACCAGTCCGCGAACAACTGCTCCCGTGCCGAGGTCAGTTGGTGGCGCGTCCGGTCCACCTCGGCCTGGGCGACGTTCAGCAGATTCAGCAGGTCGCTCAACGCGTGGGGCACGGTGAGCCGTTCGCGTGCCTGCTTGTCCTCGGCGCTGATCTTCTCGGTGTCGTCCTGCCGCCGGAGTGTCCACAGGATGCCGGAGGGCACGTCGTGGAAGGTGGCGGAGTGCCGGGACTCGCTCAGGCCGAAGCCGAGGTCGAGCGGCTTCGACTCCAGTTCGTCCGCGAAGGCCAGCGCCTCCAGGAGTTCTTCCACCTGGTCGGCAGGCACAGCGGGCAGGACGCTTCCGAGGTGTGCGGACAGCGCCTCGGTGGCGGTGTTCCCCACGCAGACGCCGGTCTCGTCGTCCGCGTCGGACAGCAGTGGACTCGGCTCGATGCCGGTGGCCGCGAAGGTCAGTTGTGCGTAGCAGACCACCCGGCCCGGCGGCGGGGCGTCGGGGCCGGCCGAGGACGCCGTCCAGCCGAACCGCAGTCGGGCCGCCTCCTGCCAACTCCGCGCGTCCGGCGCCGCTGAGCCGTCACCCAGCGCGGCGGCGGGATCCTGGCCGTGGTCGTCGAACCAGCCGAGCACCTCGTAGCGCAGGCCCTTCGGCGGGGCGCCCGGGTAGTCCGGGTCGTGGAAGCCGAAGACGCTGTGGCAGTTGGCGTACTGCGCCGCGAAGGTGGGCTCCCCGTATCCGACCGCGGTCAGCTCGGGGAGATACCGCGAGCGGTCGGTGGAGCGGCTCCAGACGTCGAGCGGCAACCTCCGGCCGAGCCGCTTGTACGGCCGGCCCGCTCCGGGTACCGGATAGAGGATGGCGGCGGGATTGTCGTCGGACAGGTAGTCGCTCTCGACGACCCACTCCTCCTCCACCTTCCCGTCCCTGCTCCGGGTCACCAGCCAGCGGTTCGGCACCGCCGGGACGGCGGTGGTGCCGTCCGCGCGCTGGACCATCCGGGTCAGGCCGTCGGGCAGCGCCCAGTGAAGATGGACGCCGGCCCTGAGCCGGAAGTCCTCGTCCTGGAAGGGGGTCCGCACCATGATCTCGCTGACGTACGGGAGATCCCCGTTCTGATCCAGACCGGTGGCCGTGTCGCGGTAGGGGAGCCGGCTGAAGTCGTTGTCCGGTCCCCGCACGTCAAGATCGTCGGTCAGGCACAGCGCGTCGAGGTGGACCGGTACGACCAACGATCCGCCAACGCTCACCGGTCTTCCGCCGATGAGGTCGGACATGCGACGGCTATCCCTTGCGACACGGTTCCCCCAAGTCCAGCTGCTGGTCGAACGGTGTCTCTCCCAGCTCAGCGAGCGTCACCGTAATCGGCAAGCAGCCGTGTTTAGAGCGCAGTTGACGGGAAGCGGCAGTACTGGAGACGGCGTGTTCCGGGCCTCCCCACGGGAACTCGGGCCGACGCGTGCCTTCACGACTGTGCGACCGCAACGACCGTAGGAAAAGGGGCTGTCCGGCTCGCTGGAGGCTGCTGTCGGGACGAGAGCCGGCAGCTCGCCGCAGCTGCTCCAGCAGCGGGATCACCACGTGAGTTCCTCGTGAACGCCGACGCGATCGAGCGCGACGAGAGCCTTGGACAGGGCCTTGGGCGGGACCATGGGCAGGGCCGTCGTTCCTGGCGTGGTGAAGTTCCCCCTTCGCACAACGAGGGCGGTCCGATCCCTGTCCCTCGGGCGGACCGCCGCCTCCGCTCCGGCCGGCGTGGGCGATGGGGACCGGCTCCGGCACCGGAAGGTTCCCGCGCGGTCCTTCCGGTGATCCGTCCCGTTGTTCTTCCTGGTGCCCCCGTCCGCCTCCGTGCTCTTCAGACCGACCGCCGACCGCCTTGGAGGCGGTCCGGGGGCGCCGAGGCGTTCGTCGGCGGATCACCCGTGTTCTTCCGGCGAGGCGCCTGTCGGCCGCACTCCCCGTCCGGGTTCCGGCCGGCGGACGGCAGCAGCGTCGCCCACGTCCACCCCACCAGCACCTCGTCGACCCGCCCGGTCGAAAGGGAGGACTGCCTGCAAGCAGTGATCGACTGTGAGTACCATCCGCTGAACGGCGAGGCGTAGAAGTCCTCGCCCGGATGCTTCGGGCAGACCCCGAAGGGGATCGTCCCGTGAGGCGGGGCGGTGGGGGGCGGGGGAGTTGGCGACGTTCGGTGAGATGCTGTTGGTCTTTCGCCGGGCCGCGGGGTTGACACAGGAGGAGCTGGCCGAGGCCGCCGGGATGGCGGCCCGGTCCATCCGGGATCTGGAGCGCGGCCGGCGGGCGCGTCCGCAGCGCCGCACGGCGCAGCTGCTGGTGTCGGCGCTGGGGCTGGGTGACGCCGACGCCGCCGCGTTGCTCGCGGCGGGCCGCCCCGGCCGGCGGACGATTCCTCCTGCCGACGACGGCACGGCGCCGTCCGGCCTGCTCGGTCGTCAGGACCAGCTGCTGGTCCTGGAGCGTGCGGCCGGCGAGGCACGGGCGGGCCGGGGCGGCGTGGTGCTGGTACGGGCGGGCGCGGGGATGGGGAAGACCGCGCTGCTGGATACGTGGGCGGGCGCCCAGCAGCCACGGGAGATCCTGGTGCTGTCCGCGAGCGGGGCGGAGCTGGAGCAGGGCTTCGCCTTCGCGGTGCTGCGGCAGCTGGTCGAGCCTTTGCTGGCCCGAGCCGGTGACGAGGAGCGGGCGCGGTTGTTGTCGGGTCCGGCGGAGTTGGCGTCGCACGCGCTGCGGGTGGAGGGGACCGGTGAGTTGTCGCCCGAGGCGTCTGTGGGCCTTCTGCACAGTCTGTACTGGCTGATGGTGCATGTCGCCGACGAGGGGCCGGTCGCCCTGGTGGTCGATGACGTGCACTGGGCGGATGCCCCGTCGGTGCGGTGGATCGAGTACCTGGCGCGACGTCTGCGGGGTCTGCCGCTGCTGCTGGTGCTGGCGGGGCGGCCGGACAACGGGGCCGGGGTCGAGCCGATGCTGGAGCGGATCGTCGGACAGCCGTACTGCCGTCCGGTCGACCTGCCCGGGCTGGACATCGACAGTGTGACCCACCTGGTGCGGGCGAGCCTGGGGCCCGGCGAACCACGGTTCGTCGCCGCGTGTGCCTCGGCCACCGAGAGCAACCCGCTGCTGCTGCACGAGTTGCTGCGGACCCTGGCCGACAACCAGGTCGGGGCCACCGACGATCAGGCCCATCTGGTGGAGGAGTTCCGGGGCCGGATCCTGGCCGGAACCGTGGTCAAGCGGCTGGCCGACGAGCCGGAGCCGGTCCTTTGCCTGGCGCGGGCCCTGGTGGTGCTGGGGGACGAGGCCCCCTGGAAGGTCGCGGCCGAGCTGGCGGGGCTGGGCGAGTCGACGGCACGGGAGCTCGGCGGCAGGCTGCGGCAGATCGGTGTGCTGGCGCCGGGTGAGCCGGTGCGGTTCGGGCATGCGCTGGTCCGCACTGCTGTCGCCGAAGCCGTCCTGGGGCCGGTGGAACTGGCCGCCGGTCACGCGCGGGCAGCCGAACTGCTGCGGAGCGACGGCGCGGCCGACGATCTGGTGGCGGCCCATCTGCTGCTGGCCGAACCGGGCGGTGAGAGCTGGTGGGTGGACACCCTGCGGGAGGCGGCGCGCGCGACTCGTGGCCGAGGGGCTCCGGAGGTCACCGCCGCCTATGTGCGCCGGGCTCTGCGCGAGCCGGTGTCCGTCGAAGAGCGTGGTCCCTTGCTGCTGGAGTTGGGCAAGGACGAGATACAGATCGATGTCGGCGCGGCCAGGCACCACCTGACGCAGGCCTCGAAGGCGTTAGCCGACCCCTACGCGCTGGCCGAGGCGGCCTCTCTGCTGGCCAGCGCGCTGTTCCTCAGCCATGAGCACGAGCGCGCCGTCGATGTCCTCGCCCGTGCGGTGGACGATCTGGGGCAGACCGACGACGGCATCGGCCTCGCTCGTGAGGTGTCGTGGTTCCTTCAGGCGCAGATGCTGTTGATCGGTTACGACCAGCTGTCCACGCTCCCCGCCGCACGCCGGCACGCGCGACGGCTGTGGGACCACAAGCTGGCTGGTGACACCCCTGGTGAGTGCATGGTCCTGGCCGCGCTGTCCGCCTCGGCCACCACAGGGGAGGCCAATGCCCAGGTGGCCAACGACCTCCTGGACCGGGCCCTGCGAGGCGGCCTGGTCGCGGCGGACGCGTCCCACATGCTCGTGGCCCTCGCCGGGCTGGCCTTCGTGACCACCGACCGGCTCGACGACGCGGTCGCGCTGTTCGACCGCATCGGCGACATGGGCGGTCGATGGGGCTCGTTCTTGATGGTCTCGTCCGCGATGACCTGGCAGCTGCTCGTTCAGGCCCGCCGTGGCCGACTGCTCCCGCTCACCGCTGACTTCGGACACCCCGCCACCACGGCCGACCAGGGCTTGGAGCCTCGGGTCAGGCTGGCGATGACAACCCAGGTGGGCGAGTCGTTCATCGAGCGGTGCGACCTGACCTCGGCGACGGCGGTGCTCACCGCGGACGCCGACTTCGACCGGGTGGGCTGGACCTGGCAGGGCCCGGCGCTCCTCGCGCGCAGCCGCCTGCACGCGGCGCGGGGCAATCCGTCCGCCGCCCTCGCCGTCCTGCATGAGTACGGCGCGGAGGAGAACCGGGCACGGGTCATGAACCTGACCGGGGTGCCGTGGCGGTCGCGGGCGGCCTTGCTGCACCTCACGCTCGGCCAGCGGACGGACGCGCTCCAACTGGCCACCGAGGAACTGGAGCTGGCCCACCAGTGGGGCACCGAGCGAGCGATCGGGATGGCCTCACGCTGTCTGGGCGTCATCCACGGCGGACGCAGAGGACAGGCCCTCCTGCGCGAGGCCGTGGCCCTGCTGAAACGGTCCCCCGCCCGACTGGAACTGGCCCGCGCCCACTACGGGCTGGGAACCGCCCTCATGCGCGGCGGCGAGGCCGACGAGGCCCGCCAGGCCCTCACCCAGGCGCTCCACCTCGCGGACACCTGCGGCAGCGTCCTGCTGGCCGGCCAGGTACGCGGAGCACTCGCCACGGCAGGAGTGCGCCCGAAACCGGCACCCCCGGCGCCCCCGAGCGTCTCCCCGACCGAACACCGGCTGGTCGAGCTGCTCCGCGCAGGTCACAGTGACCGTCAGATCGCCCAGGCCCTGCTCCTGACCCCGCACGACGTGACCGGACTGATCGAGCAAGCAGGCCGCAAACTGGGGGTGACCAGCAGGGCGGAGCTGGCGTCCCCGGCCTAGGGTCTGCCGTGAAAGTGGAACTCGACGGCCGTCCCCGAGCTCAACCAGGAGACGCTGCAAGCGCAGAGCGCGCGCATCGACACGGTGTCCGGCGCCACATACACCAGCGCGGGCTACAGACAGTCCCTGCAGAGCGCCCTGGACCAGGCCGGCGTCTGAACACATCAACCTGAGGCACTACCTGCGCTTGCCGTTGTCCTGGCCGGCGTTCGCCTGGCCGTTTCCGGACGTGCTTGCGCCGGAGGGGCCGTTGGAGTTCGCGGCAGCCTTGCCGGAGTTGCCCGCGCCGGTCGACCTGCTCGGTGTGGCCGTCGCGGCGGCCAGTTGCTCGGCGCAGTAGGCGGTGACCCTGTCCTCGCCCCCGGCGGCCGCGACGAGTTGCCGCCACGCCGTCGCGTCGAGCGCCTTGCCGTGGCCCTGGACCTGCTCGTAGGCGCGGCAGTGGGCTTCGGTGTCCTGGGCGCGGCTGGGTCCGGCTGTCGGCCGTGCACTGCCGACGGACGGCGACGAGGTGGCGCCGTCCGACCGGTCAGGGGCGACCGCCGAGGGGTGCGTGCTGACCGGGCCGCCGCCGGCGTCGTCGGTGGAGGAGCCGGTGGAACCGATGGCCGCGACCGCCACACCGCCCAGGGCGACACCGGCGAACGCCACGCCGAACGTCAGCTTCAGCGGGCGTCTGCGCCGCCGCTGCGCCGCCGATCGCCAGTCGTCCCCGCGCCGGGTGCGTGCCCGGTGCGCGCCTGCGGTGCGAGCGGTCCGGAAGGCGTCCACGGCCTGCTGTTCGGCCCCGGGCGCGAGCTCGTCGGCGCGTAGCGCGGCGGCGAGGAGTGTTTCCAGGGCGTCCGTGTGCCGCACGCCGGTAGGGCCGGACAGGACACCACCGGACGGCACATGCTGACGGCCTGGTACTCCTTCGCCGCTCAGCCGCTCGCCCATGTCCGTTTCCGTCCCTGTCCGACCGTTTGGTTCGGTGTGCTGGATCTGATGAATTTCCGTCGACAACTGCCACAACTGTCGTTCATTTCGACTCCCCCAGCGTGCGGGAGGCCTCATCCGTCACTCTCGCCTCCGCCTCGCCGCCGATGCCGAGCTGAGCGGCGAGGCGTTTCAGGCCCCGGTGGGCGGCCGTGCGCACCGCTCCCGGGCGCTTGCCCAGGACTCGTGCGGCGGCGGGTCCGTCCAGGCCGACGACGACCCGCAGGAGCACGGCCTCGGCCTGGTCCCGCGGCAGGCCACGGACCAGGTCCAGGGCCCGCTCGGTGGAGATGGACTCCAGGGCCTCCTCATGGCTGTCGTGCGGGCCGGCAAGACTCAGTGCGTCCTGGACGATCCCGCCCGCCTGCGGCCGCACGCGCCGTCGGCGCAGATGGTCCAGCGCCCGGTGCCGGGCGATGGTCGCGGTCCAGCCGCGGAAGCCGGGCCCGTCGCCCTGGAAACGTCCGATGTCGCGGGCTATCTCCAACCAGGCGTCGGATGCCACGTCCTCCGCGTCGGCGCCGACGATGCCGTGGAGGTAGCCGAGCAGGCCCGGCTGCACGATCCGGTAGGCGACCGCGAAGGCGGCCTCGTCGCCCTCCTGGGCCCGCGCGACCGCCGCGCCCAGTTCCCCGTCGTACTCCTGCACACGCCGGGGTTGCCGTACCTGGCCCGGGGTGACGTTTCCCGGAGGTCGCGCGCTGGAGGAGTAGGCCGGGCTCGGTACCGCCGCAGGCGGAGGCGACCGTCCGCCGACGTCGGCACCACAGCCCGGCCAGGGCCACTCTCCGTACCGTTCTTGTTCTCCCCCCCCCGTGAGCGGTACGGAGAGGGGCCGGCCGGCCGGGATCCCGGCCGGCGCACATGAGCCTGGTCATCGGGCTCGCCGTCGTGGCCACCGCCGACTACTGGCAGCCGAGGCGCTCAAGGAACAGAACCCGCCGTGTTTGTGAAGGCGCAGGGCGGTGAGAGGGCGTCCGCGGCTACGCTCGCCGCGTGATACCCCGGTGGAAAAGCCACGTAGGCCGCCATCCCCTGTGGGGTGCCGTCGAGTTCACGCTCGGCTGGCATGTGGTGCTGGTGCTGCTCGCCAAGGTGATCCTTCCTCCCCTGGCCCCGTCCTGGTTTCCCGACCTGGGAGCCACCGTGGTCAACGCGCTTTGCTTCGCGGGCGTCTGGTTCGTCCTGCGGCGGTGGGGATGGCTGCGCGCGAGTGGGGTCGCCGTGCTCGGAGAACTGCGGCGTTGGTGGCTGGCCCTGCCGATGCTCGTCGTGGCCTGCGCGTACGCCGTGGCAGGCCTTGAGGGAAGTACGACCTTGCTGGTCAGCGGCATGGTCTCGCTGCTGTGGGTGAGCATCGACGAGGAGATCTACAGTCGCGGCCTCGTACAGCAGGTCCTCACCCCGCTCGGCCCGATGCGGGCGGCGATCGGCGTCGGTTTCCTGTTCGGCGCCGGCCACGTCCAGAACTACCTGTTCCTCGGCGCCCCGTTGGATGACACGCTGTGGCAGATGCTGTCCGCCGGCCTGTTCGGCTTCACCTGCGTGGGGCTGCGGTACGCGATCGGCTCGGTCTGGCCGATGGTCGCCGTCCACGGGCTGGACGACTTCTTCCAGATCCGCTCGCCGGGCTCGGCCCCGGACTGGTGGCAGGTGTCCGTGTACGTCTTCCACGCCGCATACGGCGCGTGGCTGCTGCGCCACTACGGCACGGGGGGCGCCCTGCCGACGCGGGGCGTCGTCCGCGCGGACCCCGGCGAGCGCCCCGAACAGGCCGGAGCGCTCGACTGACAACCAGCCGCGTGGCGTCAGCGTGCGAACTTTTCGATGGCCGCCGAGGTGACGGGGGTGAAGAAGTTGACGAGGTTGCCGTCGGGGTCGCGGAACAGCAGCGACCGGTTGCCCCAGGGCATCGTGGTGGGCCCGGCGACGAAGTCGGTGACGAAGCCGGTCAGGTTCTGGTGAACGCGGTCCACGTCGTCGACGAGGAACTCGGTGATCACGCTGTGGTTGTCCGCCGGGCGGGCAGAGCCCGGGGCGAACAGCGGGACGGTGCGGGTGCCGGCGATCGCGAGGGTGGCGCCCGCGGTCCTGAGTTCGGCGAAGTCCTCGGTGGCCCACGTCGCCCGCGCCCCGGTGGCGCGCTCGTAGAACTCGACGAGGCGTGCGACGTCGCTGGTGATGATGCGGATCGAGACGAAGTCCATGGGGATCTCCTTGGCTGTGCTGGAGGCGTGCACGTCGCAGGCTAGGAGAAATAGTGGACAGAATCGGTCCTGTATTCGCGTTAGGCTGCGAACATGCCTCGACCCACCGGCCGCGTGCTGACACTCCTGGAGCTGCTGCAGTCGGGCGGCACCCGGACTGTGGCCGAGCTCGCCGACCGTCTCGGCGTCGAAGGGCGCACGGTGCGGCGGTATGTGGACCAGCTGATCGACCTGGACGTGCCCGTGGAGTCGGTGCGCGGCCGCTACGGCGGCTACCGGCTGGCTCCCGGGTACCGCCTGCCTCCGCTCATGCTCACCGACGACGAGGCGCTGGCCGTGCTGCTCGGCCTGGTCGCCGGCCGCCGGGCAGGGCTGACGACGACGGAGCGCACGGCAAACGAGACGGCGTCGGCAAAGATCCGGCGGGTGCTGCCCCAGCACATCGCCCGCCGGCTCGACAGCCTCCTGGAAGCTCTCGCCTTCACGGATCAGCCCGGCGAGTCGGATCACCCGGACGCCGGGCTCCTGCTCACCCTCGCCGACGCGGTGCGCCACCGTCGGCCGGTCTCGATCCGCTACACCGACCGCGACGGCCGGCGCAGCGAGCGCACACTGCACGCGTACGGGATCGTCGCCCATGCGGGCCGGTGGTACGTCACGGGCAAGGACGCCCAGGTCGGCGAGGACCGAACCTTTCGGCTCGACCGCATCGCGGACGCGCGGACCCTGCCCGGCTCATTCGAAGCGCCCGCAGGACCCGGTCCGGCACAGCGCGTGTTGTCGGGATTCGCCACGGCCGAGTACCGGCATGAGGTGACCTTGCGGATCCACGGGACAGCCGAGCAGATCCGCGCCCACCTCCCCGCCGGCGTCGCGAGCCTGGCGGAGCACGAGCCCGCGGCCGGCCAGGACCCGGCGGCCGAGCACTGGCTGCGCGTCGAGCTGCGGGCGCAGCGGCTCGACTGGTTGCCTCGGACACTCGCCTCACTCGACCGGCCGTTCGTCATCGAGCGCCCCGCTGAGCTGCGCGAGCTCGTCATCGCGCTCGCCGATCGCCTCACGTCCCACGCCCGCCAAGCCTGACAGTGAGGAACCACTGTCATGAGACGGCACACCTAGCGGTTGATCCCAGGGCCTCGGCAGCCCCCGGCGCCCCCGGCGCCCCCGGCGCCCCCGGCGCCCTCGACAGGGCGTCGGGGTCCCGTCTCTAGTGGTGTGGTGGGGGTCGCCCTCCTGTGGCGTCGGTGGTCAACCCGTCGGTTCCATGGGCCGGCGGTCCGGTGGGTAGCGGAGGGCGGTGCGGTGCTGGGCTCGGGCGATCATGCGGTGGCCGCGGGCCGTGCCGAGGGGGCGCAGGGCGCGTTGGGCCGGGCCCGCCCAGCCCTGGCGCAGTCCGCCGAGGACCGCGAAGCGGGTGCCGGCGCCCTCCGGGACGGCCGCCATGCCGCCGACCACGCACCCGCTCTGCATCAGGCACCAGCCCGGTTGCAGCAGGACGTCGAACCGGGCGCTGTGCCCGAACGGGCCGTAGGCCCAGGCGCTGCTTCGGGTCGGCGTCGTGGGCGACGTGCGGAACGCGCGCAAGGTCGGAAGCAGGTGGGGGAGTTCGCCCTCGAGGTCGCTCACCACCGCCCACACGTCGGCGAAGGGCAGGTCCAGGTGGGCGTCGGCGTACATGGCGGCGTTCAGGCCCGCGGCCAGGACGCGCAGTCGGCGTACGGGGTCGAGCTCGGTGACAGGCCAGTCGTCGGTCATCGTGCCCACGCCTTTCGGAAGTTGTGACGGGCACGGTGCAGCCGGGACTTCACCGTGCCACGGGAAACGTTCAGCAGCCGGCTCGCCGAACTCTCGTCGAGTCCTTCCAGCTCGCGCAGGACCAGCACCGCGCGGTGCTCGCTCGGCAGGCGGCGCAGCACGTCGCGTACGTCGGCGGCGATCTCGGGACCGCTGTCGCGGCCGCCGGAGAAGGCGAGGTCGGCGAACTCGCCGACCGGCGTCTCGTGTTCGGTGCGCCGGGCGATACGGACCGCCTCCCGGACGGTGATGGTGCGGACCCACGCGTACAGGGCACGCGGGTCCTTCAGCCGGGGCAGTCCCTGGAAGACCGCGATGAGCGACTCCTGCACCGCGTCGGCGCTGTCGGTCAGCGCGATGGGGCGGCAGAGCCTGCTGACGTAGGGCGTGAGCAGGTCGAGCAGATCATTGAGGGCCATCAGGTCGCCCGACTGCGCGGCCCGTACGAGGGGGGCCGCGGCGTTCCACGGGTCCTCCTCCTGGGACGGCGGCCGGGGGACCGGTTCACGCCTGAGCGTGCCGATGTCGGTCGGGTTCATCCACGGTTCTCCTCCCTCAACTGCCCTGCTTGGGGGTGTCCTCGGCATCCTGAGGTCGATGCCGAGTCTCAGATGGACAGAGGTGAGGCAGTGGGCTGGTACTCCTTGCGGACCGCAACTGGCTTCAAATGATGGTTCCGAGGGAGTGTTCCGGCCTCGGGTGGTCTCTCTATGGCATGAGGAGACAGCTTCGCCACCGTCGTGGGCCGACCGGGCGCCGGCCGGTGGACGGTGGACGGCGTCGGGCGCGCACGGACGACAGGAAGGGTGGTTGACAATTGATCCTTTGACGATGCCGGTCGCGTCCTGATCCCCGCGCACGAAACTCCCGGGATTCTTCACATCCTGCTAGGGTTGTGCGGGCGTGTATCGAGATGAATTCGCCATCGACGGGGGTCGATTAATCGTGGAGCAAAGGTCTCCTCGCGATTTCATAACTCGCGAGTTCCGTAAGAAAGCTGCTCTTCCGCCCATTACCGCTGTTCTCCCCGTGCGTCCTGGTAAGAGGGCGATGGGGGCGCTGTGACCGAAGCGGGCGGGTCGTACGCGACGGACCGGGACCCGGAGGTCCTGGCCCGGCTGGTGGAGGGTGCGCAGCACGGCGACGTGCTGGCGATGGACGAGCTGCTCGGCGTACTCGAACCGTATGTGGGCCGCATCTGCGGACCGGTCGCGCTGCAGGACGGGCCGGACGCGGCGCAGGAAGCGCTCATCGCCGTCTTCTGCAGCATCCGGCAGCTCAAGTCCCCGGCGGCACTGTTCGGTTGGGTGCGGGTGATCGCGGTGCGCGAGGCGGTGAAGTTCGCCAAGCGCAGGCAGGGTCAGCACACCGTGCCGGTGGAATGGGAGGAAAAACCCGTCCCCGAGGACGTACTGCTGGCCTCCGACATCGCTGACGCCATGGGGCGTCTCGCGCCGGAGCACCGCGCCGTTCTGACGTTACGTCATGTCGAGGGGCTGAGTGAGCAGGAGGTCGCGCAGGCGCTCGAGATACCTGTCGGCACGGTCAGATCACGACTGTTCCGGGCCCGGAAGTCCTTCCGGACCGCCTGGGACTGACCGGTCCGCCAAGCGCTGCTCAAGCCGGTCGAGGAGCCGGGCCGACCGCCGCTCGGCTCCGGGACCGCGCAGCCGGCCGACCAACTCGCCCCCGGGGAAGCGCGGGCTGCTGAAGAAGGCGAACGCGCACCCGTTCTCGTCCGGTGCGGCGGCCATTCCGCTGACCAGGATCCGGCTCTGCATCAGGCACCACCCAGGGCGCAGCACCACCTCGAAGCGCTCCCGGTGCCCGAGGGCGCTGACCGCCTCGCCCTCGAGACGCTCGCCCTCGGAGGCGATGACGGTGAAGGAGCGCAACCCGGGGATGATGTACGGCAGTTCGTGCTCCAGATCGGACGCCACGGACCACAGCTCGGCGAACGGGACGTCGAAGTGGCGCTCGGCGTAGGTGGGGTGCTTGGTGGTCGAGGCGAGCACCCGCAGCCGCCGCAGCGGATCGAGATCGGCCGTCGGCCAGCCACTGTGTGCGGCACCCGTCATGGTTCGCTCTCCCTCTGTGTCGTATGCGAGAGATTCGCACCATCGTACTGAGCGGTCAAGTCCAGGCAAAAACATGGAGTGTACGCGGCCGCTGCCGCCTCTTACTTCACGAGGCTTCCCAAGACTTCGCTGAATTACGACTCGGCCCGAAAGTTTCGGCCCGAAGAGTTGCGACGTCATACGCGGGGACGACGTCATATCCGGGGATGGGGAAAGAACATCGTGTATTCGAGTGGGACGCTCCATGTGCTGCCGCGCGCCCTCACACAGATCGGGCCGAGGACACCGGGGCTCGGTTTCGCATCGGCCTCCGTGCACGAAGGGCCGCCCGTGGCGGTCGCCGAGGAGGAGCGCCGACTGGCCGACGGAATGCCACAGCGACGCCGGGCCGACTTCCTCGTCGGCCGCAGCGCCCTGCACCGCGCGGTGCGCGCCGCGGGTCTGAGGGCGGGCGCCGTGCTGCACGACGGGCCGCGGCCCCGGCTGCCCGAGGGCGTCTCGGCGTCCCTCAGCCACTCCGAGGGCGTCGCCGTCGCCGTGGCCGGGCCGTCGGACCGCTTCCCCCTCCTCGGCGTCGACCTGGAACTGGCCGGACTGCCCCTGGAGGCGAGCCATCTGGTGCTCAGCGCCCGAGAGGAGGGGCTGCTCGGCGGCGGAGCCGAGGCGCGGCGCCGACTGTGCGCCATGTACTCCGCCAAGGAGGCCGCCTTCAAGGCGCTCAGTCCTGTGCTGGGCGCCGAACTGCCGGGCCTGCGCGCCCTGAGCCTCCAGGCGCACGCCGACGGCTACCTCGTCGGTTCCCTGCCGGGTGCGCCCCGAGTGCGGGTGAGCGTACGACGCCTCCGGCGCGGCGTCCTGTGCTGGGCGCACGCCGCGGACCGACCTTTCTGACCCCGCCCGACCACCCCCGTCCCTCCGGTCCCTCACCTTCCCTCTCGGTCCGCCGTCCCTCCCCGTCCCTCTCGGTCCGCCGTCCCTCTCGGTCCGCCGTCCCTCCCCGTCCCTCCGGTTCCTCACCGTCCCTCTCGGTCCGCCGTCCCTCCCGGTCCCTCCCCGTCCCCCGGTCCGCTCGCCCCCCGGTCCCCTCGCCCCCCGTCCCCCCGGTCCCCTCGTCCCCCCCATCCCGCCCGTCCCGCCCGTACCCCCCGTCCTGCCCGTACCCCGCCGTACAGATGGAGGCTGATCCCTCATGTTGCCCGTCTCCCTGCTCGCGCCCGTCGCGCCGCCGGACTGGACGCCCTCGGACTGGCGTCGCCGGGTTGCCGCCCAACAGCCCGACTGGCCCGATCTCGCGGCGCTGCGCCGGGTCCGGGCGCGGCTGGCGGGCACGGCGCCGCTCGTCCGCCCCCACGAGATCCTCGATCTGCGCAGGGCGCTGTCCGCGGCCGCGCACGGGGAGGCGTTCGTGGTCCAACTCGGCGACTGCGCCGAGACGTTCGACACGCCGACGTTCGCCGGGATCGCGGCCAGGGCCGGGCTGCTGCACACCACCGCCCGGACCGTCTCGCAGGCCCTGGGGCATCCCGTGATCCCGATCGGCCGGATCGCGGGTCAGTACGCCAAGCCCCGCTCCTCGCCCACCGAGCAGGTCGGGGACCTCGTCCTGCCCTCGTTCCGCGGCCACCTCGTGAACGATCCCGCGCCCACCCCGGCGGCCCGTGTGCCGGACGCGATGCGGCTGCTCGAAGGGCAGGCCCACGCCCGCGACGTCCTCGCGCTGCTGCGTGAACTCGCCCAGTCCGGGATGCCGTTGCCGGGCCCGGGGACGTCCGCCGGCGCCCCGGCCGTGTGGACCAGCCATGAAGCCCTGCTGCTCGACTACGAGGAACCCCTCGTGCGCCGCGACCCGGTGAGCGGCGTGGTGTGTCTGACCTCGACCCACCTGCCCTGGATCGGCGCGCGCACCTGCGAACCCGACGGTGCGCACGTGCGGTTCCTGTCCGGTGTGGCCAATCCGGTGGGCCTGAAGGTCGGGCCCGGCACGGATCCGGCGCGGCTGGCCCGGCTGTGCGCACGGCTCGACCCGGACCGGCAGCCGGGGCGGCTGGTGCTGATCTCGCGGATGGGCGCGGCTCGGGTGCGCGCCGCGCTGCCGCCCCTCGTCGAGCGGGTGGCGGCCCTGGGACATCCGGTGGTGTGGGTCTGCGACCCCGTGCACGGCAACACGTACACCAGCGGCAGCGGGCACAAGACCCGGCACGTGGACACGGTGGGCGCCGAGATCAGTGGGTTCTTCGCGGCGGTCCGTGCGGCGGGCGGCTCACCCGGCGGCATCCATCTGGAGGCCGCCCCGGAGGATGTCACCGAGTGCGTGGGCGGCGTCGCCGGCGTCACGGAGCAGGACCTGCCGTTGCGGTACGAGACAGCCTGCGACCCACGGCTCAACGCGTCCCAGACGGCCGAACTGGCCGCCCTCACCGCGCGGTTGTGCGCGGATCGGCCATGACGGCCCCCGTTCGCGCAGACCACGGTGAATCCCTGGGAACGTTTTGACGATCGTCTTCCTCCTGACAGAACGACCAACAAGCCGGACCGATCAGGAGTCGCCGTGGAACCCGACGTGGAACCCGTGGAGAACCGTCCCCCGCCGCTGCCCGAACTGGCGGGCGTCCAACACCGCTTCGTCGAGGTCAGGGGGGTGCGGCTGCATGTCGCGGAGGCCGGCAGCGGGGAGCCCGTGGTGCTGCTGCACGGCTTCCCGCAGCACTGGTACGGCTGGCGGCGGCTGATCCCCCTGCTGGCGGGGGAGTACCGGCTGATCTGCGTGGACCAGCGGGGCTTCGGCTGGTCCGACGCCCCGGCCAAGGGCTACGACACCGACAGCCGGGTGAGCGATGTGCTCGCCCTCATGGACGCGCTCGGCCTGGACCGGGTCCGCCTCGTCGGACACGACTGGGGCGCCTGGACCGGCTTCCAGCTGTGTCTGCGCGCGCCCGAGCGGTTCACGCACTACCTGGCGCTGAACATGCTGCATCCCTGGCCTCTGCACCGCCGTCTGATGCCGCAGGCCTGGCGCTTCTGGTACACGGCGCTGCTCGAACAGCCCCTGTTGGGGCGGTGGATGCTGCGCCGCAGGCCCGCGTTCACCCGCTACCTCATGCGCAAGGGGGTGGTGGACGGCCGGGTGTGGACGCCCGACGCGATGGACGAGTTCGTCCGCTCCAGCCGGGAACCGGACCGGGCGCGGGCGGGGGAGGCTCTGCACCGGGCCTTCGCGCTGCGCGACATCGCCCGCCTGGTCCTGGGCCACTACAAGAAACTCCGGCTCAGCACGCCGACGGTGATCCTGGCGGGGGAGCGGGACTTCATGCTGCCGCCGGCCGTCCTCACGGGGGCCGGCGGGCACGCGAGCGACCTGACGGTCGAGGTGCTGGCCGGGTGCGGGCACTACGTCCACGAGGAACGGCCCGACCTGGTGGCGAAGGCGGCGCGCGAGCTGTTCGGGCGGTGAGGTCACCCGGGCTCCCGCGCCGGCCTTGCGGCGCGGGAGCCCGTACCCGACGAACGGCCTTATATGAATCACACACTCCGGAATCGCCCCCGGAATCCCGGAATCCCGGAACGTCCCGCTCCGAAAAAATTCTCGAAACTCGGTGGAGTGTGCGAGCGGGGCGGCGACTCTTATCTGGTGTCGGCTGCTTCAGGCCAACTGGCGACGAGCACCCGTTGAACGTTTCCTCGTCATCGTTACGCACAGAGGGAATTTGTATGCCAGACGTATCCGCACTGAATCTCGACGCGATACCCCAGCCCACCGCATCCCTCGGAATCCTTCCGTCGGTCGCCGCGGAAAAACACCCCGAAACGCCGTTCCTCTCCGATACGCCCTGGCGTACGTACGACGGTGAGGTGCGCGACTTCGCGGGCTTCGCGCTGGCCATCGACGACTACGCTGACCGGATGTGGGCCGCGGGCATTCGCCACGGGGACGTCGTGGCCGTCGTACAGCGCAACCACATCGAGGTCGAGGCGGTGATGTGCGCGCTCGGGAAAATCGGCGCGCTGCCCGCGCTGCTTTCCTCCGCGATGGAAAGCGGCGAACTCCTCGAGTGTTTCGCACGGCTGGAAAATCCTTACCTCCTTGTCGACTCCTTCGGCCTGTCCCGGCTGGTGGAGCACCGGCACGCGCTTCGCCTGCTGACGCGAAACGTCCTGTGCCTCGAGGAGTCGGACGAGACGTGGACGGTGCCGATGCAGGAGCGGCTGCCGCACACCGTGAACCCGAGGGACGAGGACGAGTGGTTCGTCATCACCCACTCGTCGGGCACCACCGGCGCCCCGAAGATGGCCGCCCACTCGACCCGGTCCCTGTTCGGCATGGTCGCACCGATGATCATGATCTTCCGGGACCAGTACTCGTCGAACGACCTCAACGCCAAGCACCTCTCCTTCGTGCACGCCCGCACCTGCGCCGGCACGCTCGCCTCCCTGGAGACCGCGATGCCCGCCCTGGCCATCGCCGACCCGGATCCCGCCAACGTCAAGCGGCTGATGCTCCGGCACCGCCCGACCTCCCTGGAGACGCACCCGAACGTCTACATCCAGTGGGAGTCCCTCGCCACCGACCCCGACCGGCCCTTCCAGCACGTCGAGCGGTTCATCTCCACCTTCGACGCGATGCACCCGCGCACCGTGCGCGCCCTGCTGACCTCCTCCGAGCACCCCGGCGCCCACTACTTCCAGGCCTACGGCCAGACCGAGTCCGGGCCGATCTGCCTGCGCATCGTCACCCGCGAGGAGTCCGCCGACTACTCGCCGCGCAACGTCGGACACCCCGGCGGCGGCATGGAGATCCGCATCGTCGACGAGCACGGCGCGCCCCAGCCGGCCAACACGCCCGGTCTCATCGAGACCCGCTCGCCCGGCCGCATGCGCGGCTACGTCGGCGGCGGCCCGATGCCGGCCGACGACGCCTGGTGGCCCATGGGCGACATCGGACGACAGCTGGAGGACGGCTCCCTCGAACTCCTCGACCGCATCGTCGAGCACGTCGACGGCGTCGGCAGCCTCCTGGAGAAGGAGGACCACCTGCTGGAGGCCCTGCCCGAGCTCGTCGAACTGGTCCTGGTCAAGGACGAGGACGACGCCTCCGTCTTCGCCGTCGCCTGCCCCCGCCCCGGTGTCACCCCCGACCCGGCCCGCTTCGCGGCCGTCGCCGCCGAGGCCGGACTGCCCGACCTCCAGGTGCGCTTCTGGGAGTGGGAGGCCATGCCCGTCACCGGCTCGTACAAGGTCCGCAGGTCCGTCCTGCGCCGCAAGCTCGCCGGCCGGATCCAGCGCGCCGCCGCGTCTCCGAAGGAGCGCTGAGACCCGTGGCCCAGCTCTGGCACGAACTCTCCCGCGCCGTCCACGAGGACACCCGGCTGCACACCCCCACCCGCAGCGACGAACCGGTCTCCGGCGCCGCCCTGTTCGCCCGGGCCGAGCGCACCGCGGGCGCGATACTCGACGCCTGCGGCGGCGTCGCCCCGCGCAGAGTGGGCCTGCTCATGGCCAACGGCGAGCCCTGGGTGCGCGGCCTGCTCGCCCTGCTGCGGCTCGACGCGGCCGCCGTGCCGCTGGCGCTGCCGGTGGCCTTCGGCGGAGCCGACGCCTACGCCGCGCACCTCCGGAGGATCGCCGCCGACGCCGGCCTCGACGCCATGCTCGTCGACGGCAGCGTGGGCAGCCGTATCGTCGCCCGCGTCGCCGGGGCCGTACCGCTGCTGCCGTTCGTCGACGTCGCCGAACCCCCGGACCGGAAAGCGGAGTTGCCGCCCGTCGGGGCCGGCGGACGGGCCCCCGCGGTCATCCAGTACACCTCGGGCAGCACCTCGGCGCCCAAGGGCGTCGTCGTCACCCACGACAACGTGTCCGCGGGCCTCGACGCCATCGACGCCGGCACCCGCTGGAGCGGCGCGGACCGGCTCGGTCAGTGGCTGCCGCTCTTCCACGACATGGGCCTGTTCACCCTGCTCGCCTCCCTCCGGCAGGGCACCACCACCACCCTGTGGCAGCCCGGCGACTTCGTGCGGCGCCCCATGCAGTGGCTCACCGAGTTCGCGGCCTCCCGCTCGACGATCCTGCCCGCCCCGAACTTCTTCTACGACTACCTGGTCGGCGCCGCCGCCAAGGGCGTCCCCGCCGAACTGGACCTGTCAGCCTGGCGCTACGCGGGCAACGGCTCGGAGCCCGTGCGCCGCAGCAGCCTCGAGGCGTTCCAGCGGACCTTCGAGCCCTACGGTCTGCGGCCCCAGGTCGTCCAGCCCAACTACGGCCTCGCCGAAGCCACGCTGATCGTCACCTCCGGCGTGCCGCAGTCGCCCTACCGCAGTCTGCTGCTCGACCGCTCCGACCTGTCCGTCGGCAGCCGGGTCACCGAGGCGGAGCACGCCGGACCCACCACCCGCACCGTCGTCTCCTGCGGCCCGCCCGTCGAGGGCGTCGACGTCAGGATCGGCGACGCGGCCGGCGCCCCGCAGCCGGCCGGCGTCGTGGGGGAGGTGCAGATCGGGGGCGCCCCCGTCACCGGCGGCTACCTCGGACTGCCCGCCCACGAACAGCCCTTCACCCCCGACGGGATGCTGCGCACCGGCGACATCGGCTTCCTGCACGACGGCGAGCTCTACGTCATGGGCCGGCTCAAGGCCATGATCGTCGTGCGCGGCCAGAACTACTACGCGGAGGACGTCGAGGAGATCGTCAAATCCACGCCCGGAGTCGACCGCAGGCACTGCGCGGCCTTCGCCTGGGACACGGACGGAGAGGAACGCATGGTCGTGATCTGGGAAACCAAACTCGACGCGGACGCGGCCGCCGCCGTGGGCGAGGCGATCCGCACCCGTCTGGCACAGCACCTCGGCCTGGGCGCCGTGGAGACGGTCGCCGTCTCCCCGCAGAGCCTGCCGTTCACCAGCTCCGGCAAGGTCAAGCGCTCCGGCGCCGCCGACCTCTACCGGGAGCAGACCGCCGCCACGTCTGCCGCACCCACCGCATCCGCATCCGCATCGGAAGGACAGCACCAGTGAGCGACGACAAGACCATGGACGACGCCAAGACCCTGGACATCGTCGTACGGGCCCTCGCCGCGCAAGGCTCCGTCGCGCCCACCGGCATCGACGTCGACAAGCCCCTGTCGGCCGTGCCCGGCATCGAGTCCGTGAAGGCGCTGCGGGCGATCACCGAGATCGAGGACGAGTGCGACGTCGTCATCCCGGACGACTTCCTCTTCGAGACCGCGACCGTGCGGGAACTCGCCGCGTTCGTGGCCGGTCTGGCACGGGAGGGCAGCTCCCTGTGACGGTGGAGACAGCAGCCGCCGGCGCCCTGCTCGCGGCACTCGACCGGTTCACCGTCGTCCCGATCGACGTCGGGCGCTACGACACCGACACCGAGACCGCGGCGCAGGCGCTGAGGGCCAGCTCCGCGCAGGTGGCCCGCCTGGCAGACACCGGTCTGCCGCACGTGGTGGACCGCGAGCGCGGGCCGCTCTTCGACTACGACGACCTGATGAACGTCGGCATGTTCTGCGGCACCGGCCAGACCGTCCCGGAACTCGGCCTGCGTTTCCTGATGCGCTTCGCCGTCTCCCCGCCGGCCAGCTGGTACGCGCCGCGCGAGTGGGAGATCGGTGTGCACCCCTCCACGACGGCCGGCGGGCGGCGCGAGGGCACCGACGACGTGGGCGGACCGCGGATCACGGTCCGGGTGCCCGACCTGAGCGCCCCCGGCGTGGAGCTCCTCGACGGACCCGGACCCGCACCCGGGCATGGATCCGGATCCGGTGACGACTTCACCGCGCCGCTGCGCCACTCCGGCTACGAGGCCGCCGTCCGGCTGACCGGCGCCGAGAACACGGTGCGCGACCCGCGGATCCACGAGGTGTGGAACGACGTCGTCGACGCTCTCGCCTCGCGCCGTGTCACCTACCAGACCGTGCCCGAGCCGCTGCGCGCCGACCACCGCCGCGCCTGGGACCTGGGCGTCGCCGACTGCGTCGTCGCCTCGCGGCTGCTCGCCGACCGGCTGCGCGCCGCGGGCCTGGAGGCGACCGCACGGCGCGGCTACCTGCTGGGCCTGTTCGGCAGCGACCACGCCTGGTGCGACGTCGTCGAGGACGGCGTGCACAAGTCCCTCGACCCGGTCTTCGCGTTCGTCGCCACCGTCGGCGACGAACGCGGCGTGGCCAAGGCGCCGGACTTCGCCGCCGCCTGCTTCGGCAGCCGCTTCAACCGCCTGTTGCCGTGCCGCACGGACAGCGCCGAACCCCTCGTGTACTTCGACGGCGAGCCCGCCCCCTACTGGGCCATGGTCGGCGTCGGCGCCCGGCCGAGGAGGAGCTCATGAACAGCGACGACCTGGCCGTACGCACCCTGGTGAGGCAGAGCCTGGAGCACCCGGCGCTGCTGGACCGCGTCGGCGACGAGGACGACTTCGCCGCCGCCGGCATCAGCTCGGGCGAGCTCATCCGGCTCGCGCTCAGCCTGGAGGAGCGCCTCGGCAGGGCCCTGGGCGACGAGGAGCTGCTCGCTCTGACCTCCGTACGCGCCGTCGCGCAGCTGCTCGCGGAGGTGAACTGACATGTGGCTCAACCACGTTGTGCGTCGCGGGCTCGACCGGAACCCGGACGCCCTCGCCCTGCGGGACGCGCACCGCGACGTCACCTGGCGCGCGCTGCACCGCGACGTCCGCGCCCTCGCGGCCCGGCTGCGGCACGACACCCTGCCCGGCAGCCGCATCCTCGTCCTGAGCGGCAACCGGGTCGAGGTACTGGAGACGTATCTCGCCTGCGCCGCCGCCGGACTGGTCGCGGTCCCGGTCAACCCGGCGCTCACCGACCCCGAACTCGGCGCGATCATGGAGTCGGTGGAGCCGTCCGCCGCCGTCGCGGAGGCCGGATGCCTGGCGCGGCTGGGCGACCTCTACCCGGGACTGCCGTGCACCGACATCGCCGAACTGGCCGAACTGCCGGACGCGGGCGCGGAGATCACCGACTCCGACGCCGCCGGCATGACCGACCCGGTCCTCATCCTGCACACGTCCGCGACGACCGGCCGCGCCAAGGGAGTCGTGGTCGACCAGCGCTCCCTGCAGATCAACGCGCTGTCCTGGCTCGCCGACGTACGCCCCACCGCGGACACCGCGTTCCTCAACGCGGGGCCGCTGTTCCACGGCAGCGTCGTCATCGCGCTCGACCACCTCGCCGCGGGCGGCACCGTCTGCGTCCTCGACCGCTTCACCCCGCAGGGCTGCCTCGCGGCCCTGGAACGCTGGGAGATCGAGCACGCCTTCCTCGTCCCGTCCATGGTCCGCCTCCTGCTGGAGACCAGGAGCCTGGCCGACACCGACCTCGGCCGGCTGCGGCTGCTGCTGCACGGCGCCGCGCCCATGCCGGCGGAGCTCGCCGCGCGGGCCCGGCGGGAACTCGGCGTCGAGCTGCAGACGATCTTCGGGATCACCGAGGGCGGCGGCCCCGTCCTCACCCTGCGCCCCGGCGCCCCCCAAGGACGGCCCCCGGTCCCCGGAGCGGTCTGCGTCGGCGTGCCGATGCTCGGCGCGGGGCTCAGGATCGTCGACGGGGAGGGGCAGGTCGTACCGGCCGGTGTCATCGGCGAGATCCAGGTCAGCGGCGACGGGCTGATGCAGACGTACTGGAAGAACCCGGAGGCCGCCGCCGACGTGCTGCGCGACGGCTGGCTCGGCACCCGTGACCTGGGCTGCCTCGACGAGGAGGGCCGGGTCTGGGTCGTCGACCGGCGCAACGACCTCATCCTGCGCGGCGGCCAGAACGTCTACCCGGCCGAGATCGAGCACGTCCTGCGGCAGTCCCCGCACGTCGTGGACGTCGTCGTCGTACCGCTGGAGTCGCAGCTGTGGGGGCAGACCCCGGTGGCGTTCGTCCAGCCGGTGTCCCCGGAGGCGTTCGACGAGGCCGAGCTGCTCCTGCTCTGCGTCGGAGCACTCGCCCCCTACAAGAGGCCCAGCCACTTCGTGTCCGTGGAGCGCGTGCCGCGCAACCCCGCGGGCAAGGCGCTGCGCACCCAACTGCGCGAGACGGCCCGTCAGTTGCTCGAATCCGGCAGGGAGCAGACCGCATGAGCGCCGAGAACGTGAGCGCCGGACGGACGGGCGCCGCCGACTACACGCGCCCGGAGATCCTCACCGCGCTGGCCGGCGAGTGGGCCGTCCCGGTGCACGGCAGGGCCGTCATCCAGTGGGACTACGACCAGCGCAACGACAAGATGGTCCGGCTGTACAAGCAGGGCAAGCAGCGGCAGTGGGACATGGACGAGCGGCTCGACTGGGACCACGAGGTCGATCCCGACGACCCGCTCGGGCTGCCCGACGACTTCATCTCCATCGCCGGCTCCAAGCTCTGGGACCGGCTGCCGGAGAGCGAGCGGCGCATCGTGCGCCGGCACAGCAGCGGCTGGCTGTACTCGCAGTTCCTGCACTCCGAGCAGGCCGCGCTGATCGCCGTCGGCAAGATCCTGCTCACCGTCGAGGACCTGGACTCCAAGCTGTACGCGGCCACCCAGCTGATGGACGAGGCGCGCCACGTGGAGGGCTTCAACCGCTTCCTGCACACCAAGATCGGCATGCGGTACGGCCTTTCCCCGTCCATCGCCGCGATGTTCGAGCACGCGATGCGCGAGCCGAGGTGGGACTTCGGTGTGCTGGCCGCCCACATCCTCGTCGAGAACATGGGCCTGGCGACGTTCGGCGTGCACCGGGAACGGCTGAAGGACCCTCTCGCGAAGGCGTTCAGCGCGTACGTCGCCCGGGACGAGGCCCGCCACGTCGCCTTCGGCCGGCTGCTGCTGCGGAACTACTACCCGCAGCTGTCCGAGGCGGAGTTGACCGAGCGCGAGGACTTCGTCGTCGAGGGGTGCTGGGCGCTGCGCGACCGGTACGTCGACGACGACATCTGGCAGACCCTCGGCTACGGCGAGGAGGCGATCAAGGCGTCCCGGCGCTCGCCCGCCAAGCGGGAGTTCCGCCGCCTGGTCTTCATGCGGATCGTGCCGGGCCTCAAGGAGATCGGCATGTTCGGACCGAGGGTCCAGGAGGCCCTGGCCAAGATGGGCGTCCTGGGCTTCCAGGAGGTCGACGAGGCCGCCCTGCGCGAACTCGACGACCAGGCGGCCGTAGACGCCCTGACCCGCCACGAGATGGAACTCCGCAGACGCGACATCCAGTCGGTCGTCGACCTGGGCGGAACTCCTCTGGACGGTCCCCAGGCCTCCTGAACCGGCACACCCCCGCGGCCGCCCCCCGAGCGCGCCCCGGGCCCCTGTGCGGGGTGTTCTCGGTTCTTTGAATCGGGGGCGCCGCCGAGGAGCGGAGCCGTTGCCGTGTCGGAGTACGTCCCCCGGCTCCAGACGCGGCGACGGGTCCGTCCCGTCGGAGTGTCCTGCGCACGACGTCAGGGCGCGCCGGTCGGTGTGTCCCGGCCCACAAGGCCGGGGCACACCGACGGGACCCGACCTGCTCCCACCGCACCCGCCCCGCCACCCGCACCTCACCGAAGCACGGAGAAGCAGATGCTGGACACCACACCGGCCGCCGCCCCCCGGCTGCGCGGGCTCGCCCCGGTCGGGGCGGTCACGCGCGGGCGTCGGATGCTGGACGGTCTCGCGGACGGCACGGATCCGGGGCCGGCGGCCGCCCGTACGCTCGCGCTGCCGCCCCTGACCTCCTGGCTGCCGGGCCTGGTCACCTGCGAGACGGAGTTCGACGAGGCTGTCACCCTCACCCCCGGGGTCGTCTTCGGCGGCTGGATCGCCTGTCTCGTCGACCACTTCGCGGGCCTGGTGATGCTCTCTGCGCTGCCGGACGGAACCGGCTTCCTCACGGCCGGTCTGGGCGTCGAGTACCACGCCCCGCTGGTGCCGGGCCCCGGCACCGTCGAGACCGAGCTGGTCCGCTGCTCGACCCGGCGGGCCGTCGCCGAGGTCCGCTTCACGCAGGGAGGCCGCCGGGTCTGCACCGGCACCGTCGAGCAGATCATCCACCGCACGGGAGAGCGCGATGCGTGACAGCGAACTGACCCAGGAACACCGGGACTTCCAGGTCATGGTGCGGGAGTTCGTGGAGCGGGAGATCGTCCCGCACCACGATGCCTGGGAGCGCGCGGGCCTCGTCGACCGTCAGGTCTGGCGCACCGCGGGCAAGCACGGCCTGCTCGGCATCGACGTGCCCGAGCAGTACGGCGGCGGAGGCGTCCGCGACTTCCGCTACCAGGTCCTCATCAGCGAGGAGATCATGCGGGTCGGCGCCACCGGCATCGGCTTCGCCCTGCACAACGACGTCGTCGCCCCCTACCTGCTCGACCTCGCCACCGAGGAGCAGCGACAGCGCTGGCTGCCCGGCTTCTGCTCGGGCGAGACCGTCACCGCCATCGCGATGACCGAGCCCGAGGCCGGCAGCGACCTCCAGGCGATCCGCACCACCGCCCGCCGCGACGCCGACGCCTACGTCCTCAACGGGGCCAAGACCTTCATCACCAACGGCGTCCACGCCGACCTGGTGATCGTGGTGGCCAGAACCGAACAGGGCCGTGGCGCAAGGGGGTTGAGCCTGCTCGTCGTCGAGCGTGGCATGCCCGGCTTCACCCGCGGCCGCAAGCTGGAGAAGATCGGCATGGCCGCCCAGGACACCGCCGAGCTGTTCTTCGACGACGTACGGGTACCGGCCGCCAACCTGCTCGGCCGCCCGGGCCGCGCCTTCCTCCACCTCGCCGACAACCTGCCGCAGGAACGCCTCAGCATCGCCGCGTACGCGGTCGCCGCCGCCGAGACCGCCTTCGCGCAGACGTTGGAGTACTGCCGCGGCCGCACCGCGTTCGGGCGGCCCATCGGCGCCTTCCAGCACAGCCGCTTCGAACTGGCGGAGATGGCGACGGAGTTGGACGTGGCCCGCACCTACGTCGACCGGGCGGTCGCCGAGCACAACGCCGGCCACCTCGACGCCGTGGGCGCGGCCAAGGCCAAGTGGTGGGCGACCGACGTCCAGCGCCGGGTCCTCGACCGCTGCCTCCAACTGCACGGCGGCTACGGCTTCATGCGCGAGACGCCCGTGGCCAGGGCCTTCGTGGACAACCGGGTGCACGCCATCTACGGCGGGACCAACGAGGTCATGAAGGAGATCATCGGCCGCGACCTCGGCGTGTAGGCCGCGGAAAACCCCTCACCGGAAAGCGGAGACGTGACGTGAGCGATCGACAGCTCGGGGTCTGCATCATCGGCGCCGGCCCGCGCGGCCTCAGCGTGCTGGAACGGCTGTGCGCCAACGCCCGCACGCACGCCCCCGGCACGGCCGTCGTGGTGCACGTCGTGGACCAGGGCCGACCCGGCCCCGGCCGGGTCTGGCGCACCGACCAGTCGCATCACCTGCTGATGAACACGGTCGCCTCACAGGTCACGTTGTTCACGGACCCGACGGTGGAGATGACGGGCGAGGTCGCGCCGGGCCCGAGCCTGTACGACTGGGCGCGGCTGCTGACGTCCGCGGACCGTCCGCGCCGAACGGCGGCCCACAACCGGGCCCCGGACCGGACCCCCGGCCAGGGCGTCGACCACGTCGTCGACCACGTCGTCGACCAAGTCCTGGGAGAGGCCGTGGAGTTGACGCCCGACTCCTACCCCACCCGCGCCTTCTACGGCCACTACCTGGAGTGGGTCTTCCGGCACGTCGTGCGCGGGGCGCCGCCCGAGGTCCGGATCGTCGTCCACCCGATGCGCGCCGTCCGGTTGCAGGACGGGCCCGGCGGACGGCAGAGCGTCACCCTGGCCAACGGAACCCGGATCGGCGGCCTGGACGCGGTCGTCCTCGCCCAGGGACACCTCCCGCTGCGTGCCGACGAGGCCGAGGACCGGCTCGCGGGCTTCGCCGCCCGGCACGGTCTGGCCTACGTACGCCCCGCGAACCCGGCCGACCTCGACCTGACGTCCGTACACCCCGGCGCGCCCGTGCTGCTGCGCGGACTCGGGCTCAACTTCTTCGACCACATGGCGCTGTTCACTCTCGGTCGCGGCGGCGCCTTCACGCGGGACACGGACACCGGACACCTCGTCTACCGGCCCTCGGGCCGCGAACCGGAGCTGTACGCCGGCTCCCGGCGCGGCGTCCCCTACCACTCCCGTGGCCGCAACCAGAAGGGCGCCCACGGCCGCCACCACCCCCTGCTGCTGACCCCCGCGAAACTGGCCGAGCTGCGCCGCGCGGCGGACCACGAGGGCCTCGACTTCGCCCGCGACCTGTGGCCGTTGATCGCCAAGGAGGTCGAGACGGTCTACTACGCGGCGCTGCTCACCCGGGGCGGACGCGCCCGTGACGCAGGCGACTTCACCGCACGCACGCTCGGCGCGCCCTGGCATTCGGCCCAGGAGAGCGCCCTGCTCGAGGAGTTCGGCATCCCGGCCCGGGACCACTGGGACTGGCAGCGCGTCGCGCGTCCGCACGGCGACCGCCGCTTCCCGACCGCCGGCGCCTACCGGACCTGGCTGCTGCGCACGCTCCGCCAGGACCTGGCCGACTCGGCGGCGGGCAACGTGGACGGCCCGCTGAAGGCGGCCCTCGACGTGCTGCGCGACCTGCGCAACGAGATCCGCCTCGTGGTCGACCACGGCGGACTCGCCGGCCGCTCCCACCGCGACGACCTGGAGCGCTGGTACACCCCGCTCAACGCCTTCCTCTCCATCGGACCGCCCCCGCAGCGCATCGAGGAGATGGTCGCCCTCGTCGAAGCGGGCGTGCTGCACCTCGTGGGCCCGGGCATGACGGTGCGCCCCGACGAGCGGGCCGGGGTCTTCGTCGCCGAGTCGACCGCGGTGCCGGGGCACCGGGTGACGGCGACCACCCTGGTCGAGGCGCGGCTGCCCGAGCCCGACCTGCGGCGCACCGCCGACCCGCTGCTGCGCCACCTGCTGGCGACCGGCCAGTGCCGTCCCTACGTGATCCGCGACGCCGAGCACGGCGACTACGAGACGGGCGGCCTCGCCGTCACCGACCGCCCCTACCGTGTGGTCGCCGCGGACGGGACGGCCCACCCCCGACGCTTCGCCTACGGGGTTCCCACCGAGTCGGTCCACTGGGTGACCGCGGCCGGCATCCGGCCGGGCGTGAACTCGGTGACCCTCGGCGACGCCGACGCCATCGCCCTCGCCCTGCTGGGTCTCGCGGCGCCCGACGCGACACCCCGCACGGCGGCCCGCCCCACACCGGCCGCACGACCGGAACCGGCGACGACAGCGCCATCGGCGCCGGCCCCGGACGCCCGCGCCGTGGCGTCGACCCGCTGAGCCCGGCCTCCGTACGACCCGCCTCCGTACGACCCGCCTCCGTACGACCCGCCTCCGTACGACCCGCCTCCGTACGACCCGCCCACAGATGAGCCCGTTCCAGAGAGGGAAGACCACGTGACCGTTGCTCACCCGGCCGTCGAGCCGGGCGTTCGCCTGATCGCCGGAGCCCCCCTGGAGGACGCGGGGCTGTTCTCGCCCGTCCGGGCGGGAACTCCGGCCGAGGCCGCGACCTCCGACGCCGCCTGTCTGCAGGCCATGCTCGACGCGGAGGCCGCCCTGGCCCGGGCCCAGGCCCGGCTCGGCACGGTGCCCGCGTCGGCGGCCGCCGTCATCACGGCTGCCGCGCGGGCGGAGCGCTTCGACCTCAGGGAGGTGGCGCTGCGCGCCCGCGCGGCGGCCAACCCCGTCGTCGCCCTGGTGCGGATGCTCGCCGAGGCCGTCGCCCGCGAGGACCCCGAGGCCGCCCACTACGTCCACCAGGGCTCCACCAGCCAGGACGTCCTGGACACCGCCCTGATGCTGGTCGCCGCGCGCACCGTCGACCTCGTCCTGGCCGACCTGGACCGGGTCGCGGCGGCCCTGGCCCGGCTCGCGCGGACCCACCGCGACACCCCGATGGCCGCGCGGACGCTGGGCCAGCACGCCGTGCCCACCACCTTCGGGCTCAAGGCGGCGGGCTGGCTCCAGGCCGTCCTGGACGCACAGGACCGGCTCGACCGGATCTGCGACACCGGCCTGCCGGTCCAACTCGGCGGCGCGGCGGGGACCTTGGCCGGATATGTGGAATACGCGCGCCTGTACGGCCCGTCGGCCAAGGCGGACGCGGGGGCGGCGGCCGGGGCGACGGCGGGGACGTACGCGGCCGCGGACGCTGACGCGGACTCGGACTCGGACGCGGCGAGGAACGCGGCCGAGCTCTGCGCCGTCCGTCTCCCGGTCGCCTTCGCCCGCGAGCTGGGTCTCACCAGCGCCGAGGTCCCCTGGCACACCGTCCGGACCCCGATCGCCGACCTCGCCGCCGCGCTGTCCCTCACCGCGGCCGGCCTGGGCACCTTCGCGGCCGACGTTCAGCTCCTCGCCCGTACCGAGTGCGCGGAGGTCACCGAACCGGCCGCCGAGGGGCGGGGCATGTCGTCGGCCATGCCGCACAAACGCAATCCGGCGCTCGCCGCCCTGATCTGCTCGGCCGCCTACCAGGTGCCGGGCCTCGTCGCGGGGCTCGCGCAGGCGGCCGTAGTCGACGACGAACGTCCCGCCGGCGCCTGGCACGCGGAGTGGGAGCCGCTGCGCGCCTGCCTGAGGCTGGTGGGCGGCGCCGCGCACACGGCCGCCGAACTCGCCGAGGGGCTGCTCGTCCACCCCGACCGGATGCGCGCCAACCTCGGCCTCACCGGCGGCCTCGTGGTGTCGGAGCGGCTCGCCGCCCTCCTGTCGCCCGCACTCGGCAGGAGCGCCGCCAAGACCCTGGTCGCCCGGGCGTCCGCGCGCGCTGCCACCGAGGGCCGCCACCTCGCGGACGTTCTCGCCGACGCTCCCGAACTCGTCGGCCGCCACGACGCGGGCGAGCTGCGGACCTGGTGCGATCCGGCGCACTACACCGGCGCCGCGGGCCTCGCGGTCGACCTGACCGTAGCCCGCCACCGCGCCTCCCGCCGCTGCCGCGCGGCCTGACGCCCCCCAAGGCCTGACGAGGCCCTCAGGACCGACGCGGCCTCCCAGGACGTACGTGGAAGGACCCACACGATGACGGCGACACCCACCGAACCCACGATGACGGCGACTGCCGTCCCCACCGGCACCCACACCGTCCCGGCGGCCTTCACCACGACCGCGGCGACAGCGGTGACCGCGGCGACGACACGGCGCTGGACGACTCCGGCGGGCGTCGGCGTCACCCGCCGCTCCCAGCCGCTGGACCCCGCCCTCGCCCAGGTCGAACTCGCCCGCCTGGAGCGCACGTTGGACTCCCGGCGGGGCCTGCTGCTGTCCGGACGCGCCGAACAGCCGGTCCGCTACCGGCCGTTCGACCTCGGGTACGCCGACCCGCCGCTGGAGGTGACCGCGCTCGCCGACCGCCTGCGGGTGCGGGCCCTGAACGAACGCGGCCAGGTGCTCCTGCCCGCCTTCGCGGACCTGCTCGCCGGGCACGGCGCACAGGCCGAGGCCGGGGCGGACACCGTCACCGTGGACCTGCCGGCCACGCCCCCGGCCGAGGCCGCCCGCACCGAGGAGGACCGCACACGGCGGCCCAGCGTCCTCACGCTGCTGCGGACCGTCGTCACCGGGCTGGCCGCCCCCGACGACCGGATCCTCGGCCTGTACGGGGCGTTCGGATACGACCTGGTGCTGTCGTTCGATCCGGTGCCCCTGCACCAGGACCGCGACCCGTGCGACCGCACCATGGTGCTCCACCTGCCGGACCGCGTCCTGCACATCGACCGGCACCGCGGCGGCGCCGTGCGCCACAGCTACGACTTCACGTACGCGGGCCGGACCACCGCCGGACTCGGCCACGCCACCCCGCCGGCCCGCCAGGCCCCGCCCGTCGAACCGGCCGCGTACCGCGACCACGCGCCCGGCGAGTACGCCGAGCTGGTGCGCCTGGCCCGGCAGCGCTTCCACGACGGCGAAATGTTCGAAGCGGTCCCCGGCCAGAGCTTCCACCGGCCCGGCACCGGCGCCCCCTCGGAGCTCTTCCGGCGGCTGCGCGAGCGCAACCCCGCCCCGTACGGGCTCCTCGCCAACCTCGCCGGCGGCGAGCACCTCGTCGGGGCGTCGCCGGAGATGTTCGTCCGGGTGGACGCGGCCGCCCGCACCGTCGAGTCGTGCCCCATCAGCGGCACCATCGCCCGCGGTCGGGACCCGCTGGAGGACGCCGAACGGATCCGCACTCTCCTGGACTCCCGCAAGGAGGAGTCCGAGCTGACGATGTGCACCGACGTCGACCGCAACGACAAGGCCCGGGTCTGCGTCCCCGGCAGCGTGGAGGTGCTGGCCCGCCGCCAGATCGAGCTGTACTCCCGGCTCATCCACACCGTCGACCACGTGCGCGGCCGGCTGCTGCCCGACCGCGACGCGCTGGACGCGCTCCTCACCCACATGTGGGCCGTCACCGTCACGGGCGCCCCCAAGCGGGCCGCCGTCGCCTTCATCGAGGAGCACGAGCGCAGCCCGCGCCGCTGGTACGGCGGCGCGGTGGGCCGTATCGGCTTCGACGGCGGCCTGGAGACCGCCCTCACCCTGCGCACCGTCCACCTCCACGACGGCATCGCGACGGTACGGGCGGGCGCCACGCTCCTGTTCGACTCCGACCCCGAGGCCGAGGAGGCCGAGACCCATCTGAAGGCGCTGGCCCTGCTGGACGCCGTCGAGAACGACGGCCGGCCCCCGGCGGCGCCGGTCCCGGCGAGCGCCGCACCGGCCGGCCCCGCGCCGCGGGTGCTGCTCGTGGACCACCAGGACTCCTTCGTCCACACGCTCGCCGCCTACCTGCGGCGCACGGGCGCCGAGGTGATCACCTACCGTGCGGGATTCCCGCCGCGACTGCTCGACGAGGTGCACCCCGACCTGCTGGTGCTGTCTCCGGGCCCCGGCCGCCCGTCGGACTTCGGCATGCCGGCACTGCTGGCGGCGGCACTGGAGCGCGGGCTGCCGATCTTCGGGGTCTGCCTCGGCCTGCAGGGCCTGGTGGAGCACTTCGGCGGGACGCTCGGCAGACTGCCGGTGCCGGTGCACGGCAAACCGTCCACGGTCGAGGTGCGGGCCGGCGGCGGCCTGCTCTTCAAGAACCTGCCCGACCGCATCCAGGCCGGCCGCTACCACTCCCTGTACGCCGAACCCGCGACGCTTCCCGCCGCGTTCGAGGTGACCGCCCGCACCGCCGACGGCGTGGTGATGGCCGTGGAGCACCGTGAACTCCCCATCGCGGCGGTCCAGTTCCACCCGGAGTCGATCATGACGACGCGCGAAGCGGCGGGCCAGACCTTGATCGCCAACGCGGTGACGGCCCTGACCCGCCCCCGAGCGACGAGCCCCGCCCCCCGCACCGCGACCCGGACCCCCCGATGAACCCCAACCCCCCCGAAACCGCCAACAGCCCCTCAAACCCCGAGAACGCTTCGCCCCCCGGGACCGCCAACAGCCCCTCAAACCCCGAGAACGCTTCGCCCCCCGGGACCGCCGACAGCCCCTCAAACCCCGAGAACTCCTCGAACGTCGAGAAGCCCGCAAACCCCGAGAACCTCTCGGACTCCGAGCGCGTCGGTCACGCCCACCGCCGCCACGCCCGGGACATCCCCACCTCCCCCCTCGCCCGCAACGCCCGTCTCGCCTCGCTTCCGCTCGGGTTTGCGGGGAGGTCCGCGCTGCGGATCGGGAAGCGGCTGCTCGGCCGGCCCGCCGACCTCATCGCCGACGAGCTCCAGCGCCGTACCGGACTGCACGTCTTCCGTGTCCTGGGCGAACTCAAGGGCGGAGCCATGAAGTTCGGGCAGATGCTGTCGGTGTACGAGGCGGCGCTGCCGCCCGAGGCGGTCGGGCCCTACCGCGCCGCCCTGACCCTGCTTCAGGAAGCCGCGCCCGCGTTGCCCGCCGACCGGGTCCACGCCGTCCTCGCCGCCGAGCTGGGCGCCCACTGGCGGGAGCGGTTCGGCGCCTTCGACGACACCCCGGCCGCCGCCGCCTCGATCGGGCAGGTGCACAAGGCGGTGTGGGAGGACGGCCGGAGCGTCGCGGTGAAGATCCAGTACCCCGGCGCGGGTGCGGCCCTGTTCGGCGACTACGCCCAACTCGGCCGTCTCATGAAGCTGTTCTCGGTCCTCACGCCCCACCTGGACGTCGGGCCGATCCTCGACGAGCTGCGCGAACGGGTCGCGGAGGAGCTGGACTACCGGCTGGAGGCGCAGGCCCAGCAGGCCTTCGCCGACGCCTACCGGGACGACAAGGAGATCCTCGTCCCCGAGGTGGTGGCCTTCACCGAGCGGGTGCTGGTCACGGAGTGGATCGACGGCACCCCGCTGTCCGCCGTCATCCGCGAGGGCTCCCGCGCCGAACGCGACGCCGCCGGCCTCGGCTACGCCCGTTTCCTCTTCTCCGGACCCCGCCGGGCCGGCCTCCTGCACGCCGACCCACACCCCGGCAACTTCCGCGTCCTGGCCGACGGGCGCCTCGGCGTCATCGACTTCGGCGCGGTCAAGCAGCTGCCCGACGGCTTCCCGCCCGCGCTCGGCACCCTCAACCGGCTCGCCCACCAAGGAGATTGGGAGACCGCCCACGAACTCCTCGTAGCGGAGGGGTTCATCAGAGCCGGCACCGCCCTCGACACCGCGGCCCTCGGCTCCCTGCTCCTGCCCATCGCGACCCCTTCGGCGGAGGAGACCTACCGGTTCACCCGGGAGTGGCTGCGCGAGGAAGTGGTGCAGGCACTCGACCCCCGGGAGGGCGGCATGCTGCGCCGCTTCAACCTGCCACCGGAGTACGTGCTGGTGAACCGCGTCGTCGGCGCCGCCACCGCCGTGCTGTGCCAACTGGAGTGCGAGATCCCCTTCCGCGCCGAGGCCGAACGCTGGCTGCCGGGTTTCTCGGAAGGGGCGTGATCGCGGGGAATGCGGCGGCGGTTTCGCGCCTCTTTCTCCATGAACCCCCTGAACGGCTCCTGAAAGGGCTGGCTCCCGCGGCCCTGCAAGGCGCCCGCTCCGTCCCCTTCGCTGGAGGCAGCATGACCACGCTCCGCCCACCGAACGCACTGCGCTGGTGGACCCTCGCAGTGGTATCCGTCGGCACGTTCATGCTCATGCTCGACCTGAGCGTCGTCTCCGTGGCGCTCCCCGGCATCAGGGGTTCCCTGCACGCGAGTTTCAGCGAGATGCAGTGGGTGTTCGACGCCTACGCGCTCACCCTCGCCGCCTTCCTCGTCATCTCCGGATCCCTCGCGGACCGCCGAGGCCGCAAGGCCGTGTTCCTCATCGGCCTGGTCGTCTTCACGGTGGCCTCGCTCGCCTGCGGTCTCGCCGACTCCATCGAGGTGCTGAACATCAGCCGCGGTGTGCAGGGCGTCGGCGCGGCGATCATGTTCGCGGTCGGTCCCGCGCTGCTCGGCCACGAGTTCCACGGCAAGGAACGCGCCGCCGCGTTCAGTGTGTTCGGCGCGGCGGTGGGCATCGCGGCCGCCACCGGACCGCTGATCGGCGGCGCCCTGACCAGCGGCCCGGGCTGGCGCTGGATCTTCTTCCTGAACGTGCCGGTCGGTGTCGTCACCCTGCTGATCGCCCTGCGCCGGCTGCGCGAGTCGCGGCTGGCCGGCAGCGCCGCCCCCGACTTCGCCGGCATGATCGTGTTCACCGTGTCCCTGGCCGCGCTGGTCCTGGCGATCATCCGGGGCAACACCGACGGCTGGCACTCGGCCAGCAACCTCGCGCTGTACACGGTCGCGGCGGTCTGCCTCGTCGTCTTCCTCGTCCTGGCCCGGTCCCGCGGCGAGCGCGCCATGATGGACCTGAGGATGTTCCGCAACCGGACCTTCGTCGGTCTGTGCGCGGTGACCTTCCTCGCCAACGCCGCGGGTCTCCCGCCGATCTTCATCGAGACCTCGTACCTGCAGAGCGTGCTGGGCAGTTCGGCCTGGGAGGCGGGCCTGAGGTTCCTGCCGCTGTCGCTCGGCATGTTCGTGTTCGGCGCGCTGACCGGCGGCCTGACCGACAAGGTCCCCTTCCGGATCATCATGGGAACCTCGCAGCTCGCCCTCGCCGTCTCCCTGCTCCTCACCCACCGCAGCGGCGCCACCGACTCCTGGACGGCGCTCGTGCCCAGCCTGGTCGTGACCGGCGCGGCCTTCGGCCTGTTCCAGCCGACCCGGGCGGCCCTGGCCATCGGCGTCGCCGAACCCGCCAAGGCCGGCGTGGCCTCCGGGATCAACGAGACGTTCCAGCAGGTGGGCACCGCCCTCGGGATCGCGGTCGCCGGCTCCTTCTTCGAGAACCGGGTGGCCGACTCCTTCGCCCACTCCACCGCGGCCGCCGCCCTCGGCGACAAGAGCGACGAGGTCGCGTCCGCCGTCAGCGCCGGAGCCATCGAGCCCGCCGCCCGGTCGGTGGGACCGGCCCTGCACGACCAGGTCCTCGCGGACGGACGCAGCGCGTTCACCGAGGGATTCCACCAGGCCATGACCCTGTGCGCGGTGCTCGCGTTCGCCGCCGCGCTCATCGCGGTCGCCTTCCTGCGCAACCAGGACCTGCACGAGAGCGCCCTGACGGGCATCCCGCCGGAGCTGCCGGACGGCGACGCGGAACACCACGACACCGCGGTCCGCACGCCGTCCTGACGCACCACCGCCGCAAGCCGCCACAACGAGCCGCCACAACGAGCCGCCACAACGAGCCGCCACAACGAGCCGCCACAACGAGCCACCGGAAAGCACCCGATCTCTCTCATCCACCACATCCACCGCATTCACCACGTTCACCACGTTCTCTAGGGGGAGCCCCGCATGAAGCACCAGGGCATATCCGAGCGCGTCGACCTTCCGATCGACCGCATCCCGACCCGCTGGTACAACGTGATTCCGGATCTGCCCCGGATTCCCGAGCGCTACATCGACAACGCCACCGGCAAGCCGGTCACCCAGGAGTGGCTGGAGCGGCTCTTCGTCAAGGCCATGGCCGCGCAGGAGAGTTCCCTCGAACGCTGGATCACCATCCCCGAGCCGGTGCGGGACGCCTACAAGCTGTGGCGGCCGACGCCGCTGGTGCGCGCCGTGGCGCTGGAGCGGGAGCTGGGCACCCCGGCGCAGATCTGGTTCAAGTACGAGGCGACCTCGCCCACCGGCAGCCACAAGCTCAACTCGGCGATCGCACAGGCCTACTACGCCAAGCGTGACGGCCACACCCGACTGGTCACCGACACCGGCGCCGGCCAGTGGGGCAGCGCCCTCGCCCTCGCCTGCCAGCTGATGGGCATCGACCTCACCGTGTTCATGGTGCGGGCCAGCTTCCACCAGAAGCCCTACCGCCGCCACCTGATGGAGACCTACGGCGCCACCGTGCTGCCGAGCCCCAGCGACACCACGGCGTTCGGCCGCAAGCTGCTCGCCGACTCCCCCAACCACCCGGGCAGCGAGGCCACCGCCGTCAGCGAGGCCCTGGAACTCGTCGACGCCGACGAGGGCACCCGGCTCGCCGTCGGCGCCTTCTCCAACCACTGCCTGCTGCACCACACCGTGATCGGCCAGGAGCTGCGCGAGCAGCTCGACGAGATCGGCCGCTCGCCCGACTACCTGATCGCCTCCGTGGGCTGCGGCTCCAACCTGGGAGGCTTCGCCATGCCGTTCCTGGAGGACAAGCTCAACGGCGCGGACATCGAGATCCTCGCCGCCGAGCCGGAGGCCTGCGCCCCGCTCACCCGCGGCGAGTACCGCCTCGACTGGGCCGACGCCGGCGGGCGCGGGCCGGGCGTCTACACCTACACCCTCGGCCACGACTTCGTGCCGCCGCCCATCCACGCCGGCGGCCTGCGCTACCACGGCTGCGCCCCGCTGGTCGGTCTGATGCGGCACGAGGGCCTGCTGGACGCAGTCGCCTACCCGCAGACGCAGGTGTTCGAGGCCGCGACGACCTTCGCCCGGCTGCAGGGCTACCTGCCGGCCCCCGAGAGCGCGCACGCCATCCGCGCCGTCATCGACAAGGCCCTCGACTGCAAGCGCACCGGACGCGAGGCCACCATCGTGTTCTGCTACAGCGGCCACGGCCTCCTCGACCTCGAAGCGTACGGCCGCTACAACGCGGGCCTGCTGCGCGACGTCGAGGAGGAGGACTTCACCGCCCCGAGCATGGAAGGGCTGCCGTCATGAGGTCCTACGCCCAGTACATAGACGGCAAGGACGTCGAGGGGCAGCGCTGGACGTACGTCGTGCGGGCCTCGGCGATGCTGCGCGACGTCGACAGCGCCTTCAACCTCAAGCGGGCCCTGGAGCTCGGCCGGTCCACCGAGCTCACCGACGACGTCGTGGCGCGCTGCGCGGTCGGCACCGTCGCCGACAGCGACCGCGCGCTCGAGGCCGCCCGCCGGGCGAGCCGCGTCTACCGGCTCCTCCCGCAGGAGACCCGCAGCCGGATCGTCCTCGACTTCAACGAGGCGCTCGCCGCCCGGGCCGACGAGATGATCGACATCCTGATCGCCGAAGGCCACCCCCGCCGGCTCGCCCAGTGGGAGGTCAGCGGCATGCTGCGGGGCACCGACGTGGACACCGTCCGCTGGTACGAGACCCAGCTGCACCAGTCCTTCGAGGTGGAGGGCAAACAGCTCGAACTCGTCCGCAAGCCCGACGGCGTCGTCTGCGTCAACCCCCCGCAGAACGCGGCCGGTTCGAACTCCACCATGGGCGTGTTCGCCCTGCTGTCGGGCAACGCGATCGTCGTCAAGGCGCCCCGCTCCTCCCCGCTGAGCGTGATGTTCCTCTTCCGCGACCTGCTCGCCCCGATCCTGGAGCGGCACGGCGCCCCGCCCGGCACCCTCAACGTGGTCTGCGGCAACGCGGGCGGCATCCTGCGCAGTTGGGTCACCAGCCCGCTCGTCGACGACATCCTGTTCTTCGGAGACAGCGAGGCCGGCCTCAAACTCGGCGAGGAGTGCCTGAAGAACGGCAAGAAGGCCGTGCTGGAACTGGCGGGCAACGACGGCTTCGTCGTGTGGCGCGACGCCGACCTGGACGCCGCCGCCCGCGCCCTGGAGGAGTGCTTCTACGGCTCCAGCCAGATCTGCATGGTGCCCAAGTACGCCGTCCTGCACCCCGAGATCGCCGACGCCTTCACCGAACTGTTCCTGGAACGCGTCCGCAAGCTTCGCCCGGGCTTCCCGGAGGACCCGGAGATCCTGCTCAGCCCGGTGCTGAAGGTCGACAAGTTCTTCGACTTCATCGCCGAGGCCCGCGAGGCGGGCGGCGATCTGCTGTGCGGCGGCGCCCGGGTGGACGTCCACGGGGAGCCCTCCACCCGAGGCATGTTCTGCGAGCCCACCGTGGTCCGCCTCCAGGGCCTGGCCCGGGCGGGCGGCCTCTCCTGCGTCCGCGAGGAGACCTTCTTCCCGCTCATCCCGCTCGTCGTCCCCGAGGCCGCCCCCGACGACCAGCTCTTCGACGACGTCGTCGAGTTCCTCAACAGCAACGCCTACGGCCTGCGCAACTCGATCTGGACGGGCGACCCGCACCTCGCCCGCCGCTTCGCCGAGGGCGTCACCAACGGCGGCCTGCTGAAGGTCAACGACTCGCACATCGGCTTCAACGCGATCCTCTCCACCCACGGCGGCACCGGCCGCACCGGCGGACCCTACGGCGAGCTCAACTACGCCGGACTGCGCACCTCCCACCTGCAGGGCATCGCCTGGGGCGACGGCGACCCGAGGCCGCTGGACCCGCGGGTCCTGGCCGCGGGGGAGAGGGCACGGGGCTGACCCATGGCCGTCAACGGCTCGAGCACGAGCACCCCGGGCGGCCCCGCGGCCGTCGAGCACTTCGACGTGATCATCGTGGGCGCCCGCTGCGCCGGTTCGCCGCTCGCCACACTGCTGGCGCGAGCCGGCCTGAAGGTGGCCGTGCTCGAACAGGCGACCTTCCCGAGGCCGACGCTCTCCTCCCACCTCCTGGAGGCGGACGGACTGCGGTTCCTGGGACGCCTCGGCGTGCTCGGGCCGGTCGAGAAGACCGGCGTGCGCTTCATGAAGCACACCGACACCCGGCTCGGCGACTTCCGGGTGCACGCCCGTTTCCCGCTCGCCTTCGACGACCCGGGCGGCGCCGCGTTCCTCCAGCGCCATCTGCTCGACACGATCCTCGCCGAGGCCGCCGTCGAGTCCGGCGCGGACGTCCGCATGGGCGCCCGGGTCGTCGAGATCCTGTGGCACCGCGGCCGCGTCTGCGGCGTACGCACCGAGAAGGGCGGCGTGACCGCACGGCTGCACGCACCCCTGGTCGTCGGCGCCGACGGCCGCTCCTCGACCGTCGCCTACATGTGCGGCTCCCACAAGTACAACGTCAACCACAACCAGCGCTCCTACTACTTCACCTTCTTCGAGGGCGCCGACCCGGCCTACGACGACCTGTTCGTCTTCCACCGCTGGGGCGACCGGATGGTGTGGGCGGGGCCCGCCGACAACGGGCTCTACCTCGTCGGCGTCTCGCCCGAGCAGCACGAGCGCGACTACTTCCGGCGCGACACCGAGGCCGGGCTGCTCGCCCACATGCGGGCCTGCGAACCCACCGCGAAGGCGTTGGCCGGCGCCCGCATCGCGCAGAAGATCTCCGGCATCGTCAAGTTCGACGGCTACCTCCGCCAGGCCTCGGGGCCCGGCTGGGTGCTCGTCGGAGACGCCGGCCACTTCAAGGACCCGTCGGCGGGGCGCGGCATCGGCGACGCCTTCCTCCAGGTGGAGGCCCTCGCGCCGGCGATCGTCGCCTCCCTCGACGGCTCGGGCCACGGCGGCGCCGACGAGACGATGCGCCGCTGGGGCACCTGGCGGGACCGCCGCTTCGAGGGCCACTACTGGCTCGCGACCACCCTCGGCGAGGCCGGCCCGCTGCCCGGCGCCGTCCCCGAAGCGCTCAGGCGCCTCCAGGAACGCGGCCAACTCGACCGGTTCTTCGACCTGTTCAGCCACCGCTCGCGCTACTACGACGTCTTCCCGCTGCGTGACATGGGCCTCGCCACCGCCCGCCGTCTGGTGGCCGGCACACAGCCGCGCGGCCCGCTCCTCAAGGAGACCCTCGGACTCCTCGCCCGAGAACCCCGCCGTCGGTGGATCAACCGCCGCCCGGCGCTCGCCTCGTCCGATCTGACGGCCCCGCCGGCCGCCCGGACACCCCGTACAGCGCAACCGGACAGGAGGGAGACCGCGGATGCGGCACGTAACGGATGAGCCCCGGATGGAGGCCGACGTGGTCGTGGTCGGCGCCGGCCTCGCCGGGCTGACCGCGGCCCGTGAGCTGACGGCCGCCGGCTGGACCGTCCGCCTGCTGGAGGCCCGCGACCGCGTGGGCGGCCGGCTCAAGGGCCTGGACCTCGGCGACGGCAAGGCGGCCGACCTCGGCGGCGAGTACTTCGGCGACAAGAGCACCCTGATCGCCGAGCTGGGCCGTTCGCTCGGCGTCGAGGGCTTCCGCACCTACGACGAGGGCCGCAGGCTCACCTTCGTCGGCGGCCGCAGGCACGCGTACACAGGCCTGTTCCCGTGGCGGCTCGCGCCGGCCACGCTCGCCGACTTCGGCCAGGCCGTCCTGCGCATCGAACGCCTCTGCCGCACGGTCCCGCCCGAGGCTCCCTGGCTGGCGCCGGGAGCGAAGGAGCTGGACAGCCAGACGTTCTGGTCCTGGTGCCGGCGCAACGTGGCGACGCCGACGGCCCGTGAGTTCCTGTCGATGGTGACGGAGGCCGCGTACTGCGCCTCGCCCGCCGACCTGTCGCTGCTGCACGTCCTGTACTACGCGAACGCCTCCGGCGGCTTCCGCTACCTCCTGGAGATCAGCCGCGGCATCCAGCGCTACCGCTTCGAGGGCGGCGCGCACAGCATCCCGCAGAAGCTCGCCGCGACCCTCACCGACGAGACACGCCTCGGCGCGGTCGTCCGCCGCATCGAACAGCGCGCCGACTCGGTCGTCGTCTCGGGTCCGGGCTTCGAGGCGAGGGCCCGCTGGGTCGTGGTGGCCGTCCCCCTCACCCTCTCCGGCCGCATCGAGTACGCGCCCGCGCTGCCCGGCTACCGCGACCAGCTCACCCAGCGCATGCCGGCCGGCGCCGCACTCAAGTGCCTGGCGATCTACGACGAGCCGTTCTGGCGCGCCGACGGCTTCAGCGGCCAGGTGACCACCAGCGACGGCCCCTTCCGGGTCGCCCTGGACACCTCGCCGCCCGGCGGCAGCCCGGGCGTGCTGTCCGCCTTCGTGACCGGCTCGGCGGCCCGTGAGCTGACGCGCCTGCCCGCACCCGACCGGCGTACCGCCGTCCTCGGCGCACTGACCCGCGCCCTCGGCCCGCGCGCCGCGAAACCGGCCGACTTCGTGGAACAGAACTGGCTGGACGAGGAGTTCACCCGAGGCTGCTACCACGGCTTCGCCCCGCCCGGCGTCTACACGTCCTACGGCCCCGCCCTGCGCGCCCCCATCGGCCGCATCCACTGGGCGGGCACCGAGACCGGCGTGCACCAGATGGGCTCCATGGGCGGCGCCGTCGACTCGGGCCTGCGGGCAGCGCGAGAGCTCTTCGCCCGCGCGGCCGGCGACCGCGACCCGGGCGCGGCGATCCTGGGAGCGGTGGGCCGTGGCTAGGGCGTGTTTCGAAAGTCCCGTCTGCCCGGCGACGCCCGGCACGCCCTCCCCCAGAGGGGAGACCCCCAGCCGCGTTGTCGGGATCGCCCCCATACAACCAGTATCGGGGCGACCCTCCGCCTTGCGATCGCACGGACCAGACGCCGCCGGGCCCGCCCTGCGGGCGGACGACGCTACTTTCGAAACGCGCCCTAGTCGCCCGACCGCCACGAAGCCGGAGGCCGTCCCGGCGGAGCACGCCCTGGGCGAAAGCCTGCTCGTCGTGGGCGGATACGGGCTCGTGGGCGCCCAGGCGGCACGGCTGCTGCGGCGTCGCAATCCCGGGCTGCGGTTGCTGATCGGTGGGCGGAACCCGGACCGGGCAAGGGAGTTGGCGGCCTCGCTCGGCGCGAGCGCCGTCGCCGTCGACGCGTCGCGGCCGCGTCCGCTGGCGTCCCTGCCGGAGCGGCCCGCCGCGATCCTCGCGGCGGTCAGCGACGGGGACGACCACCTCGTCACCGACGCGATGCGCCACGGCATCCCGGTCGCGGACATCCACCGGGCCTCAAACGCCGACGTCCTCGACGTCTGCGTGGCCGCGGCCCGGGAACAGCCCACCGCCGCCGTGCTGCTGTCCGGCAGCTGGTTCGCCGGGCTCGCCGCCCTGATGACCGCCGCCGTCGTGCGCGAGCTCGGCGGGGCGGCCGACCGGGTGGACATCGTCGTCCTGGCCTCCTCCGACGACCAGGTCGGCCCCGACTCCTGGGGTTTCGGCGAGCGGCTGGCCTGGCCGTACTACCCCATGCGCGAGGGCCGTCGGCGTCCCGTGCAGCCCATGACGGACCCCCGCCGGGTGCGCTGCGCGGACGGCGCCGTACGCCCCGCCGCGCTGGTGGGGACGCTGGAACAGACCACCGTGCCGGTCACCCTCGGCGTCCCGACGGTCCAGACCCGGATGGCGCTGCAGAGCCCGGCCTCCCTGCGCGCCCTGGTCGGCCTCAAGCGGTCCGGGACCCTGCGCGCCCTCGCCCGCCCCGCCCTGCGCGGGGTCCGCGCGGCCCTGCTGGAGCGCCCCGGGGCAGGGGACTTCGCCGGACTCACGGTCACCGCACGCGGCCTCGGCCGGACGGCGCGAGTCGATCTGCTGGACCCGCGCGGCCAGGCGCACCTGAGCGCCGTGGGCGCCACGTGGGCCGCCGAACAGGCACTGGGCGCCCAACTGCCGGCCGGAGTCTCCTACCCGGAGCAGTCCGCCCGGCCCAAGGCGGACTTCGACCTGCTGCGGCAGGCCCATGTCCAGGTGCGACTGACCGGCTTCACCGAGGAATTCTGACCCCGCCCACGAGAGGAACCCGCAACGCCATGGACACGAAGCCGGACCACCACACGGGCCGGGGCACGGGCGGCAAGGACACCGCCGCCCTGCTCCTCGTCGCCCTGCGCGCCGTCGGCGGCGCCGCGTTCCTCGCCCCGACGCTCGGCACGAAGACCTTCGCCATCAAGGACGACCCCGAGGGCGCCTACCTCGTCCGCCTGTTCGCGGCCCGCAACCTGGCCATGGCCGGCGGTCTGCTGCTCAGCAGGGGACCGGCCCGGCGCCTGTGGTTCCAGGCCGGCGTCGTCTGCGACGGGCTCGACACGGCGGCCGGACTGATGGGCCTGCGCACCGGCAAGAAGCCCTCCTCCGCCACGGTCGACACCCTCGCCGCGCTGGCCGCCACGGCGATCGGCGTGGCCGGCCTGGTGGCCGGGCGCCGGAAGGAGGAGCGGTGACCGACAAGGTCTGTGTGATCGGGGCCGGCTCCGCGGGCATCGCCATGGCCCGCGCCCTGGTCCTGCGGAACATCCCCTTCGACTGCTACGAGCGGGGCCCCGCGATCGGCGGCCTGTGGCGGTATCCCACGGGCGACGGCCGGACCTGCGCGTACCCCTCGCTGCACGCGAACACCTCGAAGACGGTCATGCAGTACCCGAGCTTCCCGATGCCCGACGACTGCCCGGACTACCCCCACCACACCCAGGTCGCCCGCTACCTGGACGCGTACGCCGACCGCTTCGGCGTACGCGAGCACATCCGCTTCGACACGGAGGTGACCCGGGCCGCCCCCGCCCCCGGCGGCGGCTGGACGGTGACCCTGGGCGACGGCGCCACCCACTCCTACCGCGCGGTCCTCGTCGCCTCCGGAGGCCGCCACGGCGAGCCCGTGTACGGCCGTTTCGACGGCGAGTTCACCGGCGCCCAGCTCCACTCCATGGACTATGCCGGACCAAAGGACTTCGAGGGCGCGAGGGTCGTCGTCCTCGGGCTCGGCGCGACCGCCGCCGACCTCGCCACCGAGATCTCCCGGGTCGCCGAGACCACCTGCCTCTCGGTGCGCACCGGCCACTACGTCGTCCCCAAGATCCTTGAGGGCCGCCCCATCGACCGGCTGTCGCCGCTGATGAAGAAGCTGTCGGTCGAGCAGCGCCGCCCGCTGGTGAAGCTGATGCTCAAGCTCGTCCACGGCGACATGACGCAGTACGGCCTGCCCGCGCCCCCCTACCAGGTGGGTCAGGGCCCGCTGGTGGCCAGCAGCGAACTGCTCCCGGCCATCGTGCACGGGCGGATCGTGCCCCGGCCGGTGATCGTGGCCGCCGAGGACCGCAAGGTGCGCTTCGCCGACGGGCAGACGGTGGAGGCGGACGCGATCGTCCACTGCACCGGGTACCGGATCGCGTACCCGTTCCTCGACGAGGAGCACGTCGGCGCCGGCGACGACGCGCCCCCGCTCTACCACCAGGTCGTGCCCCCGCAGACCGAGGGCCTCTACTTCATCGGCCTGCTCCACTCCATGACCGCGCTGATGCCGCTGGCCGAGGCCCAGTCGGACTGGGTCGGCGACCTGCTCACCGGGGCGGTCCGGCTCCCCGCGCGCGAGCGGATGTGGGCCGAGATCAGGCGCGCGAGGCGCCGCCAGGACAAACGGTTCTACGACTCCTCCGGGCACCTCCTGGTGGATCCGCAGGAATACGAGCGGCTGATGACCGCCGAACGCGCGAGGAAGGAATGACAGACATGCCCCAGACACGAAGGCCCAGGGTGACCGGTGTGCCCGGCGGGCAGACCGGCGGCTCCGTCCGGCGCACCAGCCTCGGAAAGGTCCTGCGGGGCCAGTTCGAGCCGCACCGGGTGGCCCTGCTCAAGCCCGTCAACGTCGGCCTGATGGCCGAACTCGCCGCCGAGCGCCACGGCCGCGTCCCGCTCTTCCTCGACCAGCCCTTCGCCTGGGACCCCGAGCAGCGCACCGAACTGGACTACGTCGAGTTCGCGCACCTGGTGGAGCAGTTCTCCGCGGTCCTCAAGGCCGCCGGCGTCAAACGCTGGGACCGGGTCGCGATCGTCAAGACCCCGAACTACGACGTGCAGGCGCTGGCCTGGGCGGCGGCCCGGATCGGCGCCGTGCCCGCGCTGCTGTCCGCGGGCCTCGACCCCGACATCATCAACATCCTCCTCGAACGCCTGCAGGCCCGGTTCCTGGTCACCGACCCGAGGACCGCCGAGTACGCGCGCCTGGACCGGGCCCGGCTCGAAGCCCTCGGCGTCAGGGCCATCGCCGACATCGACGGGGGCGTCCCGGTCGAGGACCTGTGGGGCGGTGCGGTGCCCGCGCCGACGCCCCTCAAGGACGAGGACCCGATGATGATCACCCACACGTCGAGCACGACGGGGGTGTCGAAGCTGGCGGAGACCTCCGCGAAGGCCGTGTCGTTCTCCGCCTTCATGGAGTCGGTCTTCCCGTTCCTGCACAACGGCAACGAGCTGTTCGCGAGCGCGATCTCGCACGTCCACGTCCGCGGGGCCATCACCCAGCAGGCCGCGTTCTCGCGCGGCACCCCGCTGCTCGGCATCGGCCGGCCCGACGACGAGACCATGCTCCGCCTGCTGCAGCGCCACCGCCCCACCATCCTGGAGGCCCACCCCAACGCCTATGTCGGCTGGGAGCGCCTGCTCGACGACCCCGCGCAGCCCTTCGCGGGCGTCCGCATCTTCATCAACACCTTCGACGCCATCCACCCGCGCACCATCCGCCGCTTCCTGGACGCCTCCACCCGCGCCCTGCCGCTGTGGTGGCAGTGCTACGGCATGACCGAGACGCAGGTGGTGTCGGTGCGCCCCTACACCAGGCGCTCCGCCGCCCGGCTGATCGGCCGTGACTCGCGCAGCGTCGGCTGGGAGGTGCCGGGGGTGCGCGCCCGCATCGCCGACCCCGCCACCGGCAAGCGGCGCGGCTCCCAGTCCGAGCCGGGCATGATCCAGGCCCGCACCCGGGCCCGCGCGCTGTCCTTCGTCGGCACCCCGGAGAAGTTCTCCGAGCGCCGGCACGGCAAGTGGTTCGACACCGGCGACTGGGGCCGGCGCGGCCGCTGGGGTCAGCTGGAGATCCTCGACCGGGTCGCCGACCGCATCGACGGGGTGGACAGCTGCCTGTGGCTCGAGGACGTCCTCATGGACCGGATCCCCGAGGCCGAGGAGATCGTCGTGGTGCCCGACGGCGAGGGCCGGCCGGTTCCGGTGATCTGCATGCGCGACGGCAAGGCCCTGGACCCGCTCGCCTGGAAGAGCGCCGCGGTCGGCCTGACCGGCCTCGGGGAGCCCTTCGTGGTCTCCCCGGAGGACCTGCGGCGGACCGCGACGGTCAAGGCCAGGCGCTACCTCCTCACCGAAATGATCAAGAACGGCCGGCCCGCCCCCGTGTCCCCCGACGTCGTTCTGCGCGACGGCGCCTGAGAACCCGTCCGCCGGACCCGCCCGCCGAGACCCGCCCGCCGAGACCCGTCCGAAGGACGTGAGGAGTTGTTGCAGTGCATGACATCAGCGAGAACCCACGGATCGAGGCCGACGTCATCGTCGTCGGCGCGGGCTTCGCGGGGATCACGGCGGCGCGTGAACTGAAGCAGGCCGGCAAGACCGTGGCACTGCTCGAAGCCCGCCCGCGCCTCGGCGGCCGCTCGCTCAGCCGGCCGATCGGAGAGGGCAAGGTCGTCGAACTGGGCTGCGAGTTCAACGGGCAACCCGACTCGATCAGCGCCCGCACCGGCCGCTCGGTCGGCATCGGCTCCCACAAGGTCTACGACCGGGGACACCGGTTGATCGACGACGGCGGCCGGATCTCGCGCTGGAAGGGCATGGCCCCCAAGGTGAGCCCGGCCACCCTCGTCGACTTCGGGCAGGCCGCCCTGCGCATCGAGCGGATGCGCCGCGAGGTTCCCCAGGACGCGCCCTGGCAGGCCCCGCACGCCGCCCGATGGGACCGGGAGACCATGTACTCCTGGACCCGGCGCAACCTGCGCACCCGGGGCGGACGGGCGCTCATGGGCCTGATGATCGAGGCGGGCATGGCCGCCGCCCCCGCCGACGTCTCCCTGCTGCACGTCCTCAACTACGCCAACGGCACCGGCGGATTCCGCGCCATGACCACGGTCACCGGAGGCGTCCTGGAGAACCGTTTCGACGGCGGCTCGCACGGACTGGCGCTGCGCCTCGCCGAGAGCGTGGCCGACGAGACGTACGTGGGCGCCGCCGTCCGCCGCATCCGGCACGCCGGCGACAAGGTCACCGTCACCGGGGACGGCTTCGAGGCCGTCGGCGGCCGCGTGGTGATGGCCGTGCCGGTCCCGCTCGCCGACCGCATCGACTACGACCCGCCGCTGCCCGCCTACCGCGACCAGCTCAGTCAGCGCATGACGATGGGCTCGGCGATCAAGTACCTCGCGCTCTACGACGAGCCGTTCTGGCGAGCCGACGGCCTCACCGGCATGGTGATCAGCCCCACGAGCCCCGTCCGCGCCACCATCGACAGCTGCCCGCCCGACGGCACCCCCGGCGTCCTCACGGCCTTCGTCACCGGCCCGCCCGCCCGCGAACTGGCCCAACTGTCCGCGGGCGGCCGCAGAGCCGTCGTCCTCGGCGAACTGGCCCGCTACTTCGGACCGCGCGCCGGACGGCCCTACGAACTCATCGAGCAGAACTGGATGGCCGAGCCCTACACCCGCGGCTGCTACCACGCCTACGCCCCGCCCGGCCTCTACACCGAGTACGGGCCCGCGCTGCGCGAGCCCGTCGGGCGCATCCACTGGGCCGGGGCGGAGAGCGTGCCCCACGAGTTCGGCTCGATGTCCGGCGCGATCTACTCCGGCCGCAGAGCAGCGACCGAGATCGTCGCCCTGGACACCGGCGAGCGCCCCGAACACCTCCTGCCGACGGCACCCCTCAAGGCGAAAGGCGGCAACTGATGTCTCACGTACCGGAGTCCGTGCCGGAGCTCGTACCGGATTCAGCGGTCTACGACCGGGTCGCGCTGATGTCGGTGCACCTGGCCGAGGTCGGCGTCCGCGAGGCCTTCACGGCGCTGCGCTCGGCGCCCGACCCGGCCGCGATCGAGGGCCTGCGCTTCGCCCAGACATGGCTGATGAGCCCCCTGCGCACCGGAGCCCTCCCCTCGACGAAGGTCACCGGCGTGGCCCTGATCGCGGCCTGGGACGACGACCAGTCCCTCGACCGGTACCTCTCCCACCCGACCGCGCACGTCTACCGCAAGGGGTGGACCGCACGCTTCGAGCCGGTGCGCACGGTCGGCGCCTGGCCCGGCCTGCCCGACCTGCCGCGCCAGGAGAAACCCACCGACGACGACCCGGTCGCCGTCCTCACCATGGCCAGGGTGCGGATGAACCGTTTCGCTCCCTTCGCGGCGGCCGCCGGCCCCGCCGAACGCGAGGCGCAGCGCCACCCGGGCTTCCTGGCCGGGACGTCCCTGTTGCGCCCGCCCGGCCGCGTGGCCACGCTCTCCCTGTGGCGCAACGCGCGCGAGATGCGGCAGTACACCGTCGGCTCCTACCCGGGAGGTCACCTGGAGGCGATGAAGAAACACCAGGACAAGGAGTTCCACCACGAGACGCTGTTCGTGCGGCTGCGCCCCTACGCGACCGAAGGACAGTGGAACGGGCGTGATCCGCTCGGCCGGACCGAGCCGGCGACGAAGGGATGAGGAGCGACATGGCGAGGCAAACGGTCGATCTCCCGAACGGGACGATCGAGTACGAGGACACCGGAGGCGACGGCCCCGTCCTCGTCCTCCTGCACGGCCTGCTCATGGACGCCTCCCTCTGGAAGGGCGTCGTCGACGAACTCCGTGCCGACCACCGCTGCGTCGTGCCGATCCTCCCGCTGGGCGCCCACACCCTCCCGATGCCGGAGGGGGCCGACCTCTCGCCGCGGGGCCTCGCCCTGCTGGTGGCCCAGTTCCTGGAGCGGCTCGACCTGAAGAACGTCACCCTGGTCGGCAACGACACCGGCGGCGCCCTCGTCCAGCTGATCATCGGCGAGCTCGACGCCCGGGTCGGCGGCATCGTCCTCGTCTCCTGCGACGCCTACGACAACTTCCCGCCGGGCCTGACCGGAAAGACCGTCGTCCTCACCGGCAAACTGCCCCCGGCCGCCTTCGGCGCGTTCATGCAGCAGATGCGCCTCAAGCCGGTACGCCGGCTGCCGATCGCCTTCGGCTGGCTCACCAAGCGCGGCGACGCCGTCACCGCAGACTGGCTCAAGCCGATCCTGAAGCTCCCGGCGATCCGCCGTGACACGGTACGGGTGCTGCGGGGGATCGCCGCCCACCGCAAGGTGCTCCTCGAAGCGGCCGAACGGCTGCCGTCCTTCGACCGGCCGGCGCTCGTCGTCTGGGCGGAGAAGGACCGTGTCATGCCCGCCGACCACGGCCGGCGCCTCGCCGCCGCTCTGCCCCGGGGACGCCTCGTGGAGGTACCGGACAGCTACTCCCTCCTGCCCCTGGACCAGCCCGTCGCCCTGGCCCGGGCCATCCGGGAGTTCACCCGCGCCTGACCACCGCGGACGGCCGCCCGCCGGTCGGGGTCCGGCGCTCCACACCGCTTCGAAGGAGATCTGCACCTCGCGCCCCTCGTCCATGAGCGGCCGGCAGGCGTAGGCCGGACCCTGGCGGCGGGATCGGCCGAACGGCCGAGGGCGCGGCCCGTGATCCGGCCGTTCGGCCGAGGCGCGTGCCCGGGGGCGCGGGCGAGGGTGGAGCCGCATCCTCACCACGGACCCCAGGAGTACGCGATGCAGCGCAGCAAGTTCCTCGTCGGCGTCGTCGGCGGCGTGACCGCAGTGACCGCGTTGGGCGGCCTCGGCACGTATCTGCTCGCCGGCACCGAGTCGACCAGCCGGCTGGACGAGTACAGCACGGCATCGGTGAACGGCCACAAGGCGCTCGCGGCGAACATCGTCGCGGGCCGCACCGAGAGCAAGTACCACCCGCTGCCCTGGGTCGGCGAGAAGCTCTCCGAAGTCACCTGCCCGACCGGGCTGAAGGCCGTCGCCGGGGCCACTCTCACCTGCACCGGCAAGAAGAGCGGCGGCGAGAGCGTCGAGATCCCCGTGAGTGTGACCAAGGCCGACGCCAAGAGCGTCACCTGGAAGTTCGAGCGCTGAGAAGGGCCAGGGGACATCCATCATGAGCACCGTTCTGGCCGGTCACGGCCTCGTCAAGAAGTACGGCTCCACCACCGCCCTGGCCGGCGTGGACGTCGAGGTCGGCGAGCGGGACTCGCTCGCCATCATGGGCCCGTCCGGGTCCGGCAAGTCGACGCTGCTGCACACCCTCGCCGGGATCATCCGCCCCGACGACGGCCAGGTGCTGCTGCGCGGCGAGCGAAGCGAGATGGGGGTCCCCCCGGCCGAAGGCTGGGGGCGCATCGACGACCTGGGCGAGAACCGGCTCAGCGCGCTGCGCCGCAAGCGCTTCGGGTTCGTGTTCCAGTTCGGCCAGTTGCTGCCGGAGCTGCCCGCCGAGGAGAACGTCGCCCTGCCGCTGATGCTGGAGGGCGTGCCGCGCAAGGAGGCCGTCGCCCGCGCCCGCCGCTGGTTCGCGCCGCTGGGCCTGGACGGGCTGGAGAACCGCCGCCCCGGCCAGCTCTCCGGCGGCCAGGCCCAGCGGGTCGCCATCGCCCGCGCCCTGGCCGTCGAGCCGGACGTGGTCTTCGCCGACGAGCCCACCGGCGCCCTGGACCAGCGCACCAGCACGGAAGTGGTTCAGCTGCTGACCTTCGCCACCCGGGACACCGGCGCCGCCCTCGTCATGGTCACCCACGACGCGGACGTCGCCGCCCACTGCGACCGGGTCCTCCAGGTCCGCGACGGCCGGATCAGCGGCCACACCCAGTACACCGTCGCCTGAGCCCGCAGGAGTAGCCGCCATGCGTTCCCCCGTCCTGCCCCTGACCTGGCACCTGGCCAGGTCCTCCGGCCGCCGCGGCCTGCACTCCCAGCTCCTCGCGGCCGGCGCCGCCGCCGTCGGCTCGTTCCTGCTGCTGGTGATGATCGCCGCCTCCCTCGGCGCGGGCGCCCGCGCGGAGGCCACCGCCTGGCGCACCCCGGACGCCGTCTCGGCCAAGGAGGCGACGGCCGTCCAGACCACGACCGCGACGTACGTACGCCAGGAACCCGTCATCGTCGTGAACCTGGCCCAGCTGCCCGGCCGCGCGGCGACCCCCGCGCCGCCCGGCCTGAGCGGCTTCCCGAAGCGGGGCGAGGTGTACGTCTCTCCCGCCCTGGCCGAGCTGCTGCACCGGCTGCCCGCCGGCCGACTCGCCGACCGTTTCCCGAAGACCACGTCCTACGGCACGATCGGCGCCGCCGGTCTCGCCTCCCCCGACGAGCTGGTCGCGGTGGTCGGACGGGCGCCCGGCGACGCAGCCGTCTCCGAGACCGCCGGGGAGCAGAACTACTACGACGACGGGCTGACCGAGCGCGCACTGGTCTCCGGGTTCTCCGGCGCCAAGGCGAGCGTGTTCACCGACATCGACCAGGGGACGGTGCTGCTGGGCGTGGTGCTCCTCGTCATGCCCGTCGTCGTGCTCGCCGCGGCCGCCGGACGGCTCGGCGCGGCCCGGCGCGAACAGCGGCTCGCCGCACTGCGGCTGGCCGGGGCGACCCCGCGGCAGATCCTCGCCATGACCGCCGTCGAGGCGGCCGCCGTCGGCGCGGCCGGGGCCCTGTCGGGCGCGCTCGCCTACACGGCACTGCTGCCCGTGCTCGCCGAGCTCCCGTACGGCGTCGGCGCCTGGTACACCGGACAGTTGTGGGTCGGACTGCCCTGGCTGGCCGCGGTCGTGGCTGCGGTCACCGCCCTGATCACCCTGAGCGCGGTGACGATGCTGCGCCAGGTGGCCACCTCGCCCCTGGGCGTCGCCCAGCAGGCCGACCCACGCCGTACCCGGGCGATCCGTCTGGTGCTGTTCGTCGCCGTTCTGCTCTACATCTGGATGACCACGGGCGAGGGCGGCCAGCTGAAGACCCGTCAACTGCTCGCCCTGCTGGCGCTCTTCTACGGCGCGTTCTGGCTGTTCGGCCCCTGGGTCGTGGACCGGCTGGGCCGGATCGTGGGCCGCCGCGCCAAGCGCCCGGCGACGCTGCTGGCCGCGCGCCGGCTCAGCGACGACCCGCGCGGAGCCTGGCGCACCGTCAGCGGCCTGGTCCTCGCCGGATTCGTGGCCGGGTTCTTCTCCGTCAGCACGCTGAGCGCCGAGGGCGCGAGCCACCACGGCCAGGTCGCGGTGATCACCGCGAGCGCCGCCGACGCCCGGCACACCGCAGCCGAGGCCCGCACACTCCTGCACGAGGCGGGCGTCACCGCGACCGTCGCCGTCACGAGCGAGGACGACGTCGACAGCCTGCTCGGCGGTGTCAACGGTGTGACCGTGCAGGTCTCCGGCGGGCAGGAACGCATCGACACCGCCGTCACCGCCCTGACGTCCCTCGGCTCGGGCAGGTACCCGATCACGCAGGAGTACGTGTCCGCCCCGGACGACACGGCCACCGGCCGCATCGCGACCGTCAGCACCGCCACCCTGGTGCTGAGCTTCCTCGTCGCGGCCGCCTCCGCCGGTCTCACCGCCGCGGCGGGCGTCCTCGACCGGCGCCGGGTCTACGGCCTGCTGCGACTGGCCGGCACCCCACTTCAGGTGCTGGACCGGGCCCGGGTCCGCGAGACCGTCATCCCGCTGGTCGTCCTGGCCGGCGGCACCACCGCGATGGGCGCCTTCGGCGCCATGCAACTCAACAAGGCGGCCGGCACTGCCGTCAACACCTCCGGCGCCGTGCAACTGGTGGTCTGCGTGGCCGTCGGCACACTGGCCATGCTCGCCGCGATCGCCGCCAGCAGGCCGCTGCTGCGGAAGGTGACGGCCGGTCCGGCACAGACGGCGGACTGACGAGCGTACGAGGGTGGGGTCGACTCCCCCGAGGGCGTGGCGGACCTTCCTGCCCTTCCCGATCAGGTTGGCGGCGATGCCGTACAGCCAGGGGCGGGCGTCGGGACGGGCCAGGTCGTAGCGCCTGCGCGTGCGGAACGCGCTCAGGAAGGTGTCGGCGGTGATGTCCTCGGCCGCCTCCTCGCCCAGCCGACGGGCCGCGTACCGGTGGATCACGGCCGCGTGCCGCTGGTAGAGCTCGCCGAAGAGCTCGGGCCGGTCCAGGGAGTCGGCGATGACACGGGCGTCGTCGTCGGGTCTGGCGGGTGGACTGTTCACACGGTCTCCGTGTCTGCGGTCGACGGGCCGTCACCTCATCGGTCGATGGGCGACACCCCTCATTACCCGCAGCCCCCGAAAGGGTTCACGGCCGGACTCAGTCGGAGGCCGCGGCGGGCTCCGTCTCCGCCGCCGTGTCCTCGTCGGCGGCGCCCGCCGTCTCCTTGCCGGCCGCGCCCGGAATCAGCCCGCTCATCGCGGCGCACTGCTCGGGACCCATGACATGCGCCAGCGCCTCGGTGACCGTCTCGGCGAGCGTGTCGCCCGCCTCGCGCAGCAGCCGCCGCGCCTTGTCGGTGAGGGCGACCTCGATGCCGCGCTTGTCGCCGCAGACCGACTGACGGGATACGAGGCCGGCGTGCTGGAGGCAGGCGATCTGATAGGTCAGCCGGGTCTTGGGGCGCCCCAGCAGCTCCGCGATCCGGGTCATCCGCAGGCCCTGCCGAGGCTGCTCCGCCAGCAGGCACAGGACCAGGAACTCGTCGTGCGAGACGTCGAGCCGCTCCTTGACCACCGTCCGCAGCCGCTGTTCCACCGCCCCCGTCGCGGCCAGCAGCAGCATCCAGCCGCGCAGCTCGGGCGGCAGCAGCCCGCTTCCGGTGTCCTGCAAGGACGGACAGGGGGGCAGGTCGACGGGGTGTTCAGCGGGTTCTGCCATGGTTTCGATTGTATCCGTAGTCCAAATTTGCACGACCAGGTTGTTCAGATTTGGATGACCGGCTACCGTGGCCGCAGCAGCATCATCCAAATTTGGATCACCAAGGAGAACGCCATGACCGTCGCCGTGGAAACCGGACTGTGGCAGCTCGACACGGGCGCCTCCACCGTCGCCCTGAAGCACAAGACGATGTGGGGCCTGGTCACCGTCAAGGGCGTCTTCACCGCCGTCACCGGCGGGGGCGAGGTGGGCGCCGACGGCGCCGCCACCGGCGCCCTGACCCTGGACGCGGCCTCCCTCGACACGAAGAACGCCAAGCGGGACACGCACCTGCGCGGCGCGGACTTCTTCGACGTCGACAACCATCCCGAGATCACCTTCGCGGTGCGCTCCGCCACGCTCGGCGCCGACAGTTCCGTGAAGGTGTCCGGTCAGCTGACCGCGCGCGGCATCAGCCGGCCGCAGTCGTTCACCGCGCGGCTGAGCCAGGCGGACGCCGACGCCGTCACCCTGGACGCCGAATTCACCGTGGACCGCGCCGAGTTCGGCCTGGGCTGGAACCAGATGGGCATGATCCGCGGCCTGACCACCGTCACCGCCACCCTCCGCTTCACCCGCACGGTGGCCTGACGCTCCGTCAATTCAACGGTGCGCGAAGGGCTTTGGTCACGTCGGTGCTCGACAACGTCTGCGGCGCCCCCGTGAAGGCCCGCAGCCGGACCCGTACGCCGGCCCGCGGGAAGCGGAACTTCCCCGACGGCGGCCGGATCTCGTAGACGGCCGTGGTGTGCGCGGACAACGTGCGGGGTCCCTTCTCGATCGTCCAGTACGGCGAGAAGCCCTGCCCGGTGGTGAGCGTGAAGTGGGGCGCGAGGGCGTCGTCGCCGGTGTTCTCGACCCGAACTGCCAGCAGGGACACGGCAGTCGACGAGGCCCGCCGGACCGATGCGAGCCGCATGTCCAGCGGCGGAGTCCCCGTCGCCCCCGCCGTCGCGCTCGCCAGGGCCGGGACGACGACCAGCACGGCCGCGGCGATCCGGGCCGGCCGCCGGTGCGCTCCCGCCAGCGGGCGCGGGCGCGGCTGCCACGCGCCGGCGAACTCCGACAGGGGCGCGGTGACCGCGGCCGCCAGCCACAGCGGCGTCATCAGCTGGTAGTACCCGTCCTGGGAGCGCGTCGCCAGGAAAAACGCGAACCAGGGCAGCACGGTCGCCGCCGGACCGAGCCGCCGCACGAACAGCACGTACAGCACCAGCAGCCCCACCAGGAGCAGCTTGCTCGCATGGCCGTACCATTCGAGCCGGTCGCTGCCGTCCGTGTAGTACAGCGAGACGCCCACCAGGCCCTGCCCGTGGATGATCGCGTCCTGGGTGAGCGGCAGCACGATCCCGCCGAGCCAGTTCCGGGGCTCGCGCACGACGAAGTACGCGTTGATCAGCAGCCATACGGTGACGGCGACTCCGGCGACCCGCAGCAGCACGCCCGCCGCCGCCCGCGGACCCAGCTCGCCGCGGCGCACCGCGTAGAGCCCGGCCAGCAGGAACGGCGTGACGAACCACGGCAGTTGCTGCGCGGCGCACGCCGCACCGAGGCACGCCGCCCGCGCGATCCCGGCCCCGCCGAGCCGCCCGCCCCGCCCGATCCGCGGCCAGCGCACCACCACCGGGATCAGCAGCGCCAGCGCCACGATCGCCGGGTAGCCCTGTCGCCCGAACATCGGCAGGAACGAGAACCCGAGGCACACCATCGTCGCCGTCGGCCGCCACGGCGCCGGCAGCATCCGCCACATCGTCACCGCGCCGACCACGAGCGCACCGGTGCCCATGGCGGTCGCCGGGACGCCGTCGGGCCCGATCCACAGCAGCGGCGCGGTCAGCAGCGGGGCGAGCGGGGGATAGCCGTACGTGTAGTCGTAGCCGCCGTGCATCGTGGGGGTGAGCGCGATGCCGTGACCGAAGAGCCAGGGCCAGGGCTGTCCGTAGACGGGGTCGCCGTCGACGATCGCCCGGGCCGCCTGGGCGGTGAGCACCGCCTCGTCGTTGCCGTGCGGGTTCATCACCCACGCGCACAGCACGAGCGTCACCGCGGTCAGCAGCAGGCACAGGTCGACGCGGGCCAGCGAACGGCCGAGCCGCACGGTCGGCGCGAGCACCCCGCAGACCAGGATCGACACGTAGCACAGCGAGATGACCGCGGCGACGACCAGCCGGTGACTGGCCGCCTGCGTCCAGATCGTGCGGGTGCCGATGAAGAGGCTGACGGCGCAGAGCAGGGTCAGCACGCGGTGCCACTGCTCGGGCGGCTCCAGAGCGGCGGGCGCCGCCGGATCTGGCGTGCGGCCGGGTGTCACCAGCGGGGTCTCTGCCAAGTACACGGTTCCGCAACGTAATCAGGGCTGGTGAACGGGGTGCACCAGGAGGTGGAGGTTCCGGTGGAGCGGGGGTGAGAAGCGGCCTCGCGCCGACTCGGGCGGTGGCGGTCCGTGTCGCTGTTGGGCCGAACGGGTGACTTGGCGTAAGAATTGGCTGGTGCACGCATTGAAGGCGAGTCAGTTCGGGGGGTGCCGGTGAACCGTTACGACGTCACCGATGAACAGTGGGAAGGGCTCGCTCAGGTGGTTCCGCTGCGCGGCCGGGACGCGTGGCCCTCGGCGGTGGACCACCGCGCGCTCCCCGACGCGGAGACGGAGACCCGGCGCCGCTTCGTCGTGCTGCGGGTCAACGTCTTCGCGGACGCCCGCGAGGTCGCCGAGACGCTGATGGCGGGCATCCCGGTCCTGCTCGACCTGACGGGCGCGGAGACCGACACCGCCAAGCGCGTCCTGGACTTCTCCACCGGCGTGGTCTTCGGCCTGGCCAGCGGCATGCACCGGGTCGACCGCAACGTCTTCCTCCTGACCCCGCCGGGCACCGAGGTCAGCGGCATCATGGAGGGAGCGGGCATGCCCAGCGCCTGACACCCGGGCCCGCCGCGTCGCTCCCGCCCCGTGCGGTCCCTCGATCGTAGGAAGCTTGTCGGGGCAAAACGGTTCGCCTGGTGGCGGAGCCCTACCGTCCGCATATGGCCTCGCCGTTCACCTCCTCCGCGCCCGCACCGCACGCCGCGTCCGACGAGGCACCCGTCGGGGGCGGCTCGCGTACCGTGCCCGCGCAGGGGCCGCCCGCGCAGGAGCCGGCCACGGCCTGCGCGACGGTGCGCCACGTCCGGCCCTGTGTCACCGAGCTGCGGCTCTCCGCCTTCGCGGGGCATCGCCGGGCCCGGTTTCCGCTCGGGGCCGTCACGCTGTTCGTCGGGGCCAGCGGGAGCGGCAAGAGCAGCGCGCTGCGGGCGTACGAGGCGCTGGCGCGGCTCGGCGGCGGGGCCCGGCTGGCCGAGGCGTTCGCCGATCCGCTCGCGTGCGTGCCGCAGGGGGCGCGGCCCGACGCCCAGCATCGCCGGGGGTTCCGTATCGGATGCACGGCCGACGGACCCGGCGGACCGGTCCGGCTCGACGTCGCCGTGCAGGCCGAGCCCGAGCTGCGCATCGTGGGGGAGCGGCTGAGCGCGGGCGGCGTCGTCCTGCTGGAGACCGCCCTGCGCGATCCCGGGCGGCGCACGGTGCAGGCCGCCTGGCACACCGGCGGCCCCGCGCCGGTGACGCGCGCCCCGCTGCCCGACGACCGCCTCGGCACCGCGCTGCTGCCGCTGCGCGTGGCCGGCAAGACCGACGGGCAGCGGCAGGTGCTCGCCGCCGCCGAACAGATGGTCGTCGCCCTGCGGTCCGTCTTCGCCTGCGACCCGCAGCCCGACTGGATGGGCTCCCCCGTCCCCACCGGCTCCGGCCGGCTCCTCGCGGGCTGCGACAACCTCGCCGACGTCCTCTGGCGCACCCGGGAGGAGTGCGGACGGCGGCACGCACAACTGGTCGCCGCGCTGTCCGCCGGAGCCGGTGGAGTCGCGGGACGAGCGGTCGTGGACCTGCGCGCCGAGCCGCTGGCCGACGGCACGGTCCGCGCGGTGCTCGAACGCGCCGACGGCACCCGCACGGAACTCGCCCGGCTCGGCTACGGCGAGCTGCGCTACGTCGCCCTCGCGCTGGTGCTGCTCACCGGGCCGGGCGTCCTCGACGTGGACCCGGTCGGCGAGGTGCCCGCCGCGATGCAGACCCTCACCCTCCTCGCCGACGGCCTGGACCGGGGCCTCGACGTGACGCAGCGCGCCGAACTGCTGCGGCTGGCGGTGCGGATGGCCGAGCGCGGGCACATCCGCTGCGTCGGCGCGGTCAGCGACGGGTCCTGGGCCGCCCGGACGGACGGAGCGACGGTGGTACACCTGGGTCCGTGACAGAACAACACCTCGACGTGCCGAAGCTGCAGCGCAGACTGGCCGAGTTCGCTGCCGCCCGGAACTGGCAGCCCTTCCACACCCCCAAGAACCTCGTCGCCGCGCTCAGCGTGGAGGCGTCCGAACTGGTCGAGATCTTCCAGTGGTTGACGCCGGAGGAGTCGGCGCGCGTGATGGACGACCCGGACACCGCGCACCGGGTGACGGACGAGGTCGCCGACGTCCTCGCGTATCTGCTGCAACTGTGCGAAGTGCTCGGGATCGACCCGCTGGCCGCGCTGGACGCGAAGATCGACCGCAACGAGCGCAGGTTCCCGGCGCCGTGACGGCGCCGTGACGGCGCCGTCCTCGCCCCTCGCACGGGAGCCACCCGATCCGCCTTCACTCTCCGTAGCAATCTGGCGGACCGAAACCGATTCGTTGTCCACAGATTTCCGCCTACCTCTGGCTTTTCGCCCCACAGACCCTCACTCTGGGTAGTGAACACGGGTGTTCGGGCGGACGTGCCGAGAGCACGTCGGGGCAGACGGGGGCAGCGCATGGACGCGGTGCGGCTCATCCTGACGAGCAGGCGCGCGCTCGCGGGAAGCAGCGGGGGAGCGGAGATCCTCAGAGAGGTGTGGCAGGCGCAGGCCCTGGCGCAGGCGATCGGCAGCCGCCTCGCCGTCTCGGGCCCGCCCGAACTGCGCGGCGAGGCCCTGGGACTGACCGAACTGGCCGGCAGAGGCTGCGGTGTGCTGGGCGCGCCGGACCTCGACACCGGGGACCTGCTCGCCGCCCGGCTCACCGCACTCGACGACGCCCGCCGGGCCCTGCTCGACTTGGGCGGCCTGCTCGGCGAGGTCGGCATCGCCCTGGTCGGCCTGGCGAGCTCGGCGGACGACCAGGGCACGTACTGGCAGTGCATGGAGGCCATCGACGCGGCGGACGAATCCAGGGACCGGGTCCTGGAAATGCTGCGCAAGCTGGCGGCGAGAGAGGAACGAGAGGAAAGAGAGGGCGCCTTGCCGGAACGGTGACCGACAAAGGGACCTCGGGGAGGCGAACGGGCGAGAAGTGGGCCGGGGGGAGGGTGAGCGGGGAGGCGTGAGCGGGAGAGGGGGAGCGGGAGAGGAGCGGGTTGGGCGCGGCGTTCGGGACAGAGGCACGCGGGTGAGAGGCGAGAGGTGCGCCGGGGATGGGCGCGGCGTTCGGGACAGAGGCACGCGGGTGAGAGGCGAGAGGTGCGCCGGGGATGGGGGAGCGGGTGAGAGGCGGCCGGGAGAGGGGGAGCGGGAGAGGAGCGGGTTGGGCGCGGCGTTCGGGACAGAGGCACGCGGGTGAGAGGTGAGGGGTGCGCCGGGGATGGGGGAGCGGGTGAGAGGCGGCCGGGAGAGGTGCGCGGGTGAGAGGCGGCCGGGAGAGGGGCGCGGGTGAGAGGTGTGCTCAGTTCGGGTCGCTCTCCTCTCTTGCCGCCCGCTGTGCGCCCCCGGTCGACTGGAAGTCCGCGTCCAGTGCCGAAAGATCCGCGTTCAACGCCGCCATCAGCTCCTCCATCTGCTGCAACAACCCCTTCGGCTGGGCTGCTGCGGCGCCCCCGCCCTGCTGCGGCACGGTCTCTTCGAACATGACGGCCTCCTCGGCCCTGGCCCCCGTGAGGAGGGCCGATGCGGGTGACGTCCCGGCGCTGACCAGCCGGGCGCGGGCACCGGGCGGTCCGGCTCCGCCCACGCCAACGATCACCCCAGAGGCAGGTCACTGGACCGGGCAACCCCCCACGCACGGCACGGGCGATTTTCACCCGCCCGGGGAGCGGCGAGGCCCGGGGGACCGGTGGGATTGACGGGAAACCCGGCATGCAGGATGGAGGCATGGATCTTCGTATCTTCACCGAGCCCCAGCAGGGCGCGACCTACGACACCCTCCTCACCGTGGCGAAGGCCACCGAAGACCTCGGGTTCGATGCCTTCTTCCGGTCCGACCACTATCTGAAGATGGGCGACGTGAGCGGCCTCCCGGGCCCCACGGACGCCTGGATCACCCTCGCCGGCCTCGCCCGCGAGACCAAGCGCATACGCCTCGGCACGCTGATGACCGCCGGCACCTTCCGGCTGCCCGGCGTCCTCGCCATCCAGGTCGCGCAGGTGGACCAGATGTCCGGCGGACGCGTCGAACTGGGCCTGGGCGCAGGCTGGTTCGAGGAGGAGCACACGGCGTACGGCATCCCCTTCCCGAAGGAGAAGATCGACCGCCTGGAGGAACAGCTGGAGATCGTCACGGGCCTGTGGGCCACGGAGCTCGGCAAGACCTTCGACTTCCACGGCACGTACTACGACCTCACCGACTCGCCCGCGCTGCCCAAGCCCGCGCAGCCGAAGATCCCGGTGCTGATCGGCGGCACGGGCGCGACCCGCACCCCGCGGCTGGCCGCCCGGTTCGCCGACGAGTTCAACATGCCGTTCGGCGCGATCGAGGACAGCGAGCGGCAGTTCGGCCGGGTGCGGGCCGCCGCGGCGGAGATCGGCCGCGACGCCGACGAGATCACCCTCTCCAACGCCCTCGTCGTCTGCGTCGGCAAGGACGAGGCGGAGCTCGCCCGGCGCGCCGCCGCGATCGGCCGTGAGGTCGACGAGCTGAGGACCAACGGGCTGGCCGGTTCCCCGGCCGAGGTCGTCGACAAGATCGGCCGCTACATCGAGGCCGGCTCCCAGCGGATCTACCTCCAGGTCCTCGACCTGCACGACCTGGACCACCTGGAGTTGATCTCCGCCCAGGTGCAGGCCCAGCTGCCGTAAGCGCACCTCTCGCAGGCCCGGCTCTCGCAGGTGCAGCTCTCGGGGGCCCAGCCGGCGTGGACGAGGACCGGGGCGTCATCTGTGACACGGCTGTGACCGGAGGTATGGCCTCCGTCACAGTCGGCCGGGCGTGCCCCTGATGAGGTGGCCGGATGCGCAGACCCACCCCCCTCATCCCGGCCGCCCTCGCCGCCGCCCTGCTTCTCACGGCATGCGGATCGGAACGCGCCGGCACGCAGCACGGCGGTGTCGGCGCGGACGGTTCGACGTCGCTGACCCAGGTCGCCCAGCCCGCGGTGGACGGGGTCCGGATCACCTCGGTGACCATCCCGTCCACCTCGGCCTCCCCCTCCGCGACCGCTGCCTCGCCCGACGGCATCGTCAGGGCCGAACGCCTCCCCACCGGGCTCACCGGCGACTCCGGCGTCTCGGCCGCCTACGAGGTCACCAACTCCGGGGCCCAGGCGATGACCTACACCGTCCTCTTCGAGTTCACCACGAGCGCGGGCGAGGTCATGAGCAACCAGCACGTGACCGTGGCCTCGGTGGGGGCGGGCCGGACGGTGAAGGGGACCGTCCGACTGGGGGCGCCCGCGCCGGGAGCGTCCACGGTGACGACGGTCAAGGTCGGCCAGGTCACCAAGGTCCCCGCGGCCGAGGCGCCCGCCGCGCGGGGGGTCTGCCCGCCCTCCGGCATCCGGCTCACGGCCGACGACGGCGACGCCGCCATGGGGCTGCGGGTCGTCGGCCTCCACCTGGAGAACTGCGGAAACACCGACTACACCCTCAACGGCTACCCGGAACTGACCCTCCTGGACGAAGGCCGCGAGCCGGTCGACGGAATCAGGATCCTGCACGGCGGCGACAGCATCTCCACCGGAACCGGTTACGACGACCCGCCCGCACCCCTCACCCTGAAACCCGGCGAAACCGCTGTCTCCGGCCTGATCTGGCGCAACACCACCCAGGCCGGTACCGCCGTGAACGTCCCCTACGTCCGCGTCCGAGCGAAGTCCGGCGCCGCACCCGTGACGGTGACCCCGCACCTCGACCTCGGGACCACCGGAAAACTGGGCGTCGGCGCGTGGAAACGGGCCGAAAGGTAGCGCGGGGAAAATCCCGCGTGCTTCGCACCCGTTTCTCTGTACGTTGGAGAGGTGCGCGAGCGCACTACCAGCGCTTTCGCCCCATCCGAACCCATCCGAGGCACCCACTGTGTTCCTGACGATCAGCACCACCGGCACCCCCGAACGCCCCGCCACCGACCTGGGCTTCCTGCTGCACAAGCATCCCGACAAATCGCAGGCGTTCTCCACCTCCTACGGCAAGGCCCACGTCCTCTACCCCGAGGCGGACGCCGAGCGCTGCACGGCGGCGCTGCTGCTGGAAGTGGATGCCGTGGCGCTCGTGAGGCGCGGCAAGGGCAAGGGCCGCGGCGGCGCTCCCGACGCGGCCCTCGCCCAGTACGTCAACGACCGCCCGTACGCGGCCTCCTCGCTGCTCGCGGTCGCGCTGAGCGGCGTGTTCTCCAGCGCGATGCGCGGGGTGTGCGCCGCAAAGCCCGAACTGCCCGCGCAGCCGAGGCCGTTGCGCGTCGAGGTGCCCGTGCTGCCCGCCCGCGGCGGCCCCGACCTCGTCCGTGGCCTCTTCGAGCCGCTCGGCTGGACGGTCGGCGTCGAACCGGTGGCCCTCGACCCGGAGTTCCCGGACTGGGGCGACTCGCGGTACGTGCGCCTCGTCCTGGCGGCGGACACGCTCACGCTGGCCGAGGCCCTGCGCCATCTGTACGTCCTGCTGCCCGTCCTCGACGACGCCAAGCACTACTGGGTCTCCCCCGACGAGGTCGACAAGCTGCTGCGCGCCGGCGAGGGCTGGCTGGCCGACCACCCCCAGCAGAAACTGATCACAAGCCGTTACCTGTCCCGCCGCTGGTCGCTGACCCGGCAGGCGATGGAGCGGCTGGAGCTGGTCCGGCTCGCCGAGGCCGACGACAGCGAGGTAGAGGAGATCGACAACGCCGTCGGGGTCGAGACCGAGGAGGAGCAGAAGCCCACCCCGCTCGCCGTGCAGCGCAGGGACGCGATCGTCGCCGCGCTTCAGGCGTCCGGTGCCGCGCGGGTGCTCGATCTCGGCTGCGGACAGGGGCAGTTGGTGCAGGCGCTGCTCAAGGACCCGCGGTTCACCGAGATCGTGGGCGTCGACGTGTCGATGCGCGCGCTCACCATCGCGTCCCGGCGGCTGAAGCTGGACCGCATGGGGGAGCGGCAGGCCTCGCGGGTCCAGCTCGTCCAGGGGTCCTTGGCCTACACCGACAAGCGGCTCAAGGGGTACGACGCCGCCGTGCTCAGCGAGGTCATCGAGCACCTCGACCTGCCCCGGCTGCCCGCCCTGGAGTACGCGGTGTTCGGCGCCGCGCGCCCGCGGACCGTCCTCGTGACGACCCCGAACGTCGAGTACAACGTCCGCTGGGAGTCCCTCCCGGCCGGCCATGTCCGGCACGGCGACCACCGCTTCGAGTGGACGCGGCAGGAGTTCCGGGCGTGGGCGGGTGCGGTGGCCGAACGGCACGGGTACGGCGTGGAGTTCGTGCCGGTGGGACCGGAGGACCCCGAGGTGGGGCCGCCCACGCAGATGGCCGTGTTCGTGATCAGGAACGAGAAGGAGGCGAAGGCGGCATGACCGAGACGCAGGTTTCCACGCAAAAGGGCCGAGTGCTGCCCGTCACCGACCTCTCCCTCGTCGTGCTGATCGGCGCGTCCGGGTCCGGCAAGTCCACCTTCGCCCGCCGCCACTTCAAGCCCACCGAGATCATCTCCTCCGACTTCTGCCGTGGCCTCGTCTCCGACGACGAGAACGACCAGAGCGCGACCCGCGACGCCTTCGACGTCCTGCACTACATCGCGGGCAAGCGGCTCGCGGCCGGCCGCCGCACCGTGGTCGACGCGACGAGCGTGCAGCAGGACGCCCGCCGCCAACTGATCGACCTGGCCAAGCAGTACGACGTGCTGCCCATCGCCATCGTGCTGGACGTCCCGGAGGAGGTGTGCGCCGAACGCAACGCGGCCCGCGTCGACCGCGCCGACATGCCCCGCCGGGTCATCCAGCGCCACACCCGCGAACTCCGCCGCTCCCTGCGGCACCTGGAGCGCGAGGGCTTCCGCAAGGTGCACGTCCTGCGGGGCGTCGAGGACGTCGAGAACGCCACCGTCGTCACCGAGAAGCGGTTCAACGACCTGACCCACCTCACCGGACCCTTCGACATCATCGGCGACATCCACGGCTGCGCCGCCGAACTGGAGTCGCTGCTGGGCAAGTTGGGTTACGTCGACGGCGTCCACCCCGGCGGACGTCAGGCCGTCTTCGTCGGCGACCTCGTCGACCGCGGCCCGGACAGCCCGGGCGTGCTGCGGCGTGTGATGTCGATGGTGAAGTCGGGCAACGCCCTGTGCGTGCCCGGCAACCACGAGAACAAGTACGGGCGTCACCTGAAGGGCCGCAACGTTCAGCACACCCACGGACTCGCCGAGACCATCGAGCAGATGGAGACCGAGTCGGACGAGTTTCGCGCCGAGGTACGGGAGTTCATCGACGGGCTGGTCAGCCACTACGTCCTCGACGGCGGACGGCTGGTGGTCTGCCACGCCGGTCTGCCGGAGAAGTACCACGGCCGCACCTCCGGCCGCGTCCGCTCGCACGCCCTGTACGGCGACACCACGGGTGAGACCGACGAGTTCGGCCTGCCGGTGCGCTACCCGTGGGCGGAGGACTACCGGGGCCGGGCGGCCGTCGTCTACGGCCACACGCCCGTCCCGGAGGCCACCTGGCTGAACAACACCATCTGCCTGGACACCGGCGCCGTCTTCGGCGGCAAGCTCACCGCGCTGCGCTGGCCGGAGCGCGAGCTGGTCGACGTGCCGGCGCAGCAGGTCTGGTACGAGCCGGCGAAGCCGCTGCGGTCGGAGGCGCCCGGCGGACACGACGGCCGCCCGCTGGACCTGGCGGACGTCAACGGGCGGCGCATCGTCGAAACCCGTTACGACGGCCACAGCCGCGTCTCGATCCGTGAGGAGAACGCCGCTGCGGCCCTGGAGGTCATGAGCCGCTTCGCGGTCGACCCGCGCCTGCTGCCCTACCTCCCGCCGACGATGGCGCCCACGGCGACGTCGCACGTCGAGGGCTATCTGGAGCACCCGGCGGAGGCGTTCGCGCAGTACGCGCGGGACGGTGTCGCCCGGGTCGTGTGCGAGGAGAAGCACATGGGCTCCAGGGCGGTGGCTCTGGTGTGCCGCGACGCGGAGACAGCGCGTAAGCGTTTCGGGGCGGACGGACCCACCGGATCCCTCTACACCCGCACGGGCCGCCCGTTCTTCGACGACGGGGCGGTCACGGAGGAGATCCTCGGCCGGGTGCGCACCGCCGTGGACGAGGCGGGCCTGTGGTCGGAGCTCGACACCGACTGGCTGCTGTTGGACGCCGAGCTGATGCCGTGGTCGCTGAAGGCCACCGGCCTTCTGCGCGCGCAGTACGCGGCCGTGGGCGCCGCGTCCGGCGCCGTCTTCCCGGGTGCGCTGGCCGCCCTGGAAGGCGCGGCGGCGAGAGGCGTCGACGTCACGGACCTGCTGTCGCGTCAGCGTGAACGCGCCTCGGACGCGGCCGCGTTCACGCAGGCGTACCGCCGCTACTGCTGGACGACGGACGGCCTGGACGGCGTACGTCTCGCCCCGTTCCAGATCCTCGCGGTCCAGGGGCGCAGCCTCGCGGCGCTGCCCCACGACGAACAACTGTCGCTCCTCGACCGCCTGGTGGAACACGACACCACAGGCCTGCTCCAGACCACCCGCCGCCTGTACGTCGACCCGGCCGACCCCGAGTCGGTCCGGGCCGGCGTCGACTGGTGGCTGGAGATGACGGGCCGGGGCGGCGAGGGCATGGTGGTCAAGCCGCTCGCCGCGCTCGCCCGCGACGAGGAGGGCCGCCTGGTCCAGCCGGGCATCAAGTGCCGGGGCCGCGAGTACCTCCGGATCATCTACGGCCCCGAGTACACGCGTCCCGACAACCTGACCCGCCTGCGCGGCCGTTTCCTCAACCACAAACGGTCGCTGGCGATCCGCGAGTACGTCCTCGGCCTGGAGTCCCTGGACCGCCTGGCCGAGGGCGAACCCCTGTGGCGGGTGCACGAGGCGGTGTTCGGGGTGCTGGCCCTGGAGTCGGAGCCGGTGGACCCCCGGTTGTGAGCGGGGGCGCTCACCCCGCCAACCGCAACCGCTCCCCGCACACCCCGACCCGCACCCGCTGCCCCCATGTCAGTTCCACCGCGTCGCTCTCGATGCCGTCGCCGAAGGCGATGAGGCGTTCTGATTCGACGGTGAGGGTCAGCCGGCCGCCGGCCGCGAGTTCGCCGGCGACCAGGGAGGTGCCGGTCGCGGGGGACGGCCATGCCTCGCGTACGAACCACACCAGGCGGTCCTCCGTCGGGCCCGGCAGCTGTAGGCGACCGCTGCCGGCCCGTTCCTGCCACACCGAGCGGATCCAGCCGGTCGCCCCCGTGCCGGTGCCCACCAGCACTCCGGAGGAGGCCTGAGCCTCGACGGCGCCCCCGTCGTCGTCGAGGCCCAGGCGGTAGCGGGCGGTCTGGTGGCCTGCGGCGCCCAGGTAGATCTCGTTGAGGGCCAGCAGCCGTTGGGTGTCGTCGGCGACCGCCTCGACCATGGTCAGCTCGGCCGTGCCGGTGCCGGACGCGAGCACGGAAGGCAGGAGGGTCCGCGCGTCCTCCGGGCGGTGGCGGACCAGGACCCCGGGTTGCGGCCGGGGTCCGTGTCGATGCCCACCACCGGCTGCCCGGCGAGGTACTTGGCGACGTTCGCCACCAGGCCGTCCTGTCCGACCACGACCACCACGTCCTCAGGCGCGAACTGGAAGCGGTCCAAGTCGGCTCGTTCGACGCGGGTTTGACGCCACGTCAGGGGAATCGCGGCCGTCACCTCGGCCAGTGCCCGCCTCGTGCGGCGGTGGCGTTCGGCGACCTCCTCGATGTCCCGGCCCCGCGAGGAGAGGAAGAAGGCGGCCTGGCCGTGCGTGCCGTGGCGGGCCACCAGTTCCTCGTACTCCGTGGTGCGGTGGACCAGCACGGCCCGCGGGGCGAGACTCATTCCCGTTCCCCCGCGCCGAGCCGCGACAGCAGCCCGGTCAGCACGTCCGGCGAGATCGTCACGCTGTCGATGTGCGGCAGGTTCTCCGCCAGCCGCGTCCCGGTGAGCGCGTGCAGGGTCGCCACGTCCACGTCGCCGTGCACCCGCAGCCAGGCCGCCTGCGCCTGGGCCCGCGCCTCGCCGACCTCGCGCGCCGCCTCCGCCTCGGCGCGCGCCAACTGCACCGACCGCGCGGCCTCCGCCTCCGCGAGCCGGACCGTGCGCGCCGCCTCCGCCTGGGTCAGCCGCTCCGTGCGCTGCGCCTCGGCGTCCGCCAACCGCACCTGCTTCGCGGCCTCCGCCTCCCCCAGCTTCACCGACCGCGCGGCCTCCGCCTCCGCGAGCCGGACGGTTCGCGTCGCCTCCGCCTCCGCCCGGACCTTGTCCGCGGCCGCGTTCTCCTCCGCCTCGCGGCGGGTGTTCGTACCGCGCTGTTCGACCAACTGCTCCTCACGGCGGGCGAGTTCGATCCTGCTGGCCAGTTCGTTCTCGGCGATCGTCCGCTCCCGCTCGACGGCCACCGCCCGCCGCTCGTACGTCGCCCGGTCGGCCTCCTGCTGGATCAGCTCGCGCGCCGGGGTCCGCAGCGCCCGCTCCACCTCCGGCTCCGGACGCAGCGCGACGACCCGGACGGCCACGATCTCGATGCCCGTGGCCGGCAGCCGCGGTTCCGTCGCCAACCCCGCCGCGATCCGCTCCCGCACCGCCGTCACACCGTCCACCAGCGCCGAGGACAGCGACGTACGCGCGAGGACGTCCAGCGCGTGCTGTTGCGCCGTCTCCGTCAGAAGCGTGCCGAGCTGCGCCAGGGGCGCGCTGCGCCACGCGCCGGTGTCCGGGTCGATGGAGAAGTCGAGACGGGCGGCGGCCACGGCCGGATCGCTGACCCGGTAGGTCACCGTCGCCTGCACCGCCACGTCCTGGAAGTCGACCGTACGGGCATGGAAGGTCATGGCCAACTCCCGGTCGTCGACCGGTACTTCGGAGAGCGCGGCGCTCAGTGAGCGGAACCAGAAGCTGAGCCCGGGTCCGTCGTGCACCAGCTTGCCCGAGCGGTGGTGGCGGACGTGTGCCGTGGGGCCGCCGCGCAGATGACGCCAGCCCAGCCGCCGGGTGATGTCGGCCATGGGTGATCCCCCTCGTTCCCGCAATTTTCGTCACTGCGACGATAATCTGACGATAGTCGCGAGGAAGGCTTGTCGTCAAGGGGACGAAAACAAAGCGGATACAGAAACGGTCGGGCAGCGGGTGAAGACGGTCCCCGATGGTCAGGATGGAGACATGGGATTCCATGTCGACTCCGAGGCCGGGCGGCTGCGCCGCGTCATCCTGCACCGGCCGGATCTCGAGCTCAAAAGGCTCACCCCCAGCAACAAGGACGCCCTGCTCTTCGACGACGTGCTCTGGGTGCGCCGGGCGCGCGCCGAGCACGACGGCTTCGCCGATGTGCTGCGCGACCGCGGCGTCGCCGTGCATCTCTTCGGCGACCTGCTCACCGAGGCCCTAAAGATCCCGGCGGCCAGAGCGCTCGTCCTGGACCGCGTCTTCGACGAGAAGGAGTACGGGGTGCTCGCCACCGATCACCTGCGTGCCGCCTTCGACGCCCTGCCCGCCCCGGAGCTGGCGGAGGCCCTCGTCGGCGGCATGACCAAGCGGGAGTTCCTGGAAGCGCACGCCGAGCCGACGTCCGTGCGCTTCCATGTGATGGACCTCGACGACTTCCTCCTCGACCCCCTCCCCAACCACCTCTTCACCCGCGACACCTCCGCCTGGATCTACGACGGCGTCGCCATCAACGCCATGCGCTGGCCGGCCCGGCAGCGCGAGACCGTCCACTTCGAGGCGATCTACCGGCACCACCCCCTCTTCCGCGGCGAAACGTTCCGCGTCTGGTCCGAGGGGCAGTCCGACTACCCGTCCACCATCGAGGGCGGCGACGTCCTCGTCATCGGCAACGGCGCCGTGCTGATCGGCATGAGCGAGCGCACCACCGCGCAGGCCGTCGAGATGCTCGCCCACAAGCTGTTCGCGGCGGGCTCGGCCGAGACCATCGTGGCCCTCGACATGCCGAAGCGGCGCGCTTTCATGCACCTCGACACCGTGATGACGATGGTCGACGGCGATGTCTTCACCCAGTACGCGGGCCTCGGCATGCTCCGCTCGTACACCATCGAACCGGGCGCCGGCGAGAAGGAGTTGAAGGTCACCGACCATCCTCCGGAGCACATGCACCGCGCGATCGCCGCCGCCCTCGGCCTCAGTGAGATCCGTGTGCTCACCGCCACCCAGGACGTGCACGCGGCCGAACGCGAGCAGTGGGACGACGGCTGCAACGTCCTCGCCGTGGAGCCGGGCGTCGTCATCGCCTACGAGCGCAACGTCACCACCAACACCCATCTGCGGAAACAGGGCATCGAGGTGATAGAGATCCCGGGCAGCGAGCTGGGCCGGGGGAGGGGCGGGCCGCGCTGCATGAGCTGTCCGGTCGAACGGGCGGCCGTATAGGACCGGGGGCCGTGGCAGAACCGGACCGTATAGAAATTCTAATCTTCGTATAGACTTCCACGGTCCTGTTCTCGTACCTCTGGAGCGCCCCCATGGCGACTGTCCCGACCGCCCTCGCCGGCCGCCACTTCCTCAAGGAGCTGGACTTCACGGCGCAGGAGTTCCGCGGCCTGATCGAGCTGGCCGCCGAGCTGAAGGCCGCCAAGAAGGCCGGGACCGAGCCCCAGCACCTGCGCGGCAGGAACATCGCGCTGATCTTCGAGAAGACGTCCACGCGGACCCGCTGCGCGTTCGAGGTCGCCGCCGCCGACCAGGGCGCGTCGACCACGTACCTCGACCCCTCCGGCTCGCAGATCGGCCACAAGGAGTCGGTGAAGGACACCGCGCGCGTCCTGGGCCGGATGTACGACGGCATCGAGTACCGCGGCGACAGCCAGCAGAAGGTCGAGGAGCTCGCCGCCCACGCGGGCGTCCCCGTCTACAACGGCCTCACCGACGACTGGCACCCCACCCAGATGCTCGCCGACGTGCTCACCATGACCGAGCACAGCAGCAAGCCGCTGAACGGGATCGCCTTCGCCTACCTCGGCGACGCCCGCTTCAACATGGGCAACTCCTACCTGGTCACCGGGGCGCTGCTCGGCATGGACGTCCGCATCGTCGCGCCCAAGGCGTACTGGCCCGGTGACGAGGTCGTCGGCCGCGCCCGCGAGCTGGCCGAGGCCTCAGGCGCCACGATCCTGCTCACCGAGGACGTGGCCGAGGGCGTGGCGGGCGCCGACTTCGTCGCCACCGACGTGTGGGTCTCCATGGGCGAGCCCAAGGCGGTCTGGGACGAGCGGATCACCGCCCTCGCCCCGTACGCCGTGACCATGGACGTCCTGCGCGCCACCGGCAACCCGGACGTCAGGTTCCTGCACTGCCTGCCCGCCTTCCACGACCTGGGCACCAAGGTCGGCCAGGACATATACGACAGTCACGGCCTCGACTCCCTGGAAGTCACCGACGAGGTCTTCGAGTCGGAGTACTCGGTCGTCTTCGACGAGGCGGAGAACCGTCTGCACACCATCAAGGCCGTACTCGTGGCGACCCTGGCCTGACCTGGCCCCATGTCGTCCGGGCCTCATGTCGTCCGGGCCTCATGTCGTCCGGGCGGTCGGCGTCACGCCGGACGCGGACGCCACTGCTGCGGGACCGCGGTCAGCCTGAACCACACGGCCTTGCCCTGGTCCGTGGGCCGGTGCCCGCAGGACGAGCTGAGGGCGCGGATCAGCAGCAGCCCCCGCCCGTGCTCCTGCCAGGGGTCGGGCTCCTCGCCGGACGGACGGGTGAGATCGCCGGGCGGAACCGGGTCGGGGTCGTGCACCTCGACCTGGCAGCCGGTCGGCTGCAGCTCCACGACCAGCTCAATCGGGGCGTCCCCGGCGGTGTGCTCCACGGCGTTCGCCACCAGCTCGGCGGTGAGCAGCTCCGCGGTGTCGCTGTCCGCTCCGTGCTTCAGCTCGGCCAGCGCCGTACGGACCAGTGCGCGGGCCACCGGCACGGCCGCGGCGGAGTGCGGCAGTGCGATTCGCCAGGAGGCGGCGGAGTCGGCGGGGCGTTCGTGCAAGGCGAGTCCGTTCATGGCGCAGGGTCCCGTGATCGACATCAGGCGGTCCTGCTTTCAACTTTATGAATGGTAACGGCGGCCTCCGGCAGAGGCGCTCGGCGGGTGCCGTACGGGACCCTCGGCCCCGCTACCGGCGGCATACCCGGGTCAACGGCCCCCCTCGCGCGCCTGATCCCGTTGTTACCGCCTTATTGACGACCGGTGACGTGTGTGACGGGAACATGCCGTGCGGTGACACGGCGATTCTGCCCGGACGGCCTATCGCGCACTCATGACGACAGTCACGAGAGGGTGATAACTTCGGAGGTGACTGTCGAGGAGGCCGCTTCATGAGTCCCTTCACCGGCTCCGCCGCCCGCACCTCCGACTGGCGTCACCTGCGCGTCGAGCTCACCGACGGCATCGCCACCGTCACCCTGGCCCGTCCCGAGAAACTCAACGCCCTCACCTTCGGCGCCTACGCCGACCTGCGCGACCTGCTCGCCGAGCTGTCCCGGGAACGGTCGGTCCGCGCCCTGGTCCTGGCCGGCGCGGGACGCGGCTTCTGCTCCGGCGGGGACGTCGACGAGATCATCGGCGCCACCCTCGGCATGGACACCGCCCAGCTCCTCGACTTCAACCGGATGACCGGCCAGGTCGTGCGGGCCGTACGGGAGTGCCCGTTCCCGGTGATCGCGGCCGTGCACGGAGTGGCGGCGGGCGCCGGCGCGGTCCTCGCCCTGGCCGCGGACTTCCGGGTCGCCGACCCCAGCGCCCGCTTCGCGTTCCTCTTCACCCGCGTCGGCCTGTCCGGCGGCGACATGGGCGCCGCCTACCTCCTGCCCCGCGTCGTCGGCCTCGGCCACGCCACCCGCCTGCTCATGCTCGGCGAACCGGTCCGCGCCCCCGAGGCCGAACGGATCGGCCTGATCAGCGAGCTGACGGAAGAGGGCCGGGCCGACGAGGCCGCACAGACCCTCGCCCGCCGCCTGGCCGACGGCCCGGCCCTGGCGTACGCCCAGACGAAGGCCCTGCTGACGGCCGAGCTGGACATGCCGCTGGCGACGGCGGTGGAGCTGGACGCGGCCACTCAGGCCCTCTTGATGAACGGCGAGGACTACACGGAGTTCCACGCCGCGTTCAAGGAGAAGCGCCCTCCGAAGTGGAAGGGGCGGTAGACATGGCAGCCGACGTCCGGGCCACCTCCCCAGGGGCGCGGGGCCGCGTCGAACCCGCCGCTGCCGCCGCGCGGGCGCGACCAGCCGCCGACGACCCGCAGCCGCCGACGGCCGCCCGCCACCCCCGACGCATCGCGATCATCGGCGGCGGCCCCGGCGGCCTCTACGCCGCAGCGTTGCTGAAACGCCTGGACCCCACCCGGGACATAACCCTCTGGGAACGCAACGCGCCCGACGACACCTTCGGCTTCGGAGTGGTCCTCTCCGACGAGACCCTGGGCGGCATCGAACACGCCGACCCGCAGGTCTACACGGCCCTCCAACGAGACTTCATCCGCTGGGACGACATCGACATCGTCCACCGAGGCGCCCGCCACACCTCCCGAGGACACGGCTTCGCCGCCCTCGGCAGAAAACGTCTTCTGCAGATCCTGCACGAGCGCTGCCGCTTCCTCGGCGTGGACCTGCGTTTTTGCACCGAGGCTCCGTACCCCGCCTGGCTGGCGGAGGAGTACGACCTCGTCATCGCCGCCGACGGTGTGCACAGCACCACCCGCGAGGCGTACGCCCAGGTCTTCCGGCCCCAGGTGGAGGGCCACCGCTGCCGCTACATCTGGCTCGCCGCCGACTTCGCCCTCGACGCCTTCCGCTTCGAGATCGCCGAGACCGAGCACGGCGTGATGCAGTTGCACGCCTACCCCTTCGCGGCCGACGCCTCGACCGTGATCGTCGAGATGCGCGAGGAAGTCTGGCGAGCAGCCGGTTTCGACGAACTCGACGAGCGGGAGTCGGTCGAGCGCTGCGCCAAGATCTTCGCGGACGCGCTCGGCGGACGCCCCCTGAAGTCCAACAACTCCACCTGGACCACGTTCCGTACGGTGGTCAACGAACGGTGGTCGCACGGCAACCTCGTCCTGCTGGGCGACGCCGCCCACACCGCCCACTTCTCCATCGGCTCCGGCACCAAGCTCGCCGTCGAGGACGCCCTGGCGCTGGCGGCCTGTCTGGCGGAACACCCCGACCTGTCCTCGGCGTTGACCGCGTACGAGGAGGAGCGCAGGCCCGTCGTCGCCTCCACCCAGCGGGCCGCCCGCGCCAGCCTGGAGTGGTTCGAGAACCTCGGCCTCTACCTCGACCAGCCGCCCCGCAGGTTCGCCTTCAACCTCCTCACCCGCAGCCGTCGCGTCACCCACGACAACCTGCGGCTGCGCGACCCCCGCTTCACGCAGGCCGTGGAGCGGGAGTTCGGCTGTCCGCCCGGGACGCCCCCGATGTTCACCCCGTTCCGGCTGCGCGGTCTGACCCTGCGCAACCGGGTCGTCGTCTCACCCATGGACATGTACTCCGCCACCGACGGCGTCCCCGGTGACTTCCACCTCGTCCACCTCGGCGCCCGCGCCCTCGGCGGGGCCGCCCTGGTGATGACCGAGATGGTGTGCGTGTCCCCGGTGGGGCGCATCACCCCCGGCTGCACCGGCCTCTACACCGGCAGACAGGCCGACGCCTGGCGGCGGATCACCGACTTCGTGCACACGCGGGCGCCGGGCGCCGCGATCGGCGTCCAGCTCGGCCACAGCGGACGCAAGGGCTCGACCAGACTGATGTGGGAGGGCATGGACGAACCGCTGCCCGACGGCAACTGGCCGCTCGTGGCCGCCTCCCCGCTGCCCTACAAGCCGGACAGTCAGACCCCCCGCGCCCTCGGCCGTGCCCAACTCACCGATCTGCGCGAACAGTTCGCCGCCGCAGCCGGGCGGGCCGCCCGCTCGGGCTTCGACCTGCTCGAACTGCACTGCGCCCACGGCTACTTGCTGTCCGGCTTCCTCTCCCCGCTGACCAACCGCCGCACGGACGCCTACGGAGGATCGCTCGCCAAGCGGCTGCGCTTCCCACTGGAGGTCTTCGACGCGGTCCGCGAGGTCTGGCCGGCGGACCGCCCGATGACCGTGCGCATCTCCGCCACCGACTGGGCCGAGGGCGGCACTTCGGCCGACGACGCCGTCGAGATCGCCCGAGCCTTCGCCGCGCACGGGGTCGACGCGATCGACGTGTCCACCGGGCAGGTGGTGGCCGAGGAGCGGCCTGAGTTCGGACGCTCGTACCAGACGCCGTTCGCCGACCGGATCCGGCACGAGACGGGCGTCCCGGTGATCGCGGTCGGCGCGATCTCCTCCTGGGACGACGTCAACTCCCTTATCCTGGCGGGCCGTACGGACCTGTGCGCCCTCGCCAGGCCCCACCTCTACGACCCCAACTGGACCCTGCACGCGGCCGCCGAGCAGGGCTACGCCGGCCCCGGCGCGGACTGGCCCGACCCCTACCGCGCGGGCAGCCGGCCCCCGCGCATCGGACGCACGGACGCGCCCAAACCCCGTCTGACGCTCACGAGTTGAGGTCGCCGGGGGCCTCGGCGACCTCCTGGCAGGCGCCGGGGACCCCGGCGAACTCCGCCCCCGCGTCCCGTAGCCGCTCGTGCAGCGCCTGGAACACCGCTGCCGAGCGGGTGCCCGGCCAGCCCTGCGGCAGCAGACGCGCGGGCAGGCCGGGATCCGTGTAGGGCAGGTGGCGCCAGGAGTCCAGGGCCAGGAGGTAGTCGCGGTAGGCCTCCTGCGGCGGGGTGTCCGGCCGCTGCTGCCAGGCCTCCAGCACGCGCGCGTGGCGGTCGAGGAACGTCTCGTGCTCCTTGGCGATGGCCGCAAGGTCCCACCAGCGGGCCACGGCGTCGACGGTCGGCGCGAAACCGAGGTGCTTGCCGCGGAAGAGGTCGACATACGGGTCCAGGCGCAGCCGGCGCAGGGTGTGCCGGGTCTCGTCGTGCAGCCGCGCCGGGGCGATCCACACCCCAGGAGCCGCCGTGCCGAAACCCAGACCGGCCAGCCGCGACCGCAGCACATGCCGCTTCTGCCGCTCCGACTCCGGCACCGAGAACACCGCCAGCACCCAGCCCTCGTCCGCGTGGGGCGCCGTGGCGTAGATGCGCCGGTCGCCGTCGTCGAGCAACTGCCGTGCCTCGTCGGACAGTTCGTACCCGGCAGCGCCCTGTGCGGTACGGGCCGGCAGCAGCAGTCCGCGCCGCTTCAGCCGGGACACCGAGGAGCGTACGGAGGGTGCGTCGACGCCGACCGCGGCGAGCAGCCGGATCAGCTCGGCGACGGGCACCGGGCCCGGGGCGAAGCGGCCGTACGCGCCGTAGAGCGTGACGATGAGAGACCGGGGTGCTGGCTGGTCGGACACGTTGATCATCTTAGTTCTTCGACATCACTGCTGGTCACCATCGGTGTCATCACCGGTGTGCGGTGCGCTGTCACCTTCGCTGACGTCTCCGTCGTCCTCGCTTCGGTCTTCGCTTCGGTCTTCGGCGCGCAGTCTGAATCTCTGCAGTTTCCCGGTCGCGGTGCGCGGCAGCGCGTCCAGGAACACGAACTCGCGCGGGCACTTGTACGGCGCCAGCTCCTGTTTCACAAAGGCGCGCAGCGCCTCCGTGTCGCGCCGGGCGCCCTCCCGCAGGACGGCGAACGCGACGACCACCTGCCCCCGGCGCTCGTCGGTCCGCCCCACGACCGCCGCCTCGACCACGTCCGGATGGCGCAGCAGGGCCTCCTCGACCTCGGGTCCCGCGATGTTGTACCCGGCCGAGATGATCATGTCGTCGGCGCGGGCGACATACCGGAAGTAGCCGTCCGCCTCGCGGACGTAGGTGTCGCCGGTGACGTTCCAACCGTCGCGCACGTACTGCTGTTGCCGCGGGTCGGCGAGGTAGCGGCAGCCGACCGGGCCGCGCACGGCGAGCAGCCCGGGCTCGCCGTCGGGCACGGGCGCGCCGCCCGCGTCCTGCACGCGCGCGTGCCAGCCCGGCACGGGGACGCCGGTCGTGCCGGGCCGGATGCGCTCGTCGGCCGCCGAGATGAAGATGTGCAGCAGTTCGGTGGCGCCGATGCCGTTGATCAGCCGCAGCCCGGTCCGCTCGTGCCAGGTCCGCCAGGTGGCGGCGGGCAGGTTCTCGCCGGCGGACACGCAGCGCCGCAGCGACGAGACGTCGTGCGCGTCGAGGTCGTCGAGCATCGCGCGGTAGGCGGTGGGCGCCGTGAACAGCACGGTCACCCGGTGCTCGGCGATCGCCGGCAACAGCTGCCGTGGGCTTGCCTGTTCCAGCAACAACGCACTGGCGCCGATCCGCAGCGGAAAGACGACCAGCCCGCCGAGACCGAAGGTGAAGCCGAGTGGGGGACTGCCGGCGAAGACATCGTCGGGAAGCGGTTTCAGTACATGCCGCGAGAAGGTGTCGGCGATCGCCAGCACATCCCGGTGGAAGTGCAGACAGCCCTTCGGGCGGCCGGTGGTGCCGGAGGTGAACGCGATCAGCGCAACATCGTCGGAAGCGGTTTCGACGGCCGGGTACGGCTCGGTCGGCGCCGGCCGGTTCAGCAGGTCGTCGGGGGCGTCACCGCCGTAGGTCGTGATCCGCAGCCCGGGTATCTCCGCCTTGGCGAGGTCGTCGACGGCCCTGATGTCGCACAGCGCGTGCCCCACCCGCGCGATGTCGCACATGGTGCGCAACTCGTGCGGCCGCTGCTGCGCCAGGACGGTGACCGCGATCGCGCCCGCCTTGAGCACCGCCAGCCAGCAGGCCGCGAGCCACGGCGTGGTGGGCCCGCGCAGCAGCACACGGTTTCCGGGGACGACTCCGAGGTCGCCGGTGAGCAGATGCGCGATCCGGTCGACCCCGGCGCGCAGCTCGCCGTACGTCCAGGAAGGCCCCGCCGGGGTGTGGAAGACGGGCCGCTCCGGAGCGGCGTGGTCGAGCAGCTCGGCGGCGCAGTTCACACGGTCGGGGTAGTCCAGCTCGGGCAGCTCGAAGCGGAGCTCGGGCCAGTGGCCGGGCGGCGGGAGATGGTCGCGGGCGAAGGTGTCGACATGGGCCGAGACGTTCATGGGCGTGCGCCCCCTTGCCTGGATGGACTGGCTGTCCGGCTGGGCCGCCCGGGCGGGCGTCGGCCTGGGCTCGCACTTCGAGCGTATCGCCTTGGTGACGACAGTCAACGGTACGCGATAACGTCGGATACTGTCGGAGGAGACACACGCGGCCGGGGCCGACGGATCACGGCACGATCGAGCAGCATCGGGCGCGGCCGTCCGGACGGCGAAGTCGCCGGAGACAGATCGGACAGCGCTCGTACGGCAGAGGGGACATCAGATGTCCGCATTCTCGCTCGAACCGACGCAAGCCGCCTGGTGTGCCGAGCTGCGTACGCTGGCCGCCGACCGACTGCGTCCCCTTGCCGAGAAGGGCGAGCCGGGCCGCGTCAACCGCCTGCTCGTCGCCGAACTCGGCCGACTCGGTCTGCTCTCCCGTCTGTTCACCTCCGGCGCCGTCGACCTCTGCCTGATGCGCGAGTCCCTCGCCTACGCCTGCACGGAGGCGGAGACCGCGCTCGCGCTGCAAGGACTCGGCGCGCATCCGGTCCACGGCCACGGCACCCCCGCCCAGCGGGAACGCTGGCTGCCCCGGGTCGCCGACGGCAGCGCGGTGGCCGCGTTCGCCCTGAGCGAGCCGGGCGCGGGCTCGGACGCGGCGGCACTCTCACTGGCCGCCGAGCGGGACGGCCCGGGCGGCTGGCGGCTCACCGGCGAGAAGTGCTGGATCTCCAACGCTCCCGAGGCCGACTTCTACACCGTCTTCGCCCGCACGGCCCAGGGGGCCGGCGCTCGCGGCGTCACCGCATTCCTCGTTTCCGCCGACCGGCCCGGCCTCACCGGCTCCGCCCTCGACATGCTCTCCCCGCACCCCATCGGCGCCCTCCGCTTCGACGCCGTCCCGGTCACGGCGGACGACGTGCTCGGCGAGCCCGACCGCGGGTTCCGGGTCGCCATGGGCACCCTCAACCTGTTCCGCCCCAGCGTCGGCGCCTTCGCCGTCGGCATGGCCCAGGCCGCCCTCGACGCCACTCTCGCCCACACCTCCCAACGGGACGCGTTCGGCGGCAAGTTGATGGACCTTCAGGCAGTTGCCCACCAGGTCGCCGAGATGGCGCTGCGCACGGAGGCCGCCCGTCTGATGGTCCACGCGGCGGCGGCGGCGTACGACGACGCGGCCCCGGACGTCCCCAAGCGGGCCGCGATGGCCAAGCTGCTCGCCACCGAGACCGCGCAGTACGTCGTCGACGCGGCCGTCCAACTCCACGGCGCGCGGGCGCTGCGCCGCGGCCATCTGCTGGAGCACCTCTACCGGGAGGTGCGCGCGCCGCGGATCTACGAGGGCGCCAGCGAGGTCCAACGAGGCATCATCGCCCGGGAGTTGTACGCCGAACAGGCCCGACCGGCAGAACATCCCGGACACGCAGACCTGGAGGCCAGGTGACCGTCGAGCGCGTCAATCCGCCGGAACTCTCCCCGCCCACCGGCTTCTCCCACGCCGTCGTCGCCGTCGGCGGTCGGATCGTGTTCCTGGCCGGCCAGACCGCGCTCGACGCCGACGGGAAGGTCGTGGGGGAGTCCCTGCCGGAACAGTTCGCGCGGGCGCTCGCGAATCTGCTGGCCGCGTTGGCGGCGGCGGGCGGCACGGCGTCGGACCTGGCGCGCGTCACGGTCTACGTCACGGACGTCGCCGCGTATCGCGAGTGCGCCCCCGAACTGGGCCGTATCTGGCGGGAGTCGGCGGGCAACGACTATCCGGCGATGGCGGTCGTCGGAATCGTACGACTCTGGGACGAGCAGGCGCTCGTCGAACTGGACGGGTTCGCGGTCCTGGACCGGTGACCGGCGCCGGCGGGCCGCGATCAGCGGGCCGGGGCGCTGATCAGGGTCAGGCGGCGACAGCCAGCCGCTCTGCGACCAGCGGCACGGTCACGGTCACCCGGTGCGGGTCCACGACCCGGCCGTCGGGCAGCAGCTCGCCGGAGTCGTCGAAGACGATCGTGCCGTCGCAGAGCAGGTTCCAGCCCTGCTCGGGGTGGGCGGCGACGACGTGCACGGGGTGGGCGTCGGCAGAAGCGCTGGGAAACTGGTGGGAACACATGGCGCACCTCCACGTCGGTGGGGTCGGCCGTCCGGTCGGCCCGCATGGACAGACCATGCGCCCGGCAGGAAGTCATCGCCAGAGGGCGCCCGAAAGCGTGACAGCACCAGGACAACTCCACGACCGTTCATCGACGACCGGTGCGGACTCGCCACCGAAGGAGTGACGATCACCGCCGCGGACGCGCCCGCCCGGTACCAGTGGAGGCTCCCACCACTGGAGGTTCTGCCATGTCGCTGCGCCCCGCCCTGTCCGCGGCCGCCGGTGCCGCCCTGCTTCTGCTGGCCGCCCCGGCTCTCACCGCCGCCACCGCCACCGCCGCTCCGTCGGAGTCCGTCACCGTCGACCCGGTCGGCCGCATCGCCGCCGACGGAACCGTCACCCTCTCGGGCGCCTACCGCTGTGTCGGCAACACGGGACCCGTGTTCGTCAGCTCCTCCGTCGGCCAGAAATCCGCCGGTGTCCGGCACGGCATCGGCGGCAGCCGTGCCGTGTGCGACGGCGCCGAGCACACCTGGGAGAACACCGGAAAGGCCACCCCGAAGGACCTCGAACCCGGCAAGGCCCACGTAGAGGCCACGCTGATGGAACTCCGCCCCGCGGGCGGCCTGCTCCTGCCCCGCTTCCACGCGACGCAGGAGCAGGACATCACCCTGACGGAGGGCTGAGCGACGCGGGCGCGCCGCTCGACCGTCCGATTCATGGCCGTTCCTCCGGCCGGACGGGCCGGCGAGTGCCGTCGGTCGGGGGCGTGCCGTCGGTCCGGGCCTCCAGCGCGTGCAGGACGGCCACCATGTCCTCGCCGCCGTGGCCTCGTTCGACGGTCTCGCCGTAGAGGGCGTGGCAGACGTCGAGGAGCGGGGAGGCCAGGTCGGCCTTGCGGGCGGCCTCCGCGATCAGGCGGTTGTTCTTCAGGACGTCCGCGGCGGCCGCCTGGACGGTGAAGTCGCGGTCCAGCAGCTTGAGCGCCTTCCCCCGGGAGACGGCGCTGGCCATCGGGCCCGCGTCCAGGACGTCCCGGAGCAGGCGCCGGTCGAGCCCGTGCCGGTCGGCGAAGTGGAACGCCTCGGTCAGCCCGGTGACCAGCGTGATCAGGAACAGGTTCACCGAGAACTTCATCAGCAGCGCGCCCGGGACCGGACCGCAGCCGAACGTCTCGCGGCAGACGGGAGCGAGCAGGGGCCGTACGGCCGCCACGGCATCGTCGTCGCCCGCCAGCATCCCCACCAGCTCGCCCCGTTCGGCCGGGACGCGTGAACCGGACACCGGAGCCTCGACGTATCTCCCGCCCGCCGCCCGGATGTCGTCCTGGAGGCTGCCCGAGTACTCGGCCGAGGTCGTGCCCATGTGGACGACGGTGTGTCCGGCGACGCGCGCCGCGAAGTCGGGGGCGCCGCGCCCCAGCACCGCGTCGACGGCGTTCTCGTCGGCCAGCATCAGCAGCACGGCCTGGGCCCGGTCGAAGACCTCGGCCGGGCTCTTTGCGACCTCGGCTCCGACCGCGCGCAGGGGCTCGCACCGGCCGGGGGTGCGGTTCCACACGACGAGGCGCGCCCCGGCGCGGGCGAGGTTGAGCGCCATGGGCTGCCCCATGACCCCGAGGCCGACGAAGCCGAGGGAATCGAGGGAACCGAGGAGATCGACGGAGCTGAGGAGATCGACGGAGCTGAGGGGATCGACGGAGCTGTGGGGATCGACGGAGCTGTGGGGATCGACGGAGCTGAGGGGATCGACGGAGCTGAGGGGATCGACGGAGCTGAGGGGATCGACGGAGCTGTGGGGATCGACGGAACCAACGGAATCTGCGTTCACGATGCACCGCCCTGCCTGGCTCATGCCCGAGGCCGAACCGTCGCCCTCGTCGCCCTCGCCGCACTCACCACCGACCGACTATGACAGCGGTCATAGTAGTCGCCCCTATGACGGCGGTCATAGGGTGAGGGGCGGAGCACTCGTGACGCGGTGGCGGAGGTCGACAATGACGGTGACCGAACGAGGCCCGCGGGAGCGGATGGTCTTCAGCGCGGCCCAGCTCATCCGGCGCGACGGAGTCGCCTCCACCGGCATGCGCGAGGTGGCCGTTCACGCCGAGGCGCCGCGCGGTTCGCTCCAGCACTACTTTCCCGGCGGCAAGGAACAGCTGGTCAACGAGGCGGTGGGCTGGGCGGGCCGGTACGCGGGCAATCGGGTCGCGCGTTTTCTCGCCGCGCTGCCCGAGCCGACGCCCAGCACACTGTTCGCCGAGATGGTGCGGCAGTGGACCGACGAGTACGAGGCCGTCGGGTTCGCGGGAGGCTGTCCGGTGGCCGCCGCGACGGTGGACTGCGCCGAGTCCACCGTCTCCACCCGGGAGGCCGCAGCGGCCGCGTTCGCCACCTGGACCGAGCCGGTGGCCCAGGCCCTGGCGGACATGGGCGTGCCCGAGGAGCGGGCCGGTGCGCTCGCCACCCTCATGATCAGCGCCCTGGAGGGGGCGATCCTGATGGCCCGCGCCGAACGCGACGTCCGAGCCCTGACGACCGTGGCCCGGGAACTCGCCCCCCTCCTCGACGCGGCGGCCCGCCCGGCCGACTGATCGACCACCCTGCGCTGGGAGGACTCGATACGACAAGACCGCCGCCGTCTACCTCGCCGGACTCCACATCGCCGCCGTCTTCATCTGGTCGGCGAGGTGATCCGAAAGAAACGCTCCAGTGCTGTCAGTGCCCGTTGATAACGTGCTTCGTCCAGTCGTCGAGTTCATGAAGGGACGGGGCGCGTGCGGGATGTGACATGCCATCAGGTAGGCGAGCAGCGGTTGGCCGAGGCGCTCGACGACATCGACGGGCGGGCCTACACGCGGTGGCACTCGCTTCGGTACGGCAGCATCTCGCCGACGCTGATCCGGGCCATGGCGGACGAACTGCTCGACCACGTCGCCGCGCGAACGGTGACGGAGCCGGGGCTCGACGCCGCGGCCGGCACGGTCGCCGTCACCGCCGCGGAGTGTGTGCACGGAGTGCTGAGCATCATGTGCTTCCCCGACGGGGACCAGGAACTCCGGTTCCCCCTCGTCGGGGAACGGATCAGCACGGACCCGGACGACGACGAGTTCGGGGACGGGCCCATCACCTTCCGAGACGTAGTCAAGGAGGCGCCCACTGCGCGGACCTGGCTCGACATGTTCGAGATGTGTGTCGTCAGCGGGCATGTGTGGGATTGGGAGCGGGTCACCGGGCTGCTGCTGCGCGGCGACTACGCGCCCGCCATCCATGACGGCGTGCCCTACAACCGGTACACCTCCGTCTCCGACCCCGCCGACCTCGCCGCCATGGACGCCCTGTGCCCCTATCTCACCGAGGCGGCCGGGCATCTGCCCCGAGACTGGCCGACGGTTGCGCTGCGCAAGCCCGACGCCGGGGAGCGCGCGGAGGCCGCCCGGCGGCTCGACGAGGTCGGCGACGCGCTGAGCGCGGACCAGCGGCTGCTCCGCGTACTCCTCGACGACGACCGGCACGCCTTCGAGGACGCCCTCGTCGCCCGGCTGGTCGCGTACCGGGAGAGCGTCGAGGCCGATGCCGGTGATCCCGCGCCCCGGTCCCTCCTCCCCCTCGGCGCCCTCGCCCTGGCCTGCCTCGCCGTCCAGGTCCATGGGTGGGAACTCGGTGTCCGGTCCGGGTATCTGCCGTACGGTCTGCTGGGATCGCCGGACGCGCCGCGCCGGGCGGCGGAGGGGAATCGGAACAACTTGGGCTACTGGGCCGCCAAGTAGGCAACCCGGAGGGCGGGGAATGGGTGTGACGGGTGTGACGGTGTGACGGGTGTGACGGGTGTGACGGGTGTGATCTTGCGGGAGTACCGTGCCGACAGACGCGCGCGGCTGAAGGTGCTCGCGCTCATCGCGCTGATGCTGGCGTGCGGGGTGCTCGAGGTGGTCATCAACGACCTGCCGGGCTGGGTCGCGGCGATCCTGATAGGAGTTCTGACCATCGTCGACGGCGTGTGGGCCCTGTCCCTGTGGCGCGCCCGCACGGTGGTACGGGCGAGCGGGATCGCCGTGGTCGGGGTGGTGCGGGTGCGGAAGTGGGCCTGGCCCGACATCCCGGACATCGTCGTGGAGACGGACTCGTCCCCACCGAGGCAGCGCGTACGTCTGTGCGACAGCCAAGGGCGGAAGACCACCCTGCCTCACGTCGGCGAACGCCATCTGCCGGATCTCCACGCCCTGCGACCCCGGTAGCCCCGCCGGCGTCGAGCCTCAGTCCGTGTCTTTCGCGATGATCCGAACGCCACGGCCTGGCAGCGACCTCGTTCCGTCGCGCGCTGCGCCTTCCCACTTCACTGCCTGGAGCCGGCCTTGCCTCCTCACGGAACTCCGCCTCGTCGGTAAGCCCTGACGCAACGAGGCAAGATCCGACGGACCTCGTCCGAATGGCAACCCTCCCCGCCGCCTCACATTCCGAAGGGCTGCGTCGTCGTACCGGTGAGGACGACAACGAGAGGGAGAGGGGACTTCGATGAACGACTTCCAGGCCATCGCGGACCGCGTCGAGATCGAGGCACTGCGCGGCGAGTTCACGGACGCGGTGATGATGCGCGACCGACCCCGCCTGGCGTCGCTGTTCACACCGGACGGCGCCCTGCGCATGCCCAACATCCCGGTCGAGCAGGTCGGCCGGGAGGAAATCATCGCCGGGGGCGAACGGCTGCAGAGCCTGTGGGACTTCTTCGTGCAGAACACCCACCCCGGCACGATCCTGCTGGACGGCGACACCGCGACCGGCCGCGCCTACATCCAGGAACTCGCGCGCACCCTCGACGGACGCCAGGGTCTGAACTACGCCGTCTACCACGACCGTTACCAGCGCACCGTGGAGGGCTGGAAGTTCGCCGAGCGGGTGTACGAGGTCAGGTACCTCGACACCTCCCCGCTGGCGGGCACGGCGCCCCACGCGGCGCAGGGCTCCGGCGCCGCCCCGGCGGACGCCACCCGGGCAGACGCCCCGGCCGCCCCGGCCCCGGCCGCGTCCTTCGCCGACCCGGCCTCGGCCGAACAACTGGAGCGGGCGGCCGCCGCGCTGCGTGCCGGCGGTTTCGCCGCCGAGATCCTCGACGACGCGGCGGCCGCGCGCGTCCGTGTCAAGGACCTGGTTCCCGAGGGCGCCAGCGTGCTCACCGGAGCCAGCGAGACCCTCCGGCTGTCCGGCATCGACGAGGACATCAACGCCGGCGGCCGGTACGACGCCATCAGGCCGCGCGTTCTGGCCATCGACCGTGCCACCGGCGCCGACGAGATCCGCAGGCTGCTCGCCGGCCCCGACTACGTCGTCAACAGCGTCGCCGCGGTCACCGAGACCGGCTCGCTCGTCCTCGCCTCGGGCAGCGGCAGCCAACTCCCCGCCAACGCGGGCGGCGCCGCCCACGCGGTCTGGATCGTCGGCGCGCAGAAGGTGGTGCCCGACCTGAGCACAGCGCTGCGCCGCGTGGAGGAGCACGCCCTCCCGCTGGAGAACGTCCGCGCCCAGGCGGTCTACGGCAAGCCCAGCGCGGTCAACCGCCTGCTCGTCCTCAACGCGGAACCCCACCCGGGGCGCGGCACCGTGCTGCTTCTCCGCGAGGCCATCGGATACTGATCCGGCGCAGGGGCCGTCCGATGTGTGTGCGCAAGCGGAGGCAGCGGCTTCATTTGGAACGTTTGTTGCACCTGAGTCAAGAGTTGGCGAAATAGTGAAGTAACTAGTGCGGAAACTTTCACACCCCATATAGATAGTGCGCTGGCAGTGGCCAATAAGTGACGTTGGGGTGGGGGAAGTTGAGACAGAGACATCGCGTCAGACGTACGGCTACGACATCGGGACGGGGTCTGCTGGCTGCCGTCGTCGCCACGGCGACGGCGGCACTGACCGCACTGCCCTCCATGACCGCGCCGGCGGCCGCGGCGGAACCGGCCGCCGGCCTCTCCGCGGGGCAGCGGGCCCTGGCCGAGGCGAAGGAGTCCGGCCGTCGGGTGGAGGTGGTCGGCGAGCGAACGGAGCGCACGACCGTCTTCGCCAACCCCGACGGATACACCTCGACCCTGGAGGAATCCGCGATTCCGGTACGGGTGGAGAAGCCGGGCGGAGGCTGGCAGCAGCCCGACGCGACCCTGGTGCGGCGCGCGGACGGATCCGTGGGCCCGAAGGCCGCCGCGGTGGGCATGAACTTCTCCGGCGGCGGCAGCAGCGACCCGCTCGTCTCGATCAGCGAGCACGGCAGGTCGCTCTCCCTCGACTGGCCCGGGAAACTCCCCCGACCCCAGCTCAACGGGTCGAGCGCGCTGTACGCCGATGTGCTCCCGGACGTGGACCTCAAGGTGACCGCCACCGTCGAGGGCTTCCAGCACGTCCTGGTCGTCAAGACCCCCAAGGCGGCGGCGAACAAGGCGCTGAAGCAACTCAACTTTGTCATGCACAGCACTGGGCTGACGGTCCGCAGGACCCCGTCCGGCGCACTGGCCGCCGTGGACGAGGCCGGCCAGACCGTGTTCCGCGCGCCCACGGCGCAGATGTGGAACTCGGCGGGCCGCGCCGTCGCCGCCCGGCACCGCGCGACCCAACGGCTCACGGCCCCCGCGCAGACCCCCGCGCCGGCCGACCCCGCGGAGGCGGCCCCCTCGGGCTCCGGCCTCGAACCGGGCCAGGGTGACAAGGTCGCCCTGATGCCGGTGCGGGTCTCCAAGAACGCCGTCTCGGTGGTGCCGGACGCCTGAAGACCTGGAAGGGCAGGGCCAAGAGCTACAGCTCCACCGTCCCGACCTGGCAGAAGACCGAGAGCACCGGCTACGACACCCTCGGCCGCGTCACCTCCGTGACGGACGCCCTGGAGAAGACCACCACCACCGCCTACACGCCGACCGCTGCCGGCCCGCTGACCAAGAAAGTCGTCACCAATCCCAAGACGCAGGCCACCACGTCCTTCATAGACCCGCGCCGCGGCCTCGACCTGCGGATCTACGACGCGAATCTGAAGAAGACCGAGCTCGCCTACGACGCCCTCGGCCGGCTGACCGACGTATGGCGGCCCAACCGCAACCGGGCCGCCGGCTACAGCCCGACACAGAAGTTCGGCTACGACCTCAGCGCTGCCAAGCAGTCCTGGGCGTCCTCCGCATCGCTCAAGGCGGACGGCGAGACGTACAACACCACCTACACCCTCTACGACTCACTGCTGCGCCCCCTCCAGGAACAGTCACCCAGCCCCAAGGGCGGACGGGTCCTCACCGACACCCGCTACGACACCCGGGGCCTGGCCTACGAGAAGTACGAGCAGATCTTCGACCCCGCCTCCGCGCCGAACTCGACCTACACCAGGGCCGAGTACGGCGAGGTGCCCAAACAGACCGAGACGGTCTACGACGGCGCCGAGCGCGCCATCTCCAGCGAACTCCTCGTCTACGGCGTGCACAGGTGGACCACCACCACCTCCTACACCGGTGATTCGACCGCGGTCACCGCTCAGCAGGGCGGCACCGCGACCCGAACCCTCACCGACGCCCGGGGACGGGACGTGGAGAAGCGCGAGTACGCGGGCCCGGACCCGGCCGACAGCCAGTTCGGCGACGGCGTCGGCGCCGTCTACAGCGCCACCAAGTACCAGTACACGCTGGACGACAAGCAGAGCGGCATCACCGGACCCGACGGAGCCCAGTGGACCTACGGGTTCGACCTGCTCGGCCGGCAGACCAGCGTCAGCGACCCCGACAAGGGCACGTCCACGATGGGCTACGACGACCTCGACCGCGTCGTCAAAAGCACGGACTCGCGAGGCAAGACCGTCCTGACCGCGTATGACGAGATCGGACGGACGACCGGCACCTGGGACGGCGTCCAGGACGACGCCCACCAGCTCACCGAGTACACCTACGACACCGTGCTCAAGGGGCAGCCGACCTCCAACACCCGCTTCGTGGGCGGCCGGGCCGGAAAGGCGTACACCAAGACGGTCACCGGCTACGACACCCTCGACCGTCCGACGGCCACCACCCTCACGCTGCCCGCCGGCGATCCGCTCGTCGCCGCCGGCGCGCCGGCCACGATCTCGTTCTCCAGCGCGTACCGCCTCGACGGCACGCTCGGCAACAACCAGGAGCCCGGGCTGGGCGGGCTGGCGGCCGAGAGCATCGACTACGGCTACACCCCCCTCGGCCAGGTCACCTCGATCACCGGCAGCACGGGCTATCTGCTGGCCGCCGACTACTCGGCCGTCGGTCTCGCCCAGCAGTACACGATGGGCACGCAGAACACCGAAGCCGCCAAGAAGGTCTATGTCACCAACACCTTCGAGGAGGGCACCGACCGCCTCACCGACACGCATGTCACGGACCAGACCCACCCGTACATGCTGATGGACCTCAACTACACCTTCGACCAGGCCGGCAACATCACGGCGATCTCCGACCCGACCACCCTCGGGGGCACGACCGCGGCCGAGACGCAGTGCCTCAGCTACGACGGCAACCGACGGCTGAAGAGCGCCTGGACGCCCTCCTCGCAGAAGTGCTCCGACGCGCCCAGCGCATCGAGCCTCTCCGGCCCCGCCCCCTACTGGACCGACTACCAGTACAGCCAGGGCGGGCAGCGCACCGCCGAGATCCAGCACAAGGCGACCGCCGACACCACGAAGACGTACTGCTACAAGGAGGGAAGGCCGCACGTCCTGTCCGGCACCAGCAAGACGGCGAACTGCACCGCACCCGACGCCGCGTACGGCTACGACGCCTCGGGCAACACCACCTCCCGGCCCGGCCCGACGGCCAAGCAGGACCTTCTCTGGTCCCCTGAGGGGCGGCTCTCCCAGCTCACCGAGAACGGCAAGAAGACCGACTACGTCTACGACGCCGACGGCAAGCTCCTGATCCGCAGCGCGGAAGGCGGCGAACGCGTCCTGTACACGGGCAACACCGAACTCCACCTGAGGGCGAACGGCACGACCTGGGCCCAGCGCACCTACTCCTCGGGCAGCCTGACCATCGCGATCCGCAGCAACGAGTCCGGGACCGACAAGCTCAGCTATCTCGCCGGAGACCATCAGGGGACCCAGAGCCTCGCGGTCTCCGCGGACAGCGCCCAGACGGTCACCAAGCGCCGGATGACACCGTTCGGCGAGGACCGCGGCGCGACCACCGGCGGCGCCTGGCCGGACGACAAGGGGTTCCTGGGCAAGACCAACGACGCCAAAACGGGCCTCACCCATGTCGATGCCCGGGAGTACGACCCCGCCATCGGCCAGTTCATCAGCGTCGACCCGAAACTCAGCACCGATCAGGGCCAGTCCCTCAACGGATACGCCTACTCCAACAACAATCCCGCGACGTTCGCCGACCCGACCGGCGAAGGCGTCCCCGAATGCCGGGACGGCAGTATCCCCTGCCGTAACGGCATCCCCATCAGCACCGGCGGGAACCAGCCGGCGCCCTGCCCCAGCGTGATCAATCCGCAGTGCCCGGAATACCCGGGCAACGGCGGTGGCGGCGGTGGCGGTGGCGGTGGCGGCGGTGGCGGTGGCGGTGGCGGCAACGGGGGCGGCGGCGGCACGGGCGGCGGCGGGGTCTACGGCCCGCCCAGCTGCGGGGCGCCTCCGATGGCGGCCTGCAGCGGCCCGGTGTACGGGCCGCCCTCCCAGCCGCCGCTGCTCATGGGCCCCGACCCGGTTCCGCTCCTGTCCTTCTCGGCCAACTGCGGGATCGCGTCCAAGGTGCAGAACTACGTCTGCAACGCCGGCAACGGAGTCATGACCTCGGGCTCCTACGTCCAGTCGGCCTTCACCCAGGCGGGCAGTCTGACCACCGACGCCAAGGCCGCGATGCGCTCCACCAGGCAGTCCTCCCAGATCCTGCAGGCGATGCGGGACAATCCCGGTCTCACCCGCGTGGCGGCCATCGGGAGCAGCAAGTGGATGGGCGTCGCCAGCAAGGGACTGCTGGTGGGCGGCGTCGCGTTCACCGCCTATTCCAACTACCAGTCCACCGGCGGTGACATCCCCCTCACGGCGGCCGAGACAGCGGTCGACACGGCCGTGGTCCTCGGTACGACCAAGGTGGGCGCCACACTCGGGGCGGCGATCGGCACCGCCATCGCGCCCGGCGTGGGCACGGTCATCGGCGGAGCCATCGGGGCCGGCGCGGGAGCCGTCACCGGCATCCTGGCGTCGGGCCCGATCAACAACGCCATGTCGAAGGGCTGGAAGAGCGTGAAGGGCTGGTTCAGCTGACCGCTGGACCTCAGTGAGCAGGCGTCGGACGGGCTCCGCAGGACGAGGACGTACCTCGGAGCCCGCCCGGCGGCTCCCTCCCAGCCGGGGAGCCGAGCACCAGCGACACATGGAAGGATCGCGCAATGCAGTACGTCATCGGACTCCTCTTCGTGGCCGGCTCCGCGTTCATGACCTGGAAGGTCACCCAGTTGTGGCGCGACGCCGACCTGGTCGAGCCCTTCATGGCGACCTTCTCCTTCATGCCGTTCGGCAAGGAGGTCAAACGAGGAGAGATACGGTCCCTCGCCCTCACCGCCCTCTCCCTGTGGGGGGTCACCGTCCTTCTCTTCCTGGGCCTCTGGGACGTCGACATCACCGGCCCGCTGACCGTCCTCTTCGCCGTGGCGCTGGTCACCGTGCTGCTCTGCCTGCTGTGCGAGGCGAGCGTGGTCCTGTTCAACGCCCCGAAGTTCGTCGTACCGCCGCACATGCGCGCCGACCTCGGGGTGCTGGCGGCCCGCCGGGCGAACCGGGCAGGGGGCGCACGGCGCACCTGACTTGAGGATGTCCACTTCGCATTCCTGGCCCGTGGCTGGGTCGGTCACAGTGAAGCGGGCGGACAGCGGGGCGGTCTCCAGCGCGTGCACCTCCCAGCCGCGGGCTTCCAGGCCGGCGCTGAGTGTGGCGGCGATGCCGGCCATCGGCGCCGGGTTCTCGGTGGCGACGTCGAGGTCCTGGCTGGGGCGGTTCACGAGACGGTGCGCCCGCACGGCATATCCACCGGTGAGGACCAGGGGGTACGGGGAGCCGAGCGCGATCACGTCCGCCAGGAGCCGCGTGTGCAGCTCCGGCATGTCCGTCACGCGGCTGCCCGGGTGCGGGAGGCGAGCTGGGGGAAGGCTTCTTCCCACACGGTCCGCACGGTACGACCGACGAGGGTGCGCAGCACCGGCCACAGGTCGAGGAGCAGGTCCTGGTTGAGGTAGCGGGGCAGGTCGTCGTGCAGGCCCTCGTGCAGGACGGTGCGGTACAGACCCATACGCTGGCGCGGCTTGCCCAGGTCGTATGAGGTCATCCCGGACCAGGCCATGTGCAGTGGCAGCTCCACGACCCCTTGGGTCGGCCCGTGCAGCTCGTCCAGCGACTCCGGCAGACGGCGGCGGAACTTCTCCCGGTACAGCGCGAGGTCCTCGGCGTCCGCGCCCGAGACGTCCCTCGGGGTGGTGGGCGCAGGGTGCTGTGGGCTGGAGGGCATGGGTCCACTATGGCGGCCGGAGACACCGCGAGGGTCATGATGTGCGAGCTGGCGTCCGGAGCGACCGGGGCGGGTCCCGGGATGAGCTGGTTGCCGCAGTCTGCTCAGCCCTGAGCTGGACGGACTCTCGGCTTTGACGCTCTGGGCGTCTGCACGAAGGACGATGAGCCGAGAACCTGCTCTGAACAGGGTTCTTCGGTCGCGGCCAAGAGTCCCAGAAAAGTCCCAGAGGCGCCGCCACCCCCCTCTTGCCTTGCGTTTACGCAGCTCAGAAGGGGTATGACGGCGTCTTTTCTGAGGGCCTTCAGATGTCCCGGAACTCCTATACGAATCATCTGACCTGCGTAAACGAAGCGTTCAAAGATCATCTTGCACGGTCGTTGCACAAGCCGAACAGTGCAGGAGTCACGCTGCCCTCGTGTAGGCGCTTCGGACCGCGATGCGGATCTTGGAACCGGCTCCCACGATCCGGTGCACGTACTTACGGAGAGTAAACGCAGGATCGGCGTGTCCCAGCCGATCCGCGAGTGTGTACACGTCTACCCCACCGTTGATCATCATCGACGCGTACAGGTGTCGGAGGGCGTGCATCATCATGTCGCGGGACTTCTCCCAGCGCCGTCCCTTCGCGTTGGGGTCAAGGGGCTTGATGAGGCCGGCCGCCGCCAGAGCAGGCTTCCAGCGGTAGGAGTTGAACCAATTCGACTGAATGGCGGTCTTCTCCCGAGTGTAGAAAATCAGCCGCACTGTGACCGGGTCGCCGTCCTTGCTACCCCACGGTCGGGTCACCTCGACGGGCGGGAACTTCTCCATGTGCTCGCGCAGGGGGATGGCCACGTCGTCGGTCAGTTCGACCCACCGGTCCTTCAGGTCCTCGTGGTCTCCGCCCTTGGGAAGGGCGTACGCCAGGAACGAGCCGTCGTGGACTACTTGCCGTTGCACGTGCACCATCGGGCCGTCCGGGTGTGCCCAGTCGATGTCTTCTGGTGACAGGCCGAATATTTCTCCTTGACGAAGGCCCAGACCGCGACCGCAGTCGACGAGCGCCTTGTAGCGGTCGGGAAGTTCGGCGCGAATCTTCTCGGTGTCCTCCCACGTCAGGGTCAGCTCTGCCCGACCGCCATCTCCTCGCTTCGGCTTGGCGTCCTGCACCGATTTGGCGAGGCATGGATTTTTAAGTATCAGGCTGTCGTCCACGGCCAGGTCGAAGACAGCCCGAAGATTGTCGAAGACCAGGCGCAGCGTGGAGCTTTCGAGCAGCCGACGACGGTCGTGCAGCCAGTCCAGCAACGACGACGCGTTCACGTCCTTTACGCGCATCTTCCCAACTGCGGTAGGGACGATGTGTAGTTGAACCCGCTCCCTGTGGCGTCGGTATGTGCGCGGATTCTTGTGCTCGTGCCCCTTGAGCCACGTGAGGGCGAGTTCACCGACCCTGACCTCTCCGGCGCGAGGGTTGATGTATGACCCGTCGTCCACTTCGGACCGCATCTTGGTCTCGTGCCTGCGGGCTTCCACCTCGGTGCGGAACAACTCCGTCTGCTGGATACCTTCCCGGTTACGCCACCGGGCCTGCCACCGCTTCCCGACCCCGTGATCCATCGTCGGAACCTTGCCGTGTTCCCTGCAGGCCGACTCTCCGGATTTCGGGCGTGACTTGTGCCAACGGTCGTACGGCATGGACCTAACTCCTGATTGTTGGGCGGCCTTGATGGTGTTGCTGGGGTTCTCTCGTATCAGGGTCGTAATCGACGGTGGAATCGCGTCACCGTTCATCTCGGCTTGAGTGGATGGAATGTTGATCCAGGGAAACGGAAATGTCAAACGCATTTTCCGGGTCATTGCGACATAGGGATCCAGAGTGGTGGGGAAGAGTCTCGCCCTAGCTGAATCCTCGCTGAGATATCGGTGAGGGTTCGACGAACCCTCACCGAGGGTTCGCTGCTGTCTTTCGGGAGTTCTGCAGAGTCTCAGGAATTTCACCGCAAGTTCTTTTATTTGGCGCGGCCGGAATCTCATGTCACTGTTCTGTGCGCGACCCACAGTGGGCAACCGCTCGCGTGGTTCTTTCCTGCCCGTTTCCGAGCAGTTCTGGAGTACCCATGCGTCGAACCACTGCCCGTGCGGCAGAAGCCGCCAGTGGCGCGGGGGACCGTCGCCCGCTGATGAGCGCTGAGGAACTGGCCGACTTCCTCGGCGTGCCGCTGAACACGGTCTACGTATGGAATCACCGACGCCAAGGTCCACGAGCCCACAAGGTCGGCCGCTATTTGCGCTACCGCTGGCCGGAGGTGGAGGCATGGCTGGAAGCTCAGGTGGTGGATCGCGCGGTCTGAATTGGGGGAAGCCCGCAGAGGCTTAAAGAACACAGAGCATCAAAACCTCCACCAACGTTCCCGCCGTCGGCCAAGCCATCGACGCGGCCAAGGACATAGTCGGCCGGGGGTGCAGAATCGACACCGTCGGCCTGCTCCTGGCCGTGCTGGTGAACCGTTTCCTAGCCCTGCCGACAGGCGAAAGCCGATTCGGCCGAGCCGCTGTAGGTTCGGCCGCTCCGTTAGCAGGAGGTCCTGCTGAAACTGCGGATTCCGCGTCGCGTTAGCAGTGTGTCGATCGGCTGATCTTTAGCAATCGTGTGGCCTGCCGGGAAGCATCGCCGGACGGGAGCCCGGTCCGGCTAGGGCTGTTCAGTCGGCAGTCTTGATCCGCTCCGGGGCGATGCCCAGGATGAGCTTCTCCAGCGCGTCCTGGGCAGAGCCGAACGTAGCCAGCCATGTCTCGACCAGGTAGATCTCGCTGCTCTCGTCGATGCCGAGGAAGAATCTGCCCTCATCGAGTTCGCCGAGGGGGAAGATGGCGCGCCCGATGGTGTGACTCCAATCGGCGAAGCAGTCTTCCTCGCCGATCAGGTTGTCCGGGTCGAAGTTGAAGGGGGTCTTGGCGCAGGTGATCCCGGGTCCGCTGATCTGGACGTCCAGGCCACCGAACTCCGCCAAGAAGGCTTCAGCGGCATCGTGCATGCGGACCAGGCCGGTTTTCTCGAGCGTCTTGCGCCAGTGGTCCGTCGAGACGTGCCGTCCCGGCCGCCAGCCTGCTGAGCGCAGTGTCTCCTCGATCACGCCAGTTCCCCGTCGATACGTCGCCGCCGCATCGACCCATGCCTTGTCCACCGGCACGTCTTCTGGCCAGCCGGGCCGCCAGTCCGCCTGCCAGTGGGCGAAGTCGTCACGCAGGAACTGCGGGTCAACTGGCTTGAGTCGCACTTGCTGTCGCTGATCGGCCCACCAGACCTCGAATTCGGCCTCGGTTCCTTGGTCTGGCCAGCGTTCTGCGATCGTCGGCAGGAGCAGAACATCGACGAACCCTCCGACCGGAAGACCGATGTCGACGAAGATCCCGATCGCACCCGGCCTCGGGACTGCCGTCACCGTCCCTCGGAACCTTTGCCCGAACCGCAGGCCGCGACGGATTCGAATCCACTCTTCAGCGCTGACCACCCGGACATCCTGGCATCCCGCTCTCCGAGGCTTCACTCCGACTGTGACGTTGATCTCACAATGACGGAGGGTGTGGAAGGCTGTTGGTTCGGTAATGAGGTCGATAAGGCGGTCCTCACAAGCTCCACTCGACATCCTCCCAATTCCCTCACGTGAACCACGGTTACCAGGTGTAACTGCCCTGCATGGCAAAGCCCTTGCCCAGTGGATCAGCAACGTGTCTATGGTGGCGTCCGCTCCCGGAAGGACCTGACCAGTCCGCTCGTCCGGGAGTGTCCGGCGTGTCCACGGGGGAGCGCCAACACCACGTGAGGCCCCATGTGCGGGCCTGACGTGTCCCTCCCAGGAGTGCGCCTACAACAGCCATCCCATTGAGAGAGGGATACGTGTGTTAGGCAGACCTGTGCGGAAGCAGGGCAGACGCCCGAGACGGCTGGCCAGTCTGGCGACTTCGGTCGTTCCGCTCGCCTCCCTGGCTCTTCTCGCCACCGTAGCGGTGCAGCCGGAGCCGACCGCCGCCCGTGATCCACGCACCAGCCCGGTCGCCGACTCCTACGACGGGTTCGACACCAAGGCTGCCGAGCAACTGCGCTTCGACCAGTGCCTGATGGCTGATGGTCTGCGCAGGGGCGGGCCGAATCAGTACGGCCTGGCCAGCGCCTCCTTGTCGCTGCCGGCGGACCAGCTGCACCAGAAGGCTGACCGCACCTACGGCACCGGCGCGTTCGCCCTGGCATGGCAGAAGGACAGCGACGACTCCGACGCCTGGGTGAAGAAGACGGAGGACACCCGGCAGTCGTGGAGCACCGCCGTCAGCGGCCTGGACAACTACCCCGGCTCCGCCGCGAAGGAGAACTTCTTCGACAAGACGGGACTGCTTCCCTGGCTCTACCAGTCGTACTTCAAGTCGGTCGACCTGCAGTCGCCGTTCTACGACCCGTCACCGCAGGCGGACGACAAGACGAAGAAGGCCGCCCTCGCGATCGGTGATCCGCTGTACACCAGCGGGGGGACGAGCCAGGAGCAGGAGGCCTGGAAGCTCTGGAAGAAGAACTCCGGACCCATCGTTCCGAACGAGATCTTCGTTCCGCGGGTGTTCGCCGACGACGCCCGTGTCTTCCTCGCCTCCGGAGGCTTTCCCCGGACCGCGCCGGCGCCGGACACCCCGGAATACCGCATCGCGGTGGAGGACCTGAAGACCCGGTTCGCCTCGTGTGCGTGGCACGGTCCGATCGACCCGAACCGGGTGCTCGGCAAGGAGGTGGCGCAGGCGTCCGCCGAATGGCAGCAGGAGATCGCCTCGCAGGCCACACAGCGCGGCCAGATGCTCGCCGCCGGCAACAGCGCCGGCAAGGCGTTGCAGGACGGCGCGTTCGCCCTGGGCAAGCTGCTGGGACAGTCGTGGATCGCGGACTACTCCACTCGCTGGCTGGACTACTACACCGAGGGCGGCTTCAACTGGATCGGCAACGGCCAGTTGGAGATCCAGGTGCCGGGCGCCGCCGGCAAGTGCATCGAGGTCACGGGCGCCGCCAAGACCAACGGCACCCCGGTGCAGATCAACGCCTGTAGCGGCGGGGTCGCCCAGAAGTGGCAGGTGTTGGGCTCCTACGACGGCGGCTACACCCTGCAGAACCCGAACTCGGGCAAGTGCCTGGAGGTGCTGAACGGCGGCAACGCCGACGGCACGAAGATCCAGATCCGCGACTGCGGCAGCGCCAAGGCCCAGCAGTGGAAGTTCGACGTGCGCAGCGCCACTCCGCTGGTGAACGCCGCGTCCGGCAAGTGTCTGCATCTGCCGACGTTCGACAACAGCAAGGACGCGGTGCTGTCGGCGTGCAACGGCTCCGCCGCGCAGAAGGTGCGGATCGTCGCCAAGACCCACACCGGCAGCGCACCGGCGAAGGCCGATGTGGACAAGGCCAAGGCTGCCGTCACCGCCGCGCAGGCGGAGGCGAAGAAGCAGCTCGCCGCACTCAAGACGCAGTTGACGACGGCGCAGCAGGCCGTGACCTCGTCGGACACCGCGCTCCAGGCCGCCTACGGCATCGCCGACGCCAATGGTGCTCCGCGGGGGCGCGGTCTGCTGGTCGGTCTGCAGAAGGACCAGGTCACCAAGGGCGCGGCAGCCGCGCTCGCGGCACTGGAGAAGGCCGGTGAGACCGCTGAGGCGGCCACCCGCGCCGCCGCCGGCGACAGCGCGACCATCGCGCAGCGCGCGCTCGCGCAGGCCGCTCAGTCGAATGCGGAATTCCGGAAGAAGGCCGCCGAGACGGCCGAGTTGCAGGCGAAGGCCGCCGCCGACGCCGCGAAGATCCACCGGAACAACGCCGAGAAGGACAAGGAGACCGCGGAGGCCAAGCTCACCGACGCACAGCAGGCTGAGGGCGACGCCAAGGCTGCGGCCGCCGACGCGCACGCCAAGCGGCTGGCGGCGGAGGCCGAGGAGAAGACGGCCAAGTCGGAGAAGGAGAACGCCGCCGTCAAACGGGCCGAGGCAGCTGAGCACAAGAAGAACGCCGAATCCGAGGCGACCAGGGCGAAGGACGCCAAGGGCAAGGCCGAGGCAGCGGAGAAGACCGCCGGGGACCGGCGGGACGACGCGCTCAAGGCAAGCGGACACGCCAAAGCCATGCGCGACGACGCCTGGGACGCCGAGCAGAAGGCCGACGCGGCCCGCGCCAAGGCTGACGCCAAGAAAGCCTACGCAGACTCACTGGATACCGGGGACGCAGCCGACGCCGCCCGCGCCGCCGCGAACGAAGCGGACGCGGCGGCCGACACCGCCGAAGGCGCCGCGACCAGGGCCCGCTCCGAGGCCGACGCCGCTACCCAGGCAGCGGCCGACACGGATGCCGCGGCCACCCGGGCCGAAGCGGCCGCCAAGCGGGCCCGCTCCGACGCGGACGCCGCCCAGGCGGACAAGCTGAAGGCGGACGCGGCGGTGAGGACCGCCACCAGCGCGGTCGCGGACGCCATCAAAGCCTCCCAGGATGCCTCCGCCGAGGCCAAGACAGCCGTCAAGCTGGCCAACGAGGCCCAACAGCACGCCAAGGACGCCAAGACCCAGGCGAACGCGGCGAACACAGAAGTCGGCAAGGCCCTCGCCGCCTCCGCGAAGGCGGCCGGCTACGCCCACGTCACGGCCCAGGCGGCCGTCGACGCCGGCCAGGCAGCCCAGCAGGTCGCCAACCCGGCCAACGACGCCATCCAGCTCGGCTCGCAGTACGTCGACACCGACTCCACCGCCGGCCTGGTCGTACTGACCGGACAGGCGTCGAAGTCGATCGCCGACCAGCAGCAGGCCGTCGCCGACGCTCACGCCAAGAACGCCGCGGCAGAAGCGGACGCGGCCAAGAACCTCGCCGACCAGGCGAAGGGCGATGCCAAGGAGGCCTACCAGCACGCGGCCAACGCCGCCCAGTACGCGGCCGACGCCGCCGCCTCCTCCAAGGAGGCCCTCGGCTACGCGGCCGCCGCCGCCACCGCCGCGTCCAAGGCCGCCGCATCACTGACCCGCACCGTCGCCTACGACAAGCAGGCCACCGACGACTCGGCAGCCGCCGACAAGGCGGCCGGCAACGCCGAGGGCTACGCCAAGGACGCCCGCGACTCCGCCGACGCAGCCGAACTCGACGCCGCAGCGGCCCGCTCCGCCGCCAGCCAGGCCGAACAGGACGCCCAGGACGCGAGAGCGGCGGCCAAGAACGCGGATGCGGCGGCGACGGAGGCGGAACAGGCGGCGAAGGACGCCGACGCGTATGCCAAGGAAGCCCAGGAGGCAGCCCGGCGAACCGGGACCAAGAACCGCAACGACCAACTCGAGGCCGGTACTGCCGGCGTCGGCGGCGTCTTCTACAAGACTCGGGCCGAACCCGTCGGCGACCCGGAAATCCTGCACAAGGAAAACTGCAACGCCATCGTTCACGTCGGCGACTGCGTCATCACCGCGAACATCACCTCCAAGACCATCGTCGACATCTACCTGTGTACGGCCACGAACATCCCGGATGTACAGTCCGGATGCCCGGCTGCCGAAACCCTGTTCATCGACACCGTCGAGCTGAAGCCCGAGACCAAAAAGGTCACCTACACGATCTCGGCGCTGGAGTTCAACGACGCCGTCGCCAAGGGATTCGTGAAGGCCCTCACCGAGGACTTCACCGGTTGCTGGGACAGAATCACGACGGGCAGCGGCGGAACCCTGGGCAACTGCGGATGGGCGGTCTTCGACGTTGCCCTCCTCGTCTTCGGCAATGTCGCAATCAAGGCCATCAGGGACGCCGTGACGGCTTTTGACGCCGCCATGAGAACCGGCATCGCCATCGACGACGCATGGAGGGCCCTGCGCACCGCCGGCCTCACCGAAGCCGCCATCGAGGGAATCACCGCAAAGCTCGCGCTGACCAGGTGCTTCCCGGCCGGCACCAAGGTGGCGACGGAAAACGGTCCCAAATCCATCGAGGACATCAAGGTCGGTGACCGGGTCTGGTCGCAGGACCAGGTCACGGGCAAGAAGTCCCTGCAGCCGGTGTTGAACCTGTTCCGCCACACCGTCGACTCCCTGGTCCGGATCACAACCGCCGACGGCCAGGTCGAAGCGACCGACTCGCACCGCTTCTGGGTGCCGGAACGGGGCTGGGTCGAGGCTGGTGAACTGCGCGCCGGAGACACCCTTGAGGCGCGGGACGGCGGCTCCACACAGGTTCTTGGCACTACGGTCGTCAAGGGGTCCGTCGAGGTCTTCAACTTCGAGGTCGCGCGAAACCACACGTACTACGTGTACACGGGGTCGACTCCGGTCCTGGTGCACAACGAGTGCCTCACGGGGATCCTCGACGAGCTCGTCAAGGACGGCGACCACATCGTTCTGGGGATCAACCCGTACTCCGATAGGCTGGCCACAGAGACCCTGGGCGGTACCCCCGGCCTGAGCGGTGCTGGGGCACGGACGTTCAACAACAAGCTTCTCGGCAGGCCGGCCCCTGGCGGTGACGGGCGTCCGATCTGGATGGCCGGCGTCGAGAAGGCGCTGGACAATAGGTCGGTGAAGTTGAGCATTTCACTGGACGGTGTTCCGGACGCGAAGACCGCGGCGGAAGCCCTGAACAAGCTCGTCGAACGCGGGAAGCCGTTGGTGGGCGGCGACTGGCGGACGGTGGCCGAACAAGGAAACAACAACGGCACCGCATGGGAAGTGGCGACGCTGCGTCTCAAGGTGATCCTTGGACGCCGGGACTTCGAGGCCGTCGACTGGTACTTCACCAAGCCGGGTGACAAGGTGCCGAGCCTCGTCAAAGACATGCCGACGCCGGACTGGGCCCAGTGACCCGAAGACCCCGAGGACAGGAAGAACACAGAGGATGGCGGATTTCGTACGAGAGGGACGTCTGTTCCGGGTGGTCAGCTTCGCGGCGTCGCACCGGCAGCTGCTGCTGCGCAGCGACGCCACCGCCGTCGACGGAACGGACACCCGCGTCGAGGTGTACTTCGGGCATGTGGAGCTCATGCTGCTCAGGCCCATCTACCAGAAGGGGATCCACGTCCGCCCGGCGTCGGAGGCGGAGTTCGCGGTGTTGAAAGAGCGTCATGACCTCCCCGCGGGGGACGCGGAATTCACCTGGATGATCGAACCGGACGGGGACAGCTTCGTCGTCTCCGCCGAACCCTCGTGGCGCGAGGCGGACCGCAAGTTCGAGGACCCGTCCCTGTTCGACTTCTCCCAGCCCTGGCCCCCGGACTTCCCCGTGGAGTACGGCAGCATCAGCTGACGCGGATTACACGCTGAGGGCGCCCCCGGCCACCGGGAGCGCCCTCAGCGCCATGCACGCCCCTTTACTGGCGAAAGGACCGGATGGACGTCACCGGCTCCCGTCGGAGCCTGGCCGGCGTCGAGGCTGTGCTCGAGCTCCGCGCGGTGGTCAGCAACCGCGACTACGAGGAGTGCCGGGCCCACCCAGCACGAACACCTGCGCGTTCATGCCATCCGCTACCGCGACACCCTCGCACTCGCCGCGTGATCACCGTCCCTCAAACCGAACCGCACCCCCCTTGGATCTGCGAGGGCCCCGGTACCAGAGTGGAGGCGTAGATCTGGATACGCCGTGTCCCACGAAATGGCACTCCCCAAGCGGTAGGCAGACCCGGGACCGACGACCCCTTCGTCAAGCCCGCGTTCCGGCGCCTCTCGTTTGGCACGCCCGCTCTCACCGCGACCGCTGTCCGCCATGGCCAGGCGGGCCGGGCTTCCACCTGTCTCGTACGACGTCGTCTCTGCTCGGGACTGTAAAACGTTCGTTTGACAGACCCCTCTGCTCATCTCTGGAGCCTTCTCGCTGATGTCGAATCGTTCAGAACAGGGCTGGCTGGTTCAGTGGCACGTTCTCTTCGGAGTCGGCCGGGGCAGGTACGCGGCCGGTGCGTTCGTTTTGCAGATCCCACAGTTCACGGAACAGGCCGTCGTGCTGGGCCAGCAGCTCGTCGGGGGTGCCCTGCTGGATCACACGCCCTTTGTCCAAGACAACGACGCGGTCTGCGACGGTCACGTTCGTGAGCCGGTGAGTGACCAGGACGACGGCGCGGTCGGCGGCGAGGCGGCGGAGCCCGGTGAAGATGCGGTGCTCGGCCCTCGGGTCCAGGGCTGCGGTAGGTTCGTCTAGGACGAGTAGTCCGGCCGGCCGATGGAATGCGCGGGCGAGCGCGATCCTCTGCCACTGTCCGCCGGACAGTTCCTGCCCGCCCCACCATTCCTTGGCCAGCAGGGTGTTCAGCCTGCTGCGCAGTCCGTCGATGACCTCGTCGGCGCCTGCGGCATGCGCCGCGGCGAGCACGGCGGCGTCCCCGTCCTCGGTGGTCTGCCCGAGGGTGATGTTCTCCCTCGCCGACAGGGGCCAGTTCGCATAGGACTGGGGTACGACGGCGACCTGCGCCCAGGTGGCATGCGCGTCCAGGTGCCTTGTGTCGGTGCCGTCCCAGGAGACGGCTCCTTGATCGGGCAGGTACAGAGCCGAGAGGATCTTGCTGAGGGTGGTCTTGCCGGAGCCGTTCTCGCCCACCAGCGCGAGGACTTCTCCGCGCCGGACCTCCAAGGAGACGTCGTCGAGGGCTGGACGGTCGGCGCTCGGGTACTGGAAGATGATGTTCTCGGCGCGTACGACGATGGGGGCGGCCGGTGCCTGAGGGCCGCGGTCGATGCGATGCCCACCGGCTTCGTCGATGAAGTCCGCCCAGTCGTCCAAGTACATTCCGGTACGGAAGAGTTGGGCTCCGTAGCCGACGACCCCGTCCAGTCCTGCGCTGACGCGGCCCAATGCGAGGAACGCGGTGCCGAGGGCGGCGACCGAGATCTGCCCGGCGGACACCAGCAGAGCCAGGGCCACCCACACCACCGCGTGGGCGATACCTCCCGCAGCCCCGCCCACCAGGGAGATCCTGGCCGAGCGCCATGTGGCCTGGTCGGTGGTCCTGTCGATCCGCGCCCCGGCCGTGCGGTATTTGTCGAGCAGGAACGGGGCCATGGTGCCGGAGCGGACCTGGTCGGCGGTCTGCTTGTCGACCATGTACCAGCGCAGCATGCCCAGTAGCCGCCGGTCCTTCGTCGTGGCGAGCGAGGCGATGTAGCTGATGCGCGCCGCCCGGACGCTGGCCAGGCCCTTCGGCAAGGCCGCCAGGAGGAGGAGCGGCAGAAGGATGGGGTGCACGGCGGTCAGGACGAACGCCGAGGCGATCAGCGATGCCGAGGTGGCAAGGATGTACTGGGCTTGGGTGAGGAGGTCCCTGGAGACCTCCACGCCTCGGTCGGCGGCGTCCCAGCGGTCGTTGTATCCGGGGTTGTCGTACGCGGCCAGTTCCGCCTTGGTCGCGGCGTCGAGGAGTTCGAGTTCGGCCTCCCGAGCGATACGGGGGGCGAGCCGGGCCGACAGCGCGGTGGATGCGATGCCGAGCAGGGCACGCAGACCGATGGCCCCCGACAGGACGACTAGGGAAGGCACGGCGGTGCGGAGCTGGTCGCCGTTGATGTGCTGCGAGGCGATCAGCGGCTTGATCACCCCGGTGGTGGCCATCAGCCCGAACGCTTCCAGCACCCCCGAGAGGAGCTGGACGCTGAGCAGCGCGATGACCGCGGTGCGGTCGACCTGCCAGCCCAGTGCGAGGGACCGGCGGATCAGTTGGGGCAGACGCCGGGCCATCGAACGCGTCGTGATCGCGTTGGCGGCCTCGATACGGCGGTCGCCGGGGATGACGAACTTCAGTTCCTCATCCGGGACCTCCGCCTCGCCGGTCGGCGCGGTTGTCGCGGTGGGCTTCGGGATGGTTGTCATCGGCTCCAGCCCTCCGCCGACGGGCGGTGCCCAGCCAGGCAGGTCGTCCGGATTCCCTGCAGAGCACGCTGTTCGCGGATGAGTACCAGGTGCAGACCGATCACGGTTTGATACGCCAAGACGTCCCCCTGTATGCCGTGCGTGGTTGAGGCTGTCGATCGTCAGCCGTTTCGTTCAGCGGAGTCGGAAGGCGCTGGATGGTCACGACGTGCCTCCACTCGCCTCAAGGCCGTTGAGCTCGTCTTCGAGGCCCTCAAGGTCACTGAGCAGGCGGCGGATGGTGATCTGACGCTCGCGCCAGTGCCGTTTCAGATCCGCGTCCGCCTCCTGCGGCAGGTCGTACTCGGCGGTGGTGGCGCCGTAGAAGCTGAACAGCATGTACAGCACCGCGATCCGGGCGCACGCCCGCACCTCCCGCATCGGGAGGCTGGGGTGCTCCGAGCGGTAGGCCCTGGCCATGGCCAGGGCGCAAGTGGCCCACTCCGAGTTGGTGGCGACGGTGCGCGGGTCGAACGCCGCCCGCCCCAACTCCCAGGCCGGCATCGCGCTGGCGCAGCGGAAGTCGATGATGCCGGTGACGGCGTCGGCGAGTGTGATCAGGTTGGTGCGGCTGAGATCCGCGTGCAGCGCCTGTTCCACCAGAGTCGCGGGCAGATGTTCCCGCAACAGGTGGACGTGGGCGCGCAGGTCCCCACGTCGTTGGTCGAGGTCGTCACGCAGTTGGTCGAGACGGTCGTGGCCTTGGCGTATGGCTTGGGCCATCACGGTGTCGCACTTCGCCAAAGCGTCTTCGATGGGCTCGGTCCGCCAGCGGGTGTGCTGGACGCGCCTGGGCAGCGGGTAGGCGGCGAGCACACGGTGCATGCGCCCCATGACGACACCTATGTGCTCGGCGAGGGGGACCGTCATCGCAGACGTGGTCACCCGGCCGGGAGCCTCGTCGACCACGGCGAATGCGCAGCCTCCCGCGATGGTGATCAGGTTGTCGTTGGCATCAGGCCACACGCGTGGAACGGGGAGCTTCGCGGCCCGGCAGTACTCCGACATGTCCCATGCGTTGCGCGCCGCGTCCACGTCGTCCATCGAGCGGTACTGCTTGACGAACAGCCGTAGGCCGTCTTCAGTCAGGACTCGCCGGTTAATGGTGTCCGTGCCCATGTGCACCGGTTCGACGACATCGACGACTAGGCCGTACCGGTCTTCCAGCACGTCAGCGGTGAACGTCTCGCCCCAGCCTGCTTCGTCCATAGAGATCACCGACCTCCGTGTGCGGAGGGTCTGCGGGCCGTGAGGACGGTGAAGGAGTTGTCCTCCATGAGCACGCCCCCGTCGACGAAGGGAGACAGGGCGTTGGTGACGGCCAGTTCGAAGGCGTCGCGACGATCGCCGAACAGGTGCGGAGCCGCGAACGACGTGGAGTACAGGTAGCCCAGGACCTGCGAGATCTTCCACTGCCGGCGGACGGCGACGACTGTGGAGGTGACGTGCGAGAAGGCGGAAGCACGGAGCACATCTGCATACGGCGGCCCTGGGGCGCTGAAGACGCCTTCGCCGGCTCTCCGTTGCTCGCCGAGGAAGTCCTGGACGACCTCTCGGGCGGCCTGCTGCCATGGATTGTCTGCGGTCCACAGACTCCGGTCGCTGAAGACCGCGACCACTCCCTCGGGGGCCATGTACTCGCTGAGCCGGTCGAGGAAACGCGGCTGGTTCAGCCAGTGGAAGACACGACCACATGTGACGAGATGCGGCTGCCATCCCTCCGGCGGCAGGAAGTCCTCCGCGAGCGCGTGACGTAGCTGCAGCCGGTGGGCGGTGTCGAGCGCGGGACGGAGCATGGCCTCGGCCTCCGTGAGCATCCCCGGCTCGGCATCGACCGCGAGCAGATCGTCGAAGTACGGCAAGAGCGCGTGGACGACGAGTCCCGGGCCAGTGCCGATGTCCAGAAGGCGCCGCGGACTGTCTGTGGGCGCGGCCTGGTCGAGAAGGGCCGCGAGGGCGACGGGGATGCCCGGGCGGAAGCGGCGGTAGTAAGCGGAGGTTCCAGCGAAGACGTTCACGTACGCCACCCGCCCCACAGGCTCTTTCCGGTCTCCAGGCGCAGGTTCTCCAGCATGGTGTGCGCCTCGTCGACCAGGCCGATGTCGCGGTGCTTGATGCCCCAGCCCAGGGAGTCCAGGGCATCCAGTGCCCCGTACGCCTGGCACGCGATCTGTTCCTCCTTGGTGAGGGGGCGGCCGTATCCGTGGTGGAAGGCGGCGTTGAGGTCGGGGCGGTGGCGCAGGATCCGGTAGCGCAGCCGACTCAGGTCCCGGTAGGCGGCGGACCGAAGCTCGGCGCGCTCGAAGTCGATGACCCGCAGCCGCTGCTCGGTCTCGTCCCACATCCAGTTCTTGGGCATGTAGTCGCCGTGTTGGGACACCTGAGGCAGGCGTGGAGGAGCTTCCCCGGCGAGTGTGCGCACCATCGCGAGGTCGTGATCGGGCACGTAGGTCGCCGTGCGCTCCAGCAGCTGGGCGACCGTCTCGTCCCACGCTTCCTCCGTCGCTTCCGGCGTCGGCTCGTCGGCTGCCGCGGTGTGGAACCGGGCGAGCAGTTCGCCGACCTGCTCGTAGGCCGCTCGTTCCTGCTCGGCTGGCAGGCGCAGTGTGTCGAGGTCGCGTCCGGGCACGGCGGTGACCAGGATGGATCTCGTCCGTGTGTCCGCGGAGACCAGCCCGGGTGCACGGTCGACCCCCAGTGCGACGGTCCATTTCTGGTATGCGCTCACCTCACGCTGGTGGAGCTTGGGGCCCGCGTGGAGCTTCCCGAACCACCGTTCACCGCCAGGCCCGTTGACCTCCCAGACAGAAGGCCGGCTGTCACCGGACCGGGGGTGCTCGGCGACCACCGTGTACGTGTCGGTCACCGACTCCACCAGGTGGTGGAGTGCGCTGGGCATGTCGATCACGGTGCGCCCTTCCGCTCGCTGGGCCACCCGGCCATACCACGATAAGTGATGGGCCGGACGCGCTGCGTGTCTGTTCGTGGGTGGGGTAGCTTGCCATGGGCCACTGACAGTGCGGCCTGAGCTGGTCATCTGTGGGTGGGAACGCGAAGGACCGTCCCGGAGGCCATCTCGGTCAAGGACTCGTCGAGCACTTCGTGGCTCCAGCCGAGCTTCACGAGGTGCGGGTCGTTCTCGGCCTGGACGCGCTTTCGCAAGGCCCTGACCCGCCCCAAGGCGCTGTCACGGCTGATGCGGGCCCGTTCCGCGAACTCCTGTGACGTCGTGCCGATCGCGACCAGTCGCCATGCCTCGATCTCCGTCTCGGAGAAGGCCTCCGGGGAAGCGACCTTCTCGGGACGCGGGAGTTGCCCTGTGACGAAGCAGGCGTGGACTCCCGCGGCACGGCCGCTCACGCCGAGCTTCTGTCCGCAGTGCTGAATCTGCACGCTGACCGTGCCCGCTGTGATGGAGAGCCGGGCAGCGATGCTGTCGGTGCTCTCACCGTCCGCGACCCTCTGGGCGATCCGAAGTTGGGCGGGGGTCAGTGGAATGGGGGCGGGTACGCGTGCCGGTCGGGCGCTCACAGCTGTCGGTCCTTTCTGGGGAGGGGGAGGGTTCGTCAGGCGCGCGACAGCCATCGTTGCCGCTCGACATCGGTGACCTGGCGCTGGGCGTGGTCGACTTCCATCTGGGCGAGATGGGCGTAGTGCTGGACCACGTGGGCGCCGAAGGCCTTCTGGGCCAAGGCACTGCTCCGGAAGGCGGTCAGAGCATCAGCGAGGGTGCGCGGAACAGGGGTGCCGCCGCCGCTGTAGGCGTTGCCGGCCGCTTCGGGGCCGAGGGCGAGCTGCTGCTCGATGCCATGGTCGATACCCGCCAGCACCGCGGAGAGGGCCAGATACGGGTTGGCATCCGCCCCCGGTACACGGATTTCCAGATGGAGGCCCTCGCCGTAGCCGACGACACGGACAGCGCACGTGCGGTTGTCGTGGCCCCAATGGAGCATGGTCGGCGCGAACGAGCCGGGCGTGAACCGCTTGTAGGAGTTGACGTTCGGGGCATAGAGCGGGCCCAGCTCCGGCAACCCTGCGAGCAGCCCCGCGATTGCATTGCGTCCCATCTGGGACAGCTCGTATTCGTTGTCAGGGGCGCGGAGTTGGGCAAGGGCTTTCGACCAGAGCGAGACGTGCAGGTGCAGGCCGTTGGCCTGCCCGGTCTCTGGAGCTGCCATGAACGTGGGCGCCAGTCCAGCGCGCGTTCCCAGTGTGCGCACCGCGTGCTTGAACAGCAGGTGCCGGTCGCAGGCGGTGAGCGCGGGTCCGTACGGGAAGGTCACCTCTACCTGGCCGGGGCCAGCCTCGGTTTTGATCGCTTCCACAGGCATGCCCGCCCCGGCCAGGGCACGCTGCAACTGGCGGAAGAACCGGTCGCAGACCGGATCGTGATCGAGGGCGTAGTCGAGATTCTCCGTCGTCACGGGCCGCAGGCCTTGATGCCCAGCCCGTTCCACTTCCCTGTACGTGCCCTGGTAGACGGTGAACTCGGTCTCGATTCCCGTCTTGGGTTGGAGGCCGTGCCTGGACAGCCGGGTCAGCTGCTGGTGGAGGATCTGGCGGGGCGCGACGTCGATGGGGGTTCCGTCGTGGTGCACGGCGTCGCCGAGCACGATGGCTGTGCGTGGCAGCCACGGCACCACGCACAGGGTCCCAAGGGCCGGCTGGACGGACAGGTCCTGGTAGCCGGTCTCCCACGAGGTCAGGTCGAAGCCGTCCGCCGGGCTCATGTCGATGTCGGTGGCCAGGACGTAGGCGCACACCTCGGCACCGTGATGCGCCACGCGCCTGAGGAAGTGGTTCGCGTCGTACCGTTTCCCCTTCAGCCTCCCCTGCAGATCGGGGACGGCGAGCAGCACCGTGTCGATCGCACCCGCCTTGACGAGGTTCCGCAGGTCAGGCAGAGAGAAGGCCTTCTCGCAGCGCCCGCCCTGCTCGAGGGCGGACGCTGCAGCTCGGCGTGCCATGCCGTTGCCGCTCAGGGTTCCCGTCATCAGACGACCTCGTCTTCGTACGTGGCCGCCGAGCGGTCGAAGTTCTGCGCCGGCACTTCGTAGGAGCTGCCCTGCTTCCGCCACCACCCCCAGGCGAGGGTCAGGACAACGAGCAGAGCGATCGGCGCGTAGTTGAAGGTCTCCACGGACACCAGGCCGCCGTCGGCGGGGCGCGTCTGCGGCAGACAGAACAGCACCGTCACGAATACCACCCAGACAACGGCGATCGTGCCGACGGCCACACCCCAGTTGCCGAGATTCCAAGGGCCGGGCCGGAAGCGATCCCTGTTCTTGATGCGCAGGTAGATGGGAATCGCGTACGCCGGGGTGATGCCGACCACGTTGATACTGGTGATCGCCGCGTACGCGACCGGGCTGTACAGGCTCGGCAGGGCCAGCACGGCAGCGCATACGACCGCCAGCAGCACGGCCATGCGTGGGGTGCCGGTGCGGCGGTCAACCTGCCGCCGCAAGTGCGAGCCCGGCAGCGCCCCGTCACGCGAGAACGCGAACACCATCCGGCTGGCCGCGGCGGTCTCGGCATTGCCACAGCACAACTGCGCGATGATCACCACCACGAGCAGTGCCTTCGCCCCCGCGACGCCCAGAGCATCCAGGAAGATCTGCGCCGGCGGCACGCCCGTCGCGGTGCCCACGGTGCCCGCGTAGTCCTGGATCGCGAACGTGAGCCCGGCCAGCAGGACCAACCCGGCCAGCCACGACCAGCCGATCGAGTGGATGATCCCGCGCGATGCGGACATCTGGGCGTCGGTCGTCTCCTCCGACAGGTGCGCGGAGGCGTCGTAACCGCAGAACGTGTACTGGGCCAGCAACAGACCGAGCACCGCCACGTACAGAGGGCTGGACCAGCCGGTGTTGTTGACGAACTCACCGAACACGAAGTCGGTGGACTGGTGGTGGGAGGGCACGATCGCCAGGGCGCCGACGATCACCGTGACGCCGCCGAGGTGCCACCAGACGCTGATGCTGTTGAGGATGCTGACCAGCCGGACCCCGAACAGGTTCAGCGCGAGGTGCAGGGCGAGGATGCACAGGAAGAGCACCATGATCCTGCCCGGTGTTGGCTCGAATCCCCACTGCAGGTTGAACAGGGCACCCGTGAACAGCGCGGCCCCGTAGTCGATTCCGGCGATCGCGCCGAGCAGGCCCAGCAGGTTCAACCAGCCTGTGTACCAGCCCCATTTCCGCCCGCCGAGCTGCTCTGCCTGGTAGTACAGGGCACCAGAGGTCGGATAGGCGGAGGTCACCTCGGCGAGGGCGGCGCCGATGAACATCACCATGGCGCCGACGACCAGCCAGCCCCACAGCATCACCGACGGGCCGCCGGTGTTCAGGCCGAAGCCGTACAAGGTCATGCAGCCGGACAGGACGCTGATGACGCTGAAGGAGATCGCGAAGTTCCCGAACGGGCCCATGCGCCGGGTCAACACGGGCTCGTAACCCAGCTCCCGCAGGTACGCGTCGTCGGACTTCCGGGACGTCGCACGATGGTTTGGACTCAAGCGAGACACGGGCAGCCTCCAAAACTCAGAGAAACGGAATGGACAGGTTCATGCCAATTCGGGCTTAGCCTCGCGCTTTCATGAGGTGGGCTGTCCGGCAGGCGGTCAGGAAAGCAGAAAGTGCCTCTGACCAGCGAGAATGAGGATTGTCTAGGTCCTTGTT